>PVWD01000436.1 GCA_003003615.1 filamentous cyanobacterium CCP2 | reverse complement strand
CCGCCATTCAGCGTGTCAGAATAGGTACCGCCCAACAGCCAGTCGTTTCCGGCTTCTCCATACAGGGCATTGCTACCTTCACTGCCAAAGAGGGTATCATTCCCTTCGCCGCCATGTAGCGTATCATTTCCAGCCCCGCCCGTTAAAGCGTCGTTTCCGGCTCCCCCCTCTAGAGAATCATTTCCAGTTTCGCCAGAGAGCCAGTCGTTGTCTGTTCCTCCATGCAGGCGATCGTTCCCCTCACCGCCATACAAGGTATCGTTTCCAGCCCCACCCGCCAAGGAATCATCTCCCGCCTCACCAAAAATGGTGTCGTTTCCAGCCTCTCCGTTTGCCGTATCGTTTCCTTGTCCGCCGTAAAGCTGATCTGTTCCGGTTCCGCCACGCAAGGAATCATTTCCGGCTCCCCCACTCAAAAAGTCATCGCCATCGCCGCCGTTTAGAGAATCGTTACCGACATCGCCATATAGTTTGTCGTTGCCAGCGTCCCCCTGTAAAACATCATTACCAGCCTCGCCGTACAAAATATCGACTCCCTCACCGCCAAATAGGGTGTCGTTGCCCTCGCCGCCATGCAGCACATCATCGCTGGCTTCCCCGTAGAGCGCGTCGTTTCCTGCTTCGCCAAACAGCGTATCGTTATCATCACCGCCCTGCAACGTGTCGTTCCCTTCGCCGCCTTGAAGTTGGTCGTCCCCGGCTTGCCCCAACAGCAAATCGTCTCCGGCTTCACCATATAAGGTGTCGTTGCCCAAACTGCCTTCCAGGGTATCGTTGCCTAAACCACCGTAAAGCTGGTCGTTTCCGGCTCCACCCACGAGGCGATCGTTTCCTGCATCTCCAATGATTTGATCATCGCCTGCGGTGCCAATCAGCGTATCGTTCTGAGTTGTTCCAACAAATGTTTCAACACTAGCCATTCAGGGTTCTGCCTCTTCCAGGAAATCAGGGTGGTAATGGTGTACAACATGGCAGAGCGACCCTGTGAAGGCTGGATTGGAGAAGGAGTCCGCAATCCATCTGAAAACTTCTGCCCTATGGTAGCGATCGGGCAGGAAATTTGGGTAAAGCGGCGTTGGGGCTTTGTGGGAAAAGGGTAAAGCGGGTGTAAATTTGGTAAAGCCTATTGGGAAAGGAAGCCCGCCAAAATGAGGGGAACGAATAGCAGCATAACGACGAATAGCAGCAGCGTAGCCGGATCAACATTAATGACGTTTTTTTCTTTATTACTCATTGATTAAAATCCAATTCATTAATGTGATTAGCATAGCTAAATTTGTCCCCCGTAAAGGAACAAACGGATTTCGCGCTACACAGATGCAATCAGGGGAGCATCCCATTGATGCAAATGGATCGATTTCCGTAGCGCAGGCATCTTGCCTGCCAGGGAAAGATTAGTCATGGAAATGCAAAAGTGGGATACACCCGATGCAATCAGTCAATCAGAATTGGAAAACAAAAGGGTGGGGAAATACCCACCCAGTTAACCAGGATGATCCACTGTACAAGGGATTGAATTTACCTGCTTCAGATCGATCGCTCTGGGGTTGAAACTTTTTCTGTTGAAGGTGGCTCTGTTCTCTGCAAATCGCTGACTTTGTAGCAAATATATTGATGCCGATCGACGCTAATTTCGGGGTGCGATCGTCTTCGTTCAAGAAGAATTGCCTGTTCTGCATAACCCACTTGAGCAGAGCGAGTGGACTGTTCCTCCCACTCGGTGTAGACCGTTTTCATCACAGCTTTTTCCCATCATCCGACTTTACTTCCCGTAGATTATAATCATCCCAACAGAAATTACCACTTGATTTTAGTGTTGCCGCTCTCCCTGAAGCCGCCAAACTTGCGGAGGCTTGTAGTAAATTACTGCCTGCGATCGTTACTTTATTAGCGTTGTGAGTAAAGGTGAACCTCATCTTCTGGAGATTACCAATGCCTCGATTAATTCTGATCAATTCCTTCCATCTGGAATTGCCGATCGCCTCCCGGTAGATGCTAGATAGTCCTTTCCTCCAAGGAGAAAGTATGGGACAGCGCATCATTTACCTGGTTCGTCATGGTCATGCAGCGTATGCAGATACGGAACCCAAAGATCGGCATGGATACTTAACTGAAATCGGTCAACAGCAGGCACATTTAACGGCTCAACGCCTAGCCAAACTGCCGATCGCCGCGATTCATCATAGCGATTTGGGACGATCGCTGGAAACCGCCAGAATTTTAGCTGCACCGTTCCCAGACTTGACTCCGCAGCCAACTCCACTTTTGCGAGAATGTGTTCCTTGTTTGCCCACGCGAGGCTGGTTTAGAGAAATTTCCCCAGAGCGGCTCCAGGAATCCAAAATTCAGGCTGATCAGGCTTTAACTCAGTTTTTTCGAGCAACCGAAACCGAAGCAGACGAACAGCATGACGTTTTAATTTGTCATGGCAATATTATTCGCTATTTGGTTTGTTGCGTTTTGCAGGTGTCTCCTGAAGCCTGGGACAACACAACAATGTATAACTGTGGCATTAGTGAGGTTTTGATCAAGCAAACCGGAGAGATGCGGCTGATTTCGCATAACGATACGGGACATTTGCCCCATGCAATGAGAACGTTTCTTTAAGAATGTTTCTTTTAAGGTGGAAATTAATTGGAATAAATCGGTAGGGACATGGCATTGCCATATCCCTGCAAGTGCGGTTGTCTTACCTCCGAATGCGGTAGTGGGTGTTAATTTTCATCACTTCGTTCGGGTTGGGAGTGGGGAGAAAGCGGCTCCAGGTGGTGGCATCCCGGACGTTGAGGACGTGGAGTTGATGAATGATTTCATTCACGCCGTTGGGAGAACCGATCGCAATTAACTTGATCGATTCACGATCGGGCAACGAGTCGGTTTCGCTGCCGGAACTGAGTATGAAGTTTTCGCCTGTCATGGGAATTCCTTTAGGGTTTTGGGGTAAGAAACTCAGAAGCCGAGTTTTCCCCACCAGTCCAAGATTTACCCTAGCCTTCGCTAAAATAAACCCTAGCCTGTACAGACTCGTTGCTAGCTTGTCTGTCGGGTTAGTGGCTGAGTGGTGTTGTGTTCACCGCTTGGTCACGCTAGACTTCTGAGATCCAGACGACTCACACCGCACCAGGGTTATTTTGCCGTCTTAATCGAATAGCGTAGAGAATTCTTGAGGTTCCGTCAATCTCTTTGATGAAGATTTTTTGGCGATTATTTTTATCCCATTATTCTTGGCCCATTATTTTTATCCCATTTCGATCGAACGGGTCATCCGTAGCGCAGGCATCTTGCCTGCCACTGAAAAAAGTTATCTGTAACGCAATCATCTCGCCTGCCACTGGAAAAAGTTATCTGTAACGCAGGCATCTTAACCTGCCACTGGAAAAAGTTATCTGTAACGCAATCATCTTGCCTGCCCGTGGAACTTCATGCACTCAGGGGAAATCGTTCGATACAATGAGTCCTAATTGAGGCAGCCCTAACTCTGGTGGAGGGATTTAGGCTGGGTCTGGCTGATCTCGCTTCCCCTACAAGCTGTTTTGTTGCAAATTGCTCATAAACATTCACCTGATTCCTCAAAGTTTTATAAACAGTTGGCTACATATCCAGACAATTTTCGAGACACTACGGAAATATGTGTCTACAAAAACCACTTATCCCATTTTTAGAGATTCTTTCATTGAAGAAGCTGAACTGGGGCAAGGGGTTTTGTTCAAGCTATTGATTTTGCGGCGATCGTTGGAGACTGCGAACTGGCATGGCGATTCTACACGGTAGTTGGATTTCTGATTCTCAACAAGGTTTAGCTCAGTCCTCATCCGACTCAGCCAGTCCCAATGCTGGTGGCTATTTCTTGATTTGGGGAGAAGTCTGGCGACGGGTAGAACCAATGGAAATTGAGGCAGCGATCGACCCTCAAGTCCCAGAACATCAAGCCTCAGAAGATCTCCCCC
>PVWD01000126.1 GCA_003003615.1 filamentous cyanobacterium CCP2 | reverse complement strand
AGATGTGTATAAGAGACAGGCCCCAAGGCCAATCTCAGGCAGCAGACAACCCATGCCAATGACAACGATGCCGCAACAGCCGATCGCCCAACCCGCTCCTAACCTGGCAGCAGGAACAGCCACACAACTCGTTTCAGCGATTTTGCAACCTCAAGTGCTCCAAGCTCTGTTGGCAATGGCGATCGGGTCGGCTGCTCGGCAAGAGATTCAAGTGGGTGATGTTCAGGTTCCAACGAGGGCATTTGCCAATATGTTGGGTGTTTTAGGACAGCAAGCGGCCCAACAATCTTCCATAGCCGATTTGCCAACCAGTCCAACTGGCTCTCCATCAATGGGGGAGTCTGTACCAGCTTATTTGCTAGACGGTGAAGGAAACCTCATTGCTGATCCAGCCGTACCAGAAGCACGGGCAATCGCCCTATTCAACCTGCTGCAACAGACGAACCAAGAACAGCTTGCCGTTGAAACAGCTCGCCCATCCGCTCAGTTGCGCTACTCAGCCAGGCAGAATCATCTTGATGAGTTCTACGACGCGCTTGAACTGACAGAACTCTATGGTGAATATGACATTTGGGAGGGCTGCTAAGTGGATATCAATCCTTTGCTGCTTCAGGCTTTGGCAGGAGCGGGTTCAGAGGGTCTGTCTGTAAAAGATGTGCTGCTTTCCCAACTCGATGAAACCGACCCCACCACATCGCTCTTGGTCAAACTGTTAGCACAGCAACCATCAGAGACGATCGTTGATGAATCTCAATCGGAATTTGAATTAGAACTTGAATCGGAATCAGATCCAGAACGCTTACAGAAAGAACAACGGGCACGGGCACGGGCCGCTGAGAAAGCCAAGGCGTTGCGGCATCTGCGAAATACAATAGACCTGCTGTACGCCGAACTGGAAGACCTGCGGGCAAGAAACGATATGCTGGCAGCGGCTCTTGGAGCTTGCTATTTGTGCTGGGGTGAAGATGCCCAATGCCCAGAGTGTGGCGGTCAAGGGGGTGCCGGTTTCTTTACCCTCGATCGTTCTTTGTTTGGTCAGTTCGTAGTTCCAGCGGTGCATCGATACAAGCAAGAAACAGCAAATCCGCGTTCTGCAATGAATCCCAAAGCGACAGGTTCGCGACCCAATTCTCAACAAACAAATCCCATCCCTTAGGAGAGAATTTGCCATGTATACCAACAGTTTTGCAGTAGAAGAGTTGGAAACCTTGGAAGACATGATGGAAGAACTAGAATACGACGAAATGTATGACGATGAAAGCGACGAGAGTGATTGGTCAGAACGTACACGTCGTCGAATGATGCCTCGCCGTCGGATGCCTACACCCCGCACAGCACCGGGTAGCCAGCTTTACCGTCCTCGTCCAACTTCGCAGTATGTCACCCAACCTCAATTGCAAGCTGCTCTTGCGCGGGTAGGCAGTCAGATTAAAACCAACGCAGATGCCATTAAAACAAATAGCAACCGAATCAATGCCGTCAGTGCTGAGCAAACTCGGCAGGTTGGTTTGCTTCGGAAGGAAGTGAGCGAACGGAAGAAGCAAGGCGAGATGATCAAGCAAGATACGCGCCAGAAACTGGAACTGCTGGCATTGTTACCTGCTCTGAGCCGTCCCCCGGCGGAAACCATTACAGTCCGCGATCGTGACAACGAAAACCCAAGAGACGTGCGGGTTTTAACCGAATCCAATGACAGCCTCAGCCTCTTGTTGCCCCTCTTACTGGTTGGTGGTTTGGGCGGTTTGGGTGGTTCTGGAACTGGCAGTGGTGGCAGTGACAGTAGCACGATGCTGCTTTTGGTGCTGGCATTGAGCGGCGGCTTGGGCGGCAGGAGGTAATGGATTTGAACTATTTCCCATCCCATCCATCGGCCATTAGGAGATACTGAAATGGTTTTGAACTCATTTGCAGGTCGCTTTGTAATCTCAAGCATTTTGGCAGAACGACAGGGCGTTACCGACCCATCGGCCCGCACTCGGCTAGCGGTACTGGGAGGCATGCTGGGTTCCTCTGCAACCGGACTAGTGGTGACAACTGTATTAGCTCGTCGCGAGGCTGAAGCAGGACAAAACGGTGTCACTCCATCTCCCCTGCCGCCACCACCGCCGCTACCGCCTCCAGTGCTGCTTCCGAACCTCATTGGCATGTCCATTGAGAATGCAGCAGCAGAGTTAGCAAAGCTCAATCTTTCATTTAACGAGATGGAAGTTCATAGCCCTGAAGAGGCGGGAACAGTGGTGATGCAGAGTTGGGATGTAGGGACACCTGTTAGTAGCATCGATCGCCTCACTTTGCTGGTTAGCGCAGGGAAAGGAATGCCCGAAATCAACGTTCCGGTGCCTCGCGTTGTCAGTGAAACCCTCAGAACTGCAAAAGCAAAACTTGCATGTGCTGGCTTTGAGGTGGAGGTAAACCCGCCTGGGGCCCAAGATTACTGCATTGTCATGGAACAAGTTCCGGCAGTTGAAGATGGTTCTTGTGTAAAACATCCGCAGGGAGAAAAGGTGATGTTGAGCGTTGATGAGTCATGCTGCCGAACCGTTGTGCAGTAGGTTGAACTCACATCTTGTACCTTTCCCAATCCTCCGCCCTCGAATCAATTCGGGGCTAATTGCTGAAGTCCGTTCAAACGGACTGAAACCCTTGATAGAGAATGCTTTCAACCCATTGAAATGGGTTTGAGCCATTAGCCCACGATTGATTGCAGGGCGGGTGGGATGACTGGTGCAAGATCTGGATTGAAGCGATTGAACGAGTACATCTCAATGTGATTCAGGTATGCAGGTTTGTTTGTGGGAACGTTTCACCTTGCGTTCCTACAAGCATCCGCCATAAGTGAGGTGAATGTTATGGAGCCTGCCCTGTGGGAACTGTTGGAAGCAGGAAACCAAGCTGATGAGGTTGCTGCGATCGTCCGTTTGAATCGACCAGGGCACATTCCTGAAGGGGTTCGCATTGTGAGTCAGTTTGGCCATATTGTGACTGGACGGTTGCAGCGAGGAGTGATTTTGGAGGTGCGAGCAGATGAAGCTGTGTCTAGCCTCAAAGCCTCTCGTTTTCTCACTCCTGAACCCACGATCGAGCTTGAACCAGCAGAAATTCTGCCAGAATTCGGACAGTGGAGGGATCGTCGTCGTCCACCTGATTTAGCTGAAACTGGACGGGGTGTGGTAATTGGAGTTGTAGATTGGGGGTTTGATTTTGCCCATCCCGATTTTCTCAATCCAGACGGCAGTACGCGCATTATCGCCCTATGGGATCAGCGTCCTCGCTTAAACCGTTCTCCCCCCCAGCCCTATGGGTATGGCGTAGTCTATCGTGAAGCTGAGATCAACCAAGCCTTGCAAACGATCGATCCTTACAAAACATTGGGGTATCACCCTGGAGAAATTGATCCACGGGGGGAAGGAACGCACGGCACCCATGTAGCCAGCATTGCTGGGGGAAATGGCAGCGGCGGTGGGCCAATGGGCATCGCTCCACAGTGCAGGTTTGTGTTTGTTCACATGGGGACGCTGGCAAATCAAAAGTGGAATCATTTAGGAAGTTCGGTGAGCCTGTTAGAGGCAATCGATTTTATTGCCAAAACGGCAGGAAACTGTCCTTGGGTAATTAATCTCAGCATGGGCAGGCACGGAGAGCAGCATGATGGCACAACACTGGTCGAGCAAGGGTTAGATGCGGCGGTTAGCGGTGCGCCTGGGCGGGCCATTGTCCAGAGTGCAGGCAATTACCACGATCGCCGGATTCATACACAGGGAAAAATTCGACCCAATGAGCCACGCCGTTTTACCTGGCAGGTTGATCCAGCAGATATCACCCCCAACCAGCTAGAAGTGTGGTACTCCGGCAAAGATACTTTTGCGGTGGAGTTGCGCTCACCAGAGGGAGTTCTGCTGCAAACGGCACAACTAGGAGAGCAGTTTCCGCTTCGGCAAGGCGATCGGGTGATTGGTAAACTTTATCATCGGCCCCACGAACCAAACACCCACGACCATCACATTCAAATTTTTCTCTATCCCTCTGCCCCTGAGGGAAACTGGCAAGTTACCCTAATCGGCAAAGACATTGTAGACGGACGCTTTCATGCCTGGATTGAGCGAGATGTTGCCCTGCCAGGATGCCAGTCCCAATTTGATGCAGAAGATGCCATTCACTATTGCACCACCGGAACCATTTGCAATGGATTTCGTACCATTGCTGTTGGGGCATACAACCCCCACTCTCCTAGGTGGGAAATTGGTCGCTTCAGTAGTGCTGGCCCCACCCGTGACGGACGAGAGAAACCCGACATCGTTGCTCCTGGTGTTGGCATCTTGGCGGCTCGATCGGCTCCTCGCTCAAGGGCGGACACTTCTCCCCTCACTCGCAAATCTGGCACCAGTATGGCGGCCCCCCATGTGGCAGGAACGATCGCCCTAATGTTTGAGGCAGCAAAACGACCATTAGACATTGTAGAAACCCGACAGCTATTGCTGGGTAATGCCCAAAAGCCAGCAGCAGAAGCCGATCTTTTCCGTTTTGGCAGCGGTTATTTACACATTGAAGACTCTGTTGTGGCTGCCCGCCAAGTTCAGGAGCAAGCGGTTCTGCCGACCGGCCGTTCACGGGCAACTCAGGCACCAACCCGTCAGCACTTCCTATCTTTCCCGCTTGAGGACACTGGTATGTACACAGATGTAAGCGATATTCATGATGCCGTCATGGATATTGGTGAACAAGATGAAACGATCGCCAATTCCAGCAATTACGATGAATCAAATTTAGCAAATGAATTAGAGATCACCTTAGATTTTGAACAAACTTGGGCAGATGAATTAGACAACGACTGGAATGAATTAGCCGACGATGGCACCATTCTTGATACTGATGATGAACTAAATGAAGGAACGATCGCCCCTGTACTCATTGATTTTGCGGAGTCTGTTCTGCATGCAGATGACCTCAATCCAGAAACCCTGACTCCCTCTGTAGACCTGTGGACAGAACTCATCTCCCGAATTGGAGTTCAGGCAGAATTTGCTGAATCAAATGGCGCAATTTTTCGCAGTCTACCCAGCCCTTCCCTGGTTTTTGAGGCATTCAGCAGCGATCGTTATCCTGCCCTTCATCAACAGTTTGACCAATGGTTTGATGTAGTCGCACTCCCTCGATCGCCGGTTCATCAGCCTTTGCAGTCTGGCGATATCCTGCTGCGCCGCATTGGAGAAGCCAACCTAACCCATACGGCTCTGTTGGCATCGGGAAATTTGATCGAGGATGCTGCCCTATGGGAAGGAAAATGGGACGCAGAAACGGCTGGTTCAGGTTACTATGCCGAAATTGTAGAAGTGGGTGCCATTCCCCACTGCACGCACCATGCCTTTGCTCGCCGCATTGCCGATGCACAAGGATACTTACCCTACGATCAAATGATTTTGCGATTCAAAACACCTGTCCTGGAAGCAGCATTTGCTGATGAATGGGCAACCGATCTTCAAGAAACAACTCCTACGATCGAAATTGTCGTGCGTAACCGCATCATTCACCATCAAACCGTCTCAGGATGCAATATAGAACTCGTTGGCACAACTGCCCCCCAAGGCACCACCAATCACGGCGGTAGATTCACCCTCGACTTGACGGGCATTGCCGATGGAACCTACACGCTGCGAGCCATCCATCCAAACAGCACTACTGATCCGGTTGGCCCGATGATTGCCAGCACTACGCCCCGTCCCGATCGCATCTGGCGACCCTTTGAAACCACCATTACCCTTGCTGGGGGCAGAGTCACAGTCGCAGCATCCCCCCATACCGTCCTGGCAGGACGCAGACTAACGATTCAACTCCAACCGGTTTGGATGGCATCGCCTAACCATAGTCCTCGCGCTCAGGCGATCGTCCTTTGTGTGGTTCACCATACGGGCGGTACCAGGGCATCCAGTGCCATCAATACGTTTTTGTCACCCCGCAGTACATCGGCTCACTACGTCATTGATACGGACGGGCAAATCATCAAAATGGTGCATGAATCTGAGCAGGCGTTTCATGCAGGACATAGCCACTGGTTAGGGCAAAATAGCGTCAATGGGTTTTCGGTTGGCATTGAAATTGTCAATCGTAGCGATCCCTATACAGCGGCCCAAATGACCGCAGTGGTGGATTTGTTGAATCGCATTCGTGCTGCATATCCCGATATTCCCACCAACCAAATTGTTGGGCATAGCGATGTCGCGACTAATAATCAGGCTCCTCCAAACCGCCGATTGGGAAGGAAATCAGGCGATCCTGGCTCCCATTTTGACTGGGCAACGCTAGAAGCTGCGGGATTGGGCATGATGATTCTCGCTGGGGCACCCAACCCCAGTGACTATGGCGGTTTCTTTAGCAGTTTCCCAACCCAACGGCTTCGCACCGGAGATAACGATGCTCGTAGGGTTTATGGAGGGCTTCGACGCGCAGCCATTACCGTTGATGTCATTACAGAATTACAGACCGATCTCAGCCGAATTGGATATTACTGCCCGGTTACAGGACGTTTCGATGCCCCCACCGTGGCAGCTGTCAAAATCTTTCAAGAACATTTTTTCAGTGGAACACGCCGCCGCACCGATGCAGCATTCCGCTCTGGACAAGTGGACAGCCTCACTGCCATGACCATCAAGCATATTCGTTAGTTCATCTTTAATTTCTTCTCAATTCATTCTTTTAATCAATGAGTTTTCTGCCATGTCTGCTCACTCCATTGTTCCCTCCATGTTAGAAAATACTTCGCAACTCATTCTAGAAACCATTCCACCCGAAGCAATTCCGGCTTCCCAACTGCGCTGGGATGGAGCCTCTGCCGAACAGCTTGATTTTATGCGACGGGTCTATGAACGGCAGGTTAACAATGCAGCCCAGAGACGATCGTTTGTGGGTGATGTGCCTGCGGCTGAACTAGCAGAAATTGAAAATGGGATTCGGGCCCGTGGGGCAGCGGCGATCGCTTGTCGGGAAATGTTGGCAGCGGCCCGTGCTGACTTGCAGCAGCAAAAACAACGCGGAGTGCAACGGGCCCGATCGGTTAGTGGAATTCGGATCACGAGTGGGTATCGATCTGCTTCCCAACAGTTTGCCAGTTGGCAGAACAACTTTCCCATGTATGAGGAGCGCACCCGCAGTCAGCGAGAAGGATTGCCAGGGGGACAGTACGGAGCGGAAGCCGTTCGGAGATTGGCCTCCTACATTGGCAGGATTTTGGGCGCACCAGGATATAGCCTGCATAATAATGGCTTGGCTGTAGATCTTAGCGTCACCGAAAATGGCATCCGTCTGAGGGCAAGCAGCAATGTAGAGAATATTCGACGCTGGCGGCAGTCCTGGTTTTTTGAATGGCTGACGAACCATGCAGCACAATACCACTACTACCAAAACACCGCGATCGATGAGCCGTGGCATTGGGAATATCGCGGCAATACGGCCCAGCCAGAACAGCTTTTAAATCATCGCTCGACGAGTCATTCTACTTCTAGGGTGATTACGGCTGGACGAGCCGAACTGAACACTGTTCCCGTTCTCCGCAGTCATCGCGGTACTGCACCTGCCTTAATTTTGCGTTGGAATGATATGACGGTGCTGCCCGATCGGGTTGATGTCATTATTCATCTACACGGATATTCAGACGATCGCGATCGGATGATTCTCAGCCGCAGCAAGGAACCCAACAGCGGTTTCGTGAACCCTGATGATCCGATGGATTTATCTTTGGGGCGCGATCGACCAACCCTAGCGATTTTGCCACGAGGTAATTATTTTGGTGGCAGATCCGGCAAGGGATATGACTTCCCAGCCCTAACCACGCCATCGGGTTTGTCTACGCTGATTGATTTTTGCCTCCAGCATTTTTCCCAGGAAGTGGGGCTGGCAAATTTACAGATGGATCGACTGATTCTGACAGCCCATTCCGGGGGTGGGGCGGCCCTGATGCGGATCTTGCGCCATCACAACCCCCATGAGGTGCATGTGTTTGATGCGCTCTACCAGGATGCGAGTTCACTGATTCGCTGGGCCGAAAATCGTATCCATCGCGATCAAGTTGCCCTTGAAGCATCAATGGGACGGAATGCGGCTCAGTATATGCGGGAACAGGGGGGGGCATTAAGGGTTTTTTACCGGAGCGGTACAGCCACTGAAGCCTACAGCCTTCGAGTCCAACGAGCCTTAGGACAAGTTTTGCCCACATCCCCTAGCCCTGCGGAGTTATTGAAAAATTGGTATCGAGCCGAACCGACACGAGTCCCTCATGGCGATATTCCACGTCGTTACGGTTTTCAACTGTTGAGGGATGCAAGTTCTGCGGTTCGGTAAAATTAGTGTTGCACCGAAATTTTGAATTGATTAAATCATCTCTTTAATTTGGGCTTGCCGATCTTTATTCACCGGGAAGAACCGATCGCTCAAGCCCTTCACAATGATGTAGAGAATCGGCACGACAAATAAGCTGAGGAAGGTGGCGATCAGGTAGCCGCCAAACAGGGCTGTCCCCAACGACTGACGGCTTTCTGCCCCTGCCCCAAACGCAATCACCAACGGGAAGAAGCCAATTAAGCTGGAAATCCCCGTCATGAGAATGGGACGAAGCCGCTCTTGAGACGCTTCCACGGCCGCCTGAACGATCGATAATCCCTGCTCCCGCAGTTGATTCGCATACTCCACAATTAGAATGGCGTTTTTACTCGCCAAACCAATCAACATGACCAATCCAATCTGTCCATAAACATCGTTGGGTAAGCCCCGCAGGAATTGGGCCAGAATGGCTCCTAACACAGCCAACGGAACCGACAACAGAATGATCACCGGATCAATAAAGCTCTCATACTGGGCCGCCAACACCAGGAACACAAAGATTAATCCCAGTCCAAAAATAATCGGAGCCTGCCCACCGGATTCAATTTCCTCCAGAGCGGTTCCCGTCCACTCATAGCCCACCCCAGGCGGAAACACCTGAGCGGCGGTTTCTTCCATTGCTTGAATGGCTTGCCCTGAACTGCGTCCTGGAGCTGCACTCCCCTGAATGGAGATCGATCGAAATAAATTATAGTGGGTAATGTTTTGGGCACTGGTAGTTGGCTCCACGGAAACCAAATTTCCTAACGGAATCATCTGGTCATCCGCCGATCGCACATAAAACTGCCTAATGTTGGAAGGATTACTGCGAAACTGCTGATCCGCCTGCAAATACACTCGATAGTTGCGCTGATCTAGCGTGAAGTCATTGACATACTGAGAACCCAGGAAACTTTGCAACGTCTCAAAGACATCAGCAATATCAACGTTGAGAGCCTTCGCCCGATCGCGGTTCACCTCCACCAACAGTTGAGGCGTGCTGGCTGCATAGGTCGAAAATACGCCCAGCAAATTATCATTCTGGTTTGCTGCCCCCAGGAATCCGTAGAGGTTTTGCACAAAATTGTCTAACGGCAGGTTGCCCCGACGATCTTGCATTTCCATCTGGAATCCGCCAAAGTTGCCTAGTCCTTGGATAGAGGGCGGCACAACGGCAAAAATCTGCGCTTGCGGAATCCCAAAAAACTGCATTTGCACCTGCTGAATAATGCTTTGCAAACGGCTTTGGGCACCCTGCCGTTCTTCCCAAGGTCTGAGCAAAGTAAACATAATACCCTGGTTGGGGGCAGAACCCGCAAAGCTGAAGCCTGTCACCGCAAAATTGGACTGCACATCAGGCGATTGCCGCACAATTTCATCTGCTTGATCCAGCACGCGCTTCGTGTAGTTGAGTGAGGTGCCTTCAGGAGCCTGGACGATCGTAATAAAATAGCCCTGGTCTTCTTCTGGTAAAAAGGCCGACGGCACAACCTGATACATCCAGGCAGTGAAGGCCAACGCCGCCACGAAAACCGCCAGAACCACATACTTAAAGCGCGTCAGGAAATGCAGTGAACCCCGATAACGCTGGCGCACATTATCAAGAAACTGGTTAAACCGGGCAAAGGCTCGCCCTAGAAGTCCCTGACTTTCGGGACGAGAACGCAACAGCAGGGCCGAAAGCATCGGCGACAGGGTGAGGGCGTTGAAGGTTGAAACAACAATGGCAAAGGCGATCGTCAGGGCAAACTGTTGATAAATTGCTCCAGTGGTTCCCGGAAAGAACGCCACCGGAATGAACACCGCCATTAACACCAGGGAGGTGGCAACCACTGCCCCGGATAATTCCTGCATCGCCTCACTGGCGGCTCTAATCGGATGCATTCCTCGATCTTGCACCTTCGTCGCTACCGCCTCCACCACCACGATCGCATCGTCCACCACGATACCCGTTGCCAGGGTCAAGCCAAACAGCGTCAGCGTGTTCAACGAAAACCCGAACAGGCGCGTAAAGATGAACGTTCCCAACAGCGAAACCGGAATAGCCAAAGCAGGAACGATCGTCGTGCGCCAATCCTGCAAGAAAATAAACAGGACGATAATCACCAAACATACGGCGGTAATGAGAGTAATGACCACATCTCGCATGGAAGCCGAGACAAACGTCGTGGTGTCAAAGGCAACGGCATAGCTCAAGCCAGGGGGAAAGGACTGCTCCAAATTTGCCAACTCAGCCCGAATCGCTTCTGCCGCTTGCAGGGCATTCGTTCCGGGACGCTGAGTAATTCCTAAACCCACTGCTTCCACGCCGTTATAGGTGAGAAAAGTAGAGTAGTTTTCTGCTCCCAGTTCCACCCGCCCCACATCCTTTAACTTCACCAGGCTGCCATCCGTCCCCGTTTGCAGCACCAGTTCCTCAAACTCCGCCACACTCGACAACCGACTCACCGCCCTCAAGTTGAGCTGATAATCCTGATCCTCTGGTGCAGGCTGCTGACCAATTTGCCCTGCTCCCACCTGAATATTCTGCTCCTGAATCGCACTCGACACATCCTGCACCGTCAAGCCTCGGCTGGCCAAACGGTTTGGGTCAAGCCACAGGCGCATAGCATACTTCCGTTCCCCAAAGATTTGAATATCGCCCACGCCCCGAATCCGCCGCAGGGCCTCCACCATGTAAATATCGGCATAGTTGCTCATGAAGGTGGCATCATATTCGCCGTTCTCCGGGTAGAGGGCCACTGCCATCAAAAAGTTGGAGTTTTGCTGGTTAACGACGATGCCCGTTTGCGTCACCTGGCTGGGCAAGAGGGGTTCGACTCGTGCCACCCGGTTTTGCACGTTGACCGTAGCGATGTCTGGGTCTTCGGAGGCTTCAAACGTCACCGTGATTTGGCTCGTTCCATCACTGCCGCTCGTGGAACTGATATAGCGCATTCCTTGTACGCCATTAATCTCCCGTTCCAAAACATTAGTGACTGCCGTTTCCACGGTTTCGGCATCGGCTCCGGTATAATTTGCCGTGACCACCACCTGTACAGGGCTGATGTCAGGAAACTGAGCGACAGGGAGCGTTGGCACAACAATCGCCCCCAAAAATACAATAACAATGGAGCAAACGGCAGTGAAAATCGGTCGCTTAATGAAAAAATTGGCGAACATAATAACTTGAGGTCAGGGGTCAGAGGCGAGACAGGGACGGACAAGTAGCTCAGCTAGTTGCCTTAAACCGTAAGCGAATCCTAAACGAACGACATCACCCAACTGGTTATTCATGCACTGATTGTTAGCATACTAACCTTTTGCAAAAAATAAAGAATTCAATTCTTTTTAGAAACCTATTGGGCACTCATGGGTTGTTCCTGGGTTGGAGGTGGCCCGTCCATAATGGGGGCACCATCGGATAGGTTAAGAACGCCCGCCGTAACGACTTGCTCTCCAGGTTCCAGCCCAGAAAGCACCTGATAGCGGTTTCCTTCAATGTCACCAAGCTGAACCAGCCTTTGCCGCGCAATTTGCTGCGGTTCATCGGGGGCAGGATCTTCAGCCGGTTGGGCTACATAAACAAAGGTTTGTCCGGCAATGCGGGTAATTGCCTCCGTTGGCACCAGAATTCCGGCTCCCGTTTGCCAAATGACTCTGGCTCGAACAAACTGTCCATCCCTAAGCTGCCCCTGGTTTGGGAAACTGGCTTTGGCAAGAACGGCTTGCTCTGCGGTGTTCACTTCTGGAGAGACAAAGCTGATTTGCCCTCGTTGCAGCGAATTGCCTTCTGAATCTAGCAGTTCAACCGGAAGCCCAACCCGAAGCTGGGGGGAACGCTCGATCGGCACGGACAGATTTAGCTCCAGTGTGTCATTTTGGATGATGCTGGTTAGAACCCGATCGGGTGTAACAAAGTCTCCAATTTTAACGGGCACATTTCCCACCACGCCAGCAATCGGGGCACGGACAACACTATCATCTAAATCGGTGGCGGCGGCTTGCTGGTCGGCTTGGGCCCGGCCGAGTTGCGCTCTAGCTTGGGCCAGGCGATCGTTGGCAGCCTCAACCCGTCTTTCTGCGGCAGTGCGGTTTGCGGTGGCCGAGTTTAAGGCGCGAGTTAAGGAGTCTAAATCCTGCTCTGGTAAAGCACCCACTTCAACTAATTCACGACGGCGATCGAAATCCGACTGGGCAAACTCTTCATCGGCGATCGCACTTTGCAGTTCGGCCCGGGCCGTTTCCAGTTCGGCCTCCGCCGTACTAATGGCAGCAGCAGCAGCTTCCACATCGGCCACTGCTCCGCTCACCTGCGCCTGACTGCGTTCTGCCCGTAGTTCAATCAAGGGTTCACCAGAGGCAACATTTTGCCCCGGACTAACCTGAATTGCCACAATTCGCCCCTGAATTTCTGGGCGCAGTTCCACCCGATCTTGGGCTTCTAAAGCTCCCACAAATTCGGAGGCTTCACGAACATTTGTAGACTCAACTTGCTCTAACTCGACTAAAACAGGGGGTTGTCCTTGCCCTTGGGCGGGAGGGTTGCTACAAGAGCTAGCCAAAACAGAAGCGAGGAACGCCACGCCAATGATTCGACTGGTAAGGGAATGAGAATTTGCCATTGGACAGATTAAGGGAAAAGGGTGTGCTGTGGCTGCTGGTCTGATGCGCCAATGAAGGGGGGCTTAAAGCTTAAATAATTTTAAAGTTAGTGTTACATAGATTGCCATAAGAGTCACCTATTGGAAATCGTCCAAGTGGGTGATAAAGCAAAGAAGGTATTTTGCAACTTGCCAGAGTAGAGTATTATCTTGCTTTGAAGTGCTTGCCACAGAAAGAACCCACTTTTTGACAGTGCTGACACATCTGGTTTTCTGCCTGGCTGGAAAGAGGGTGAGGCCGATCGCAGCAGGATGAGAGGTAAATAGTGTAAAACCGATTACAGGTGAATCTGTCAAGTGTGGCTCTGTATATTGCGCGTGGGGAGGCGAAGGAGTGGTTGGTAAGGCAACGTTTGAAGAAGGTCAGGTCAGGCATTTTGGTTCGCACCGAAACCTGGAAAACTACCGCGACTTAATATTTGTCTTGCTTCAGCGAGAATTAAAAGTTCGCTACAAGAACAAGCTGCTGGGCTATGTGTGGTCGATCGCCAACCCAATGGCCACAGCACTAGTCTACTTTGTGGCCTTCGGGCTGATTTTGAGGGTTCAGGAAGCGAACTATCCTCTCTTTTTGGTGGCAGGCCTGTTTCCCTGGCAGTGGTTGGCTAATTCGATTAACTCTTCGCCCAACCTGTTTGTGGGTAGCGGTTCGGTGATCAAAAAAGTGAACTTTCCCCGCAACATCGTGCCGCTCTGCGCCATCTTGAATCACATGATTCACTTTTTGGCTTCTGTTCCCATCATTGTGCTGCTGCTGCTGCTTTTTGGAGAAAGTCCAAGCTGGTCTTGGTTCTATGGCTTTCCCATTCTGCTGGTGATTCAGTTCACAATGGCCTATGGTGTGGCTCTGGGGTTGTCTGCCATCAACCTGTTTTTCAGAGACTTGGAGCGGTTGGTCAGCATTGTCATGAACTTTCTTTTCTTCCTGACTCCTGTTTTATATACGATCGAGCGTTACCCCGTTGAATACAGAACGCTTTTAGTTGCGATTAATCCGGCTGCTGGCTTAATGGTGAACTGGCGACAACTGATTTTAGAAGGAACGATGAGTCCGCTTTATTTGCTCATCAGTGCGATCTATGCGGTGATCTTCTTCCTGATTGGGTATGCCATCTATCGGAAACTTTCCTGGAAATTCGCAGAATTGATATGAGAGAGCCAGTTATTAGTTTTCAGAACGTTAGTAAAACTTATCCGCTCTACAAAGACATTAGAGGGATCAAGAATTTTCTGTTTAACTTTCCCAAAAACATTAAATCCATCAAAAACGATCGCTTTGAGGCTCTCCGCGATATCAATTTTGAGGTGTATCGGGGCGAAAAGTTTGGCATCATTGGGCGAAACGGAGCCGGGAAAAGCACCACGCTGGGCATGATGGCAGGCGTTTTAAAACCCGATCGCGGCATTGTGACGGTGCGCGGCAGAATTTCACCACTTTTGGCCCTAGGAGCCGGCTTCCACCCCGAACTCACCGGACGGGAAAACATTGTGCTGAACGGCGTTTTGATGGGGCTAACGCGGCGAGAAGTGCTGAGCAAAATGGACGAAATCATTGAGTTCTCAGAGTTGGGGGAATTCATTGAACGCCCCATTCGGGTTTACTCTAGCGGCATGACAGCGCGGTTAGGCTTTTCGGTGGTGGCCCATCTTGACCCCGAAATTCTGCTGATTGATGAAGTTTTGGGCGTGGGGGACATCCGGTTTCAGCAAAAGTGCTTAAACAAAATGATGAGCTTCAAGGAAAGCGGCACAACGATGGTGTTAGTGACCCATTCCGTGGCCAGCGTCGCCAATATTTGCGATCGGGCCATGTGGATTGAAAACCATGTGGTACGGATGATTGGTGAACCGGAAGCGGTGGTGGAAAGCTACTGTGAGGCGGCTGGAGTCCCAATTAACCTCGGTGCGGTTAACAAAGCGGCACTGTAACGGTAACAATTGGTAAAGCTTTTCCTGTAATATTCTCGATTTATTAACCCCGACTAGGCATCTCTGGACGAATGAGAAAGTTTCCGGCTCAGTACAATCTGCAAGACAACGATGTTCTGTACTTCTCCCATATCCCCAAAACGGCTGGGATGACCTTCAGGACGATCGTTGAGGATCACTTTCACTCCGAGGAGATTTGCCCTGCCACGCTCAATGCCCAGCTTGCCAAAATGCCTAAGGAAGAGATCGGGAAATATCGCCTGTTTCGGGGGCACCTCGGCTTTATTAACCTGCCAGAGCTTGTTCCGGGCAAGCAAATTGTGAACGTTACGGTGCTGCGGGAACCCGTCGCCAGAGTAATTTCCCACTACGAATATATTCGCCGGATGCCTGGAGATCCACACTATCCCGCCGTTAAGGACATGACCCTGGAAGAATTTTCCCAGAAGCTGACGGCTGGCAAAGTGGGCAAAAACATTCAAACCTATCACGTTGCCAAAACGCTGCGGTTTGACCTGGACGGATTAACCCCAACCGAAATTTTGGAAATTGCCAAGGAAAGCCTGGATCAGTTTGCCTTTGTGGGTTTAGTGGAGCGGTTTCAGGATTCGCTGTTTTTGCTGTCCTACATTTTTGGCTGGAAGCCGATTCTCAATAGCCGCAAAGAAAACGCAGCAAAGTCCAAAAAATCTGAGAGTGAACTGTCTGCCAGTACCTTGGAGGTGATCCAGGAAAACACTCAGCTTGACCACGAACTGTATCACTATGCCCGTGAAATCTTTGAATCTCGCTATGAAGACATGATTCAGGATTTGGCCAAGCAGTATGGTAATCAAAATGGCAGTGAAACCAATCTCAGCGAGCCGGCCGATCCGCGAGTCCTTTGGCTAGACCAACACTACCAACAACGCTATGCCGACTTGCACCGTCCGGCTCCGAAATCTTTGCTCTATGACTTCCGGGAACCCTTACGGGGAGCAGGTTGGCAACGCCGAGAATGTCCTGCGAATCATCCGGCTTACCGTTGGATGGGGCCCACCACCGTTTCCAGCCTGGACTTGCCGATCGCCACAGACCTCAGCACAGATTTAATGGCGGAATTTCGGATCATTTGTGCCGAACTGATGCCCCCCGATATCTTGCAAAGCCTAAAAATGGCAGTTAATGGACATCCAATTCAGCTAGATCTACTCCACAGCGACCAGGGCACACGATTCTTTCAGGGGATTGTGCCTCAGTCGGCGTTGAAACCCACTCCTTTTACAGAGTTTTCCTTTCAGGTCGATCGCGTTACCTCTTTGAATGCGCTGAATCCCCTTGATCCAGACACTCGATCGGTTGGTTTAGCCTTCAACTACATTCAGGTTTTCCCCGTCAACACTCGCCAAAAACAAAGTGCGTTGGCTCCTTTCTTCGAGTGTGAGTCCTGGAAAAACACCATCGAGTTTCTCAATGCTCACGTTCCAACCACTGAACCGCTCATTGCCCCCCTCATTTTCAAAATTAAGCTGGAGCATGAGATTCATGACCACAGCACTTTTTTAGCAGCCAACACTACCAGCCAGTGGGTTGTGGTTCACAAAGGCAAAACCGATCGCATCGGGTCTATCCTGTTTAAGCTAATGAGTAAAGGCTTCTCACCAGTGTTTGCCAATGATGTGTTCGTGGTTTATGCAACGCGATCGGACTTACCCACCGTGAGCTACACAGCCCCCCACGTCAAACCGCTTTATGTAGACTATTTGAAGCGGCAGGTTTCTGGCGTGGTCAAACCCCTCTACCGCAAATACATCGCCCCCAAACCACAGGTCAAAAAATAAAGCCCATATTTCTACAGAATAAACATCTTGCCCATCCTGCCATCAAACACCTAAACTGCCCCCC
>PVWD01000435.1 GCA_003003615.1 filamentous cyanobacterium CCP2 | reverse complement strand
GGTAGCAAAGGTTCTAGTTTAGCCAACAAAGTGATCTAGCTCTGAGGTGATCACCGTCCAGATGGTTTGCTGTTTGATTTCATCGTAGCGGTGGCTCAGAATGTTGCATAATCCAATGATTTCGCGCCAGCTAATCTCTGAATGAGCTTGTCGAAATTCTAATGAGCTTGTCGAAATTCTTCGGACAGTCTACGAGCCGCTTCACCCAAAATTTCAAGCTGCCTTTCTACGGCACTTTGGGTTAGAACGCTCTCTAGATAGTCATCGTAGCTAAGATTTGCTGTAAATTCCTGAATCAGGCGAATGGCATTCAGCATATCCCAGATAGCTCCCGCATCACGATTGTTCATTTGTATAGATGATTTGATGAGTCTTCAAAATTTCGTGCCGTCGATAGGGATTTTTCAAACCTTGTTTGTCCGTGATATCAACTTCCCGCCCTAATAATGCTTGGAGTTCATCCTCCATGCTGAGCCAATCAAACAGACTCCAACCGGGATTAGGAACAAAAGTCACCAGGACATCAATATCGCTATCGGGGTGAAAGTCATCCCGTAGGATAGAGCCGAAGAGGGCAAACTCAATAATTTTCCAGCGTTGGCAAAATTCGGCAATCTGGGTTGGGGATGCCTTGAGGCGTTGACTCACCAGAGGATCTAATTCAGTAATCATTCACTTATCCACGACTCGTCCAGGTAGTTCTGGCGGAAATTAAGCCATTTGATTTTCCTATGATGCCTGAAAGGGTTTGAGTTGTCGCTTGAGGCTGATTCAATTACCGCTATTGATCAAAACCATTGATCGAAATCATTGATCGAAACCATTCATTGAGTCATTTCCCATGAAACCCCTCGATCGCAAATTATTACGAGACTTATTGCACCTGAAGGGACAAATTCTGGCGATCGCTCTAATTGTTGCCTGCGGGATTGCCAGCTTTGTGTCGATGCAGACGGCATATGAATCGCTGGAATTGTCGCAATTGACCTATTACAACCAGTATCGATTTGCGGATGTGTTTGGGCAATTGAAACGGGCACCCAATCCGATCGCCCAGCAAATTGGAGCAATTCCCGGTGTGGCGCAGGTGCAAACGCGGGTGGTGGTAGATGTGACGTTGGATCTTCCCGATCGTCCGGAACCTGTCACCGGACGGCTCATTTCCATTCCAGAGCAGCCAATCCCGATGCTGAATGATGTGCATATCAGCCAGGGGCGGTATATTGAAGCGGGGCGATCGGACGAAGTTCTGGTCAGCGAGGCGTTTGCAGAGGCGAATCATCTGGAGTTGGGGGATACGATCGCAGCCGTGATTAACCGTCGCTGGCAGCCACTCCGCATTGTTGGGTTTGCGCTGTCGCCGGAATATGTTTATGAAATTCGCACGGGCGACTTTCTGCCAGATAATGAGCAATTTGGCGTGATGTGGATGGGGCGTGAAGCCTTGGGGACTGCCTTCAATCTGGATGGAGCCTTCAACGATGTGGCATTATCCCTCGCTCCAGGAGCTAATCCAAATGAGATCATTTTTCGGCTAGATCAAATTTTGGAACCCTACGGCGGATTGGGAGCCTATGACCGAGCAGATCAGCTTTCAAATCGGTTTTTGTCCGATGAAATTACCCAACTTCGTGCCTATGCTGTGATTGTTCCGGCAATTTTTCTGGGTATTGCGGCGTTCTTGTTGAATATCCTTTTGTCGCGCCTGATCATTACCCAACGCGATCAAATTGCCATCCTGAAAGCCTTTGGATATGGAAATTGGGCGATCGGGGCGCACTTCCTCAAGTTTGTGCTGCTGATTTCCCTGTTTGGGGCGGTGATTGGCATAGGGGTAGGATTGTGGCTGGGTCGGGGGTTGAATCAGGTTTATACGCAGTTTTTTCAGTTTCCAGTGCTGGAGTATGAGGTGAGTGTGGCAATGCTCCTGGGAACGATCGCTTTTAGTACGGGTGCTGCCATTTTAGGAGCCTATAGTGCGGTGCAAAAGGCTGTTTCTTTACCGCCCGCTGAAGCCATGCGACCCGAACCGCCAACAACATTTCGCCGTACCCTGATGGAACGATTTGGGTTTCAGCGAGTCCTTTCCCCGGTTGGGCGAATTATTCTACGCAATTTGGAACGCAAACCCATTAAAGCCATCCTGTCGATCGTCGGGATTGCCTTTGCCGTGGCTGTGGTGATGGCGGGTCGCTATACCGGAGACGTGATGAATTATCTGATCGATGTGCAGTTCGATCGCGCCCAGCGGGAGGATGTGACGATCGTCTTTAACGAGCCACGGCCGGCCCAGGCTCGCTATGATGTGGCTCATTTGCCCGGTGTTTTGTATGCCGAACCCTTTCGCACCGTTGCTGCCGAGCTTCAGTTTGAGCACCGCACCTATAAGCTGGCTGTCACAGGCTTAGAGCCAAGGGGAGAACTGCGAAATTTGTTCGACCGCCAACTGACCCCGATCGATTTGCCGCTAGATGGGATCTTACTAACCGACAAGCTAGCAGAAATCCTGGGGATTCAGCCCGGTGAACAGTTAACGGTGAATGTCTTGGAAGGGGCAAAACCCGTGCGCCAAGTGCCTTTGGTTGGCGTGGTCGAGGAAATGGTGGGCTTGTCTGCCTATATGGATATTCATGCCCTGAATCGCCTAATGCGGGAGGGCGGAACCATTTCGGGAGCCTATCTGGCGGTGGATGCCCTGCAACTCGATCGCCTCTATGACCAACTCAAGCAAACGCCTACCGTCGCCAGCGTGTTGTTGCGGGAAAGCACGATCGAACAGTTTCAAGAAACGATCGTCGAAGTTCGGGGGGTGATGACGCTGATTCTGGTTATCTTTGCCAGCATCATCGCCTTTGGAGTCATTTATAATGCCGCCCGGATTGCCCTCTCTGAACGGAGCCGCGAACTGGCAACCCTGCGAATTATCGGCTTCTCAAGAATGCAGATTGCCGTGATCCTCCTTGGCGAGCAAGCCATCCTTACCCTTGCAGCAATTCCCTTGGGCTTCATCCTGGGCCATGGCATTGCCGCTTTAATGGCTCGCGGTCTTGATACCGAACTTTACCGCCTGCCTCTAATCATCAGCCGCGCCACCTATGGCTTTGCCCTAATTGTCACCACGATCGCCGCCCTCGCATCAGGACTGATGATGGGTCGTCACCTCGATCAGTTGGATCTGGTTGCCGTTCTCAAATCAAGAGAGTAACGCCCTTCTCAAATGCCCCACTCCTGATTACACTAAACCATGTAACGTGCGATCGGGAGGTAGCCCCTTGCTGGACGAACAGGCAAAGAAAACAATGCTGCGGAAAATCCCTCATGGGCTGTACATTTGCGGCGTGAAGGATGGCGATGAGGTGAATGGCTTTACTGCAAGCTGGGTCATGCAAGCCTCATTTCAGCCGCCTCTGGTTGTGAATTGCGTCAAGCAAGACTCTCGCTCTCACGCCATGATCAAAGCCAGCCAAGTCTTTGCCCTCAGCATTTTAGAAGCCGGACAGAAAGACCTCGCCCAAAAATTCTTCAAACCGCAGCGTCGCGTTGGCAACAAATTTGAAGATGTCGAATTTTACACAGGCGAAACTGGCTGCCCGATCATTTCAGACACATTAGGCTATGTAGAATGTCGCGTTGTGGGTTCTGTGGAACACGGCGATCACACCGTTTTTGTTGGCGAAGTCATTGCCGCAGGCGTTCACCGAGAAGGCGATCCCCTCCTGTTAGAAAGCACCGGCTGGCAATACGGCGGCTAACCCAGACGTAAAGTTTCGCGTCTCCACCCCTCACTCCCTACACCCCACTCCCCCAATCACCATGCCTCTGATCAAAGTTCAAACCTCGATCGCTGCTCCTGGAAAACCAGATGTCGAAGCACTGCTGAATGACTTATCTGCGAGTTTGGCAAAGCATTTAGGGAAGCCAGAGTCCTATGTGATGACAGCATTTGAACCGGATGTGGCAATGACCTTTGCCGTAACCACCGATCCG
>PVWD01000125.1 GCA_003003615.1 filamentous cyanobacterium CCP2 | reverse complement strand
AATTATGGGAAACTGCTGCCATGCAATTGCTAAATGGCTGCCCTTCTGCCCCTGTCTATCGGTAAACGCTATCCAGCATGAGTCCCCCTCCAACGAAAAGTGTTTTGTTAGTTGATAATGATTTTGGTTTTTTGATCCTGGCAATGGATGCGATCAGAGCCACCACAAGCGTTGCCATTGCCTTCCAAATTGCCCTGGATGGTGCAGAAGCAATTAACTACCTCAGAGGCGAAGTGGAATATACAGATAGAGCACGTTATCCACTGCCAGATTTAGTGCTATCTCAGATGAATTTAACGGGCATGAGCGGGCTAGATTTGTTGGCTTGGATCAAACGTCAGCCCCAGTTTCAAGATCTCCCCGTCATTCTGATGTATTCAGAGCAAGATGCGGTTTCCGCCGATGAAGCACAGCAGCTAGGAGCCAGCTTAATTTTGAGCAAGCCCGTTTCGCCCCAGTCTTCCTATGACTTCTCTAAACAAGTCTTGGATCTGCTTTTTTCTACGTGATTGTTTCGGTTCAACTTTTCAGCATCGCCGATTTCAGCACATCTAAAAAAGCATAGACGGCTGGCGTGTGGAGTGAGTCGGCTAAAACGGCAACTCCGATCGTGCGGTGAAGGGGAACGGGCAAGCTGTAAACCTGAATCGCAGGCGGGATTGGTTCTGCGGCCAACCGAGGTAAGATGGCTGCCCCTAATCCTTGGGCCACCAGATTGACGATCGTCGAGTCGGTTTTTACTTCATAGGCAGTCTTCAGCCGATAGCCGTAGGACTGGGCGTGGGTGTAGACTTGCTCCATCATGATGGAAGGGTGGGGCGGCATGACCAAAGGCTGAGAAACCAGTTCGTTCCAGGTGAGTTGGGGATGGGCGGCTTGAAACTTGGGGGGCAGCAAGGCAATAAATTCGTCCTGCAAGACTTTCCACGACTGTAAATCATCCGCCGCAGGGATAAAGGTAAAGCCAATGTCGGCATCTCCGTCCCGTAGAGCTTGTTCCACATGCAAATAGTCTTCGTGTTCCGTTAGGCTAACCACGATCGCCGGAAACTGCTGATGGAATTTGGCAATAACCGAAGGCAGTACATGGGTTGCCACGCTCCGAAAAGAAGCAATCCGCACCTGCCCACCCTCCAGCCCTCTGGTTAGGTCTGCCTCCTTTTCAATTTCATCTGCCAGATGCACCATCTCACGGGCACGAACCAAAATTCGCTCTCCAACGGGCGTGAGGCGGGCCCCATGTCGTCCTCGTAAAAATAGGATCACTCCTAAATGGTCTTCTAAAGCAGCGATCGCATGGCTCACCGCCGACTGGGACATCTGCAACTGCAATGCTGCCTCACTGAAATTCTCATGCTCTGCCACTGCCACTAAAATTCGCAGTTGAGAGAGCTTCATCTGGTTTTGATGGTTGACCCGCATTGCCTTCTCAACTTTGTTTCATTAAACCTTCTCATAAAAATGATGCAAGCTAGTTTTTGTATCTTTTGTAACAGTTTTCTAGATTAGAACTATCAGAGCAATTAACCCCAGTTAGGAAAGGTTCACAATGAAACCATTAATCAGCGATTCCCATTACTCATCCCTTCATTTCGGCTCATCCGATCGGCAAAGCAAACGACCGTTTTCCTGGAAAAGCCAGGTTCACCAACTGTGGCATCGCATATTTGAGTTTATTTCAGCATCTTCTGAGCCTCACGTATGGACAGTTCAGGATGCAGATGTCCTGAACAGGTGGAGTGCTTATGATCCAATAACTGGAGAAAGAATTCAGCTAATTAGCGAACAAGAGATGCGGAAATGGTTGGAAGAGCGGCATTATCAATACCATCTGCCAACCGTTCGATAGATGATGCAAATTGCGAATGGATTCGGGGTGAACCAGGGGAGGCAATGTCTACCTCACCCCTTAATCTCTAGTTGGGCTGCTTCAAAGGTCGGTAGGAGAAGCACTCAAGCCTTTGGTGAGGCTTCAAGTTTCCGTTCTCTTGAGATTCTAGTAATTGGCAAGCTTCTGCCAAGCCGCTACAATGTATATACTCTGTATATACGTTTCTCCGGAGAACCAAATTGCAGTGAGCTATCTAGCTAACCTAAAAAGGAAGGTTTGATCTATGGTTGCGACAGTTGCAAAGTGGGGAAACAGTCTAGCCATTCGACTTCCCCAGCACTTAGTTAAACAGATCCAGTTAACCGAAGGTGCTGAGGTCGATCTAGTGGTGATCGATGGCAATTTAGTCATTAAGCCCAGAATCCGAAAGCGATATTCCCTAGATGACCTGGTTTCTGCCATCACGCCAGAAAATTTGCATACCGAGGTTGAGAGTGGAATTGCTGTGGGGAATGAAGCTTGGTAGCACAGTCAAATCGCTATATCCCAGACCGGGGGGATATCGTCTACCTAGACTTTAATCCAACCAAAGGTCTCGAACAAAGAGGGCATCGACCTGCTTTTGTTCTTTCACCGCGTAGTTACAACGCAAAAAGTTCTCTAGCACTGGTTATGCCCATTACTAAACAGCAAAAAGGATATCCCTTTGAAGTCCTTTTGCCGTCTGAGTTGCAAATTCAAGGCGTGATTCTTGCCGATCAAATCAAGTGTTTAGACTGGAAAGTGCGTAATGTTCAGTTTATTGAGTCGGTTCCAGAAGGTATCGTTGAGGAGGTGCAGGCAAGGATTGAACCATTAATCCTATAGTAGTTAGAAATTCACCCCTACTTGCCAGTCGTCCAACTCTGCGTTGGTACGGACGGGATAGAGGGTATCGGTGGAGATATCGAGATTACCTGCCGCTGCCCAACTTCACTGATGTAAGGAAATCGCACTGCCCTGTACCAAAATGATGTATTCAAAATCCCCAGATTCTTTGAAGAATCCAGGGATCTCAGATTGAATGAGACTGCATGAACGATTATGACGAAACCGTTTCTGCACTCAAGGTTTCAACCAGCTTTGTCACCCGTTCTTTAATTTCATCCCGGACTCTGGGAAAAATTTCGGGTTGTTCTGCCGGATCATCCAGTTGCCAGTCTTGAAAAACTTCACGAGTCACCCATTCGGGAGGCAAGTTGACCCCACAGCCACAGAGGGAAATCACTGCATCAAAGTCTGCTGCACTAAAGTCGCTCAGGGGCTTTGAGTATTGATCGGTAATGTCAATGCCAATTTCCTTCATGGCGGCGATCGCCTCTGGGCGGATTTGGCTGGCTTCCAAACCCGAACTAATCACTTCAATTTTGTCTTTACCGATCGTTTTGGCAAATCCTTCTGCCATTTGGGAACGGGCAGAGTTCTTTTTGCAAACGAACATTACTTTTTTCATGGTGTTTTGGAGAATGGAGAGTAGGGGGTAGAGATGCGAAATTTCACATCTGTGAGCGGGGGGAACGATCGCCCGGTTTTACTCTTTAATGCTGTAGGGCTGGAGACAGCGAGGATCAGGCAGCGATGCTTTGTCAGGTTCGCGGGGGAACCAGAAGGCAGTACGCTTGCAAACTTCGACCAGCATTAACATGACTGGAACCTCAATTAGCACACCCACCACAGTTGCCAAAGCTGCTCCAGAGTTAAGACCAAACAGCGTTACGGCGGTGGCAATGGCAACTTCAAAGTGATTACTGGCCCCAATCAGTGCTGCCGGAGCCGCATCTTCATAGGTCATGTTTAACTTTTGGGCGGCCACATAGGTAATCAGAAAAATGAAGTTCGTTTGAATGAATAACGGAACGGCAATTAGCAGAATGTGGAGCGGGTTGTCAACAATTAGATCACCCTTAAAGGCGAACAGCAATACTAATGTGATCAGCAATGCTGCAATGGCAATCGGTGAGAGGTATTTGAGAAACCGTCGCTCAAACCATTCTTGCCCTTTATGTTTGAAGATCCAATAGCGGGAATACATGCCAGCGGCCAAAGGCAAGCCCACATAAATTAGAACAGATAAGACGATCGTTTGCCAAGGAACAACCAGATCATTTGCTGCTAGGAGCCACCGTCCCAGGGGTGCATACAGGAACAACATTGCTAATGAATTGATTGCCACCATGACCAGAGTATGGCCTTGGTTACTGTAGGACAAATAGCCCCACATCAACACCATTGCCGTACAGGGTGCAATTCCTAAAAGAATCGTTCCGGCAATATAGGAATTAGCCAAGGAAATTTCTGATCCGCGAATCAGTTCGGTTCCGGTAATGAGGGGACGAAACAACCACCCCAAAAAGAATTGAGCAAACGCCACCATTGTAAACGGCTTGATCAGCCAATTCACCACCAGAGTCAGCAAAACTGGCTTTGGAGTCCTGGCCGCACGAGCCGCCTGCGTAAAGTCAATTTTGACCATGATGGGATACATCATGAAAAACAGGCAAATGGCGATCGGAATGGATACCTGATAGATACTCATGGCATCCAGAGCCGTTGCAACACCCGGAAACAGCCGCCCGATCGCAATCCCTGCAATAATGCACAGAAATACCCAAACGGTCAGATACCGCTCAAAAAAACTGAGTTGCCCACCTGCCTGAACTGCTTTTTTTCTTGTCTCAGAATTACTAGTACTCATTGCCCTCCTCGATAAATCAACGACACATTTGCATTCGGTTGGCGGCAACACTTTGCCCTTGCCCAGCTATGTAGGCGATCGACTTTGCGCGGTTCACGTTTTATATTTCCAGGACTTACGCAAAACCTTCAATTGTAGGGTGGGCACTGCCCACCTTACGCGAAATCTGGAGGTATGAAACAGAGCTTGCGTAAGTCCTGCTTTCGTTACATCGATCCCATGCTTATATTAGGCGGAAAGCTGAACAATTGGGTCAAGAAAAATTGATACATTTTCTTAGATCAAATGGACTTTTGCTGAAGGGCAACTGCTTTATAAACCAGGCAGCAGCCCTCAAGCATTCACCAACAGTCTTAAAACCTTTGCTCTCGCATCAACACTTCTTGAATCGTTAAATCGGGTTCTGGTTTGCCATCATAGGCAGTTCCGACTTGCCCGTTGTAAAGATGCCGATAGCCGATTTCATACGCATCCTCTGGCAGGGGAATGTAGTTCACAGACTCAACTAAATCAATGCCGTTTTCCAGGTAAAAGTCCATGAAGTCGCGGACATCTTCGTTGTTTTGTGCCGATTGAATATTGACATACACAAACAGCGGCCGAGAGAGCGGTTGGTAAGCAGCATTTTCAACGTTTTCGCGATCGGGTGGAACGGCTCCACTGCCGCTGTCGATCGCCAGTGCTTTTAACTGATCCGGGTTTTGCTCATAGTAAGAAATGCCAAAATACCCTAGCGCGTTCGGATCGTTTGCCACACCTCGTACCAAAATATCGTCATCTTCACTGGCGGTGAAGTCGCTCCGGGTACTGGATTGCCCGGTAATCACTTCGGCAAAGTAATCATAGGTTCCAGAAGCCGCTCCTGGGCCATAGAGGGTTAGGGGGCGATCGGGGAAATCGGGGCGAATCTGGTTCCAGTTTGTAATGCGGCCTTGGGCAGCAGATTGCCAAACTGTTTTGAGTTCTTCTACCGTGAGGTCGTTGGCCCAGTCGTTTTGGGGATGCACCACAACGGTCAGCGCGTCAAAGGCGATCGGCAATTCCACAAACCGAACCCCAGCTTCCCCACAAGCAGCCAACTCTTGGGCGGAGATGGGCCGAGATGCCCCGGTAATATCGACTTCACCAGCACAGAATTTTCTAAAGCCGCCCCCCGTTCCCGAAAATGAGGCTGATACTTCGATATCGGGATTGTTCTCTCGATATTGCTCAACCGCAGCCTCGGTAATGGGATAGACCGTACTGGAGCCATCAATTTCAATCACATCGTTGGTAATGGCTTCGGGAAGCTGAGCCTGATTATCGGTCGTGTCTGTTGTTGGGGTAGGCGTACTGCACGCAGAGAAGAGCAGAGCCGTTGTCAAAAGTAAGGCTGAATGTCTAACGGTTTTTTTAGCGATCGTCATAGGGGTACTTCCTTCCTCTCATGCCTCAAGCTCATCAGAATTTACCGACTCGCCGCAAAGCCAGCCCTAGGCAGGGTTCAAACTCAGTATTATTGAAATAAGTGGGAAAACTTGGGGAGCTGCTAAGTCCTGGTGTGTTTACCTGAGGGTGAAGAGCATACTGAATCTACTTAAATTAATACATCAAGTAAATTTGATGTGTCAAGCAAGGCGATCGCAACCCCACAAAAGTTAACAGGGCTGCCAATCCAATTCAGCCGATCGCTTCAAAAAGTATTCCAACACGCTTGTCTTCCACCAACATTTCCTTTATGCTGATGCGATGCTGGTTTTTTCTACGAAGGAGCCAGTCAACCATAAAACTGGCTTAAGGTGAGGTGTAACGCTGATTAGGGAAGGTGACGCAACCCTAACCAGCTAACCTAACTCTCTGATAGAGGCAGAGTGCAAGGCTGTTTGATTGTAGATCATTAATCTGCGATCGGGAGCCTCGCTGATGCATGAAGAAGTTTGGGGACGGTTTCAAAAGAACCTCTTCTGAGGATCGTGAATTCAATAACCTGAAAAAAATTACCTGGGTAAGGGCTTGGCATTGCCACACCCCGACCTGTGGAAATCAGGATTTGATTGAATTCGCATTCCCAAGGAACAATCCCCACACTTTAAGCTTTTCTTCCCCAATACTCATCAGCGAGGAACTAAATATGTCTTCAGAGTTCAATGAACTGCTGCCCGTTTCAGATGAACGGGCCCAACTTTGGATTATTGGCACCCGCGATCAGGTGATTCACCTCATGAACGAACTGTACGTGCGCAAAGTCGCAACCGATCGCATCCAGTTCACCCCGATTATTCCGGCTCCCTTTACTGCTGGGAAATACATGACCGTTCTGGTGCGCTAATTTAGTGTGCTAAGGAGATATTTCTTGTGGGATGGGCATCTTGCCCGTCCAGTCACCCAAGCAGACCCCATCAACCATCCTGGCAGAACCGGGTGGGCATGACGGAGCTAAACCGTCGATACTCTGACAAAAACTGCTCCAGCATCACCAGTTGGGGCAAATTCAAGCTGTAATAAATCCAGCGTCCTTCCTGCCGCGATCGAACCAGTTCTGCTTCCCGTAATACCTTCAGGTGAAAAGACAGCTTTGACTGTGGCACACTTAATGCTTCGCACAAATCGCAGACACAAAGCTCATGGGTTCGCAGCAAATCCAAGATCTGCAACCTCAGAGGTTCCGAGAGAGCATGAAACCCAGCGATCGTTTGAGGGGAGGCAACAGTAGTGAGGTTTGGCATCAAGGTTTCACAAGCGACTTCCTTATTCTAAGCTAAGCGATGAGGGGTGGCGAGTGGAGCCTTCGGCGGACATAAAAATGGGTAAAGACGATGATATATTGAAATGTTGAAGTTTCACCTGCCCCATTTTTTATAGAAAGTAAAACTTATAAATTGGGCTTCCGTTCGCAGAGCATTGTGCAAAGCGCAGAGCAACGAGTAAAGCATGGATCGCAATGGCAAAGTGTATTTGGTGGGGGCTGGCCCCGGCCGTTTAGATTATTTAACCGTGCGGGGATATCATCTTTTAACCCAGGCTGAGGTGTTAGTTTATGATGCTTTGGTGGATGAAGCGGTACTGCGATCGGTTCCAGCATCTTGTTTAACCTTGGATGTGGGCAAGCGAGGCGGGCAACCCAGCACCCCCCAAGCAGAAATTAATCAGCTATTGGTGGAGCAATGCCTGCAAGGAAAGCAAGTGATTCGTCTTAAGAGCGGCGATCCATTTATTTTTGGACGGTCAACCGCAGAAATTGAAGCCCTCCTTCAAGCGGGCTGCCCCTTTGAGGTGGTTCCTGGGATTTCGTCTGCATTGGCGGCTCCACTCCTGGCCAGCATTCCCCTCACTGACCCAGCCCTCAGCCGTTGCTTCGTCGTTTTCAGTGCCCATGCCCCCGACACGCTGGACTGGGAAAGCCTTGCCGGAATTGACACCCTCGTCATCCTTATGGGAGCAAAACCCCTCCCCACCATCGTTTCCCAACTCCAACGCCACGGCCGATCGCCCCAAACCCCGATCGCCATCATCCGGTGGGCCGGCCAACCCCAACAGCAAATTTGGACAGGAACCCTAGAAACGATCGTGCAGCAAACCAGCCGCCAGGCCCTTTCTCCCTGTGTCATTGTGATTGGTGAAGTGGTGCGATTACGTGCTTTTTTAAAATAAGCAATTAGCTCATTCCCCATTCCCCATGTTCTCCCAACCCCTTACCGGAAAAACGATTCTCGTCACCCGATCGGCCGGGCAGTCTAGCCAGTTTACCGCCTTGCTCCAAGCGCAGGGAGCGACTGTGTTAGAAATGCCTACTTTGGAGATTACACCGCCTTCCACATGGGAACCCCTAGACCGGGCGATCGGTTCTCTGCACGAATTTGATTGGTTGATCCTCACTTCTGCCAATGGTGTCGATTATTTTTTCGATCGTCTATCTGCTTTGGGGTTGGATGCTCAGGCGTTAGCAGAGATCAAAATTGCAGTTGTTGGCAAAAAGACGGCTGCCAGTTTGCGGTTACAGGGGCTTTACCCAGACTATATTCCACCCAATTTCGTTGCAGATTCCCTGGTGGAATGCTTCCCAGAAGCCGATCGGCTGGCAAATCTGAAGCTGCTGTTTCCCAGAGTGGAAACTGGGGGAAGAGAGGTGTTGGTCAAAGAATTGACGGCCAAAGGTGCAACCGTTGTTGAGGTTCCTGCTTATGAATCGGGTTGCGCCCAAACCGTTCCGCCTGAAGTTCAAGCAGCCTTTCAGCAAGGAACGATCGACATGATTACCTTTGCCAGTTCCAAAACGGTCAGGTGTTTTTGCCAAATGTGGGCAATGGGGCAAGCCAGCGAACCATCTGCATTTTCCCTTTCTTCGGCAATTGCGATCGCCTCAATTGGCCCTCAAACGTCTATCACCTGTCAGGAACTGCTGGGACGGGTAGACATTGAAGCAGAGGATTACACTTTAGAAGGGTTAACTGAGGCGATCGTAAGGTGGGTTGCAACTCATTAAATTATGGGAAACAAACCGACTGAACCGTTGGAAGCAAACGTGCTTAACTGAGAAATAAGTTGCACTTTTTTGTGGGGGAAAGCTTGGCAAATCAATCTAATCATCAGGGAGCAAATCGATCGCAGCCGCAGCGAGTGATTGGCATTACGGGTGGAGTCGGGATGGGCAAAACCACTGTTTCAGACCATTTAGCAAATGTGCATCATGTGCCTGTTTTGGATGCCGACCTTTATGCACGGGAAGCCGTAGAACCGGGTTCAACTGTGTTAACAGAAGTTGTCGAACGGTATGGCTCCCATATTCTCCTGTCTGACGGAACGCTCGATCGCAGACGACTTGGAGATGTTGTGTTTAACAGTCCCGCAGAACGGCTCTGGCTAGAGCAGCGCATTCACCCGTTTGTCCGCGATCGAATGGAAGCAGAACTCCATCGGCTGGCAGCATCCCATCATACGGTGGCTTTGGTGATTCCTCTGCTGTTTGAAGCGCGGATGACCGATTTGGTGACAGAAATTTGGGTGGTGCAATCGCAGGCAGATCAGCAAAGAGAACGGTTAATGCAACGCGACCATCTTAACCTGGAGCAAATTCAGGTTCGCATTGATAGCCAAATGGCGATCGAAAAGAAAGTGGCCCAAGCCGATGTGGTGATTGATAATTCATCAACACTGGAGGCATTAGCGCGGCAGGTTGACCTGGCCCTAGGTTTACCAGGGCGATCGTTTATTTAAACCCAATTTAAATGGGAAACCGCAGGTAAAAAGCAACTTCATCCTCATGGCTTTCTGCCCAAATTTCTCCACCCAATCGTTCCACACGCTTCTTTGCTAAAGCCAGCCCTAACCCTGTTCCGCCGTGCTTCCAGGGGTCGTTATTAGGAATGCGGTAGAACTTATCAAACATTCGCTCACACTCTTCTGGGGGAACGGTTCCGGTGTTGCTGATGCGGAGGAGGAGGGAGGAGGGCTGCTGATTTTGTTCTTTTGTTTCTAAGGAGGGGGCAGTCTGCCCGTTCAACACAGAGACATTGATTTGGCCTCCGGTTGGTGTGTACTTGCAGGCGTTGTGCAAAAGTTCGCTGAGGATGCGCCCCAGGTAGGTGACATCGGTTTCCAGAATGGGAAGATCATCTGGGATGGTGATGGTGATGTGTTGCTGGTGGCTGTGAATGCGATTGAGAAAGGGTTCAATGAGGTGGGGAATCCAAAGTTGTAGTGAAATCGCCGTGAGAAACAGCGGGTCAACTTCAGCTTCCAGGCGGGTTAAATCCAGTAGATCATTAATTAATTCGGTTTCACGTTGGCATTCGTCATGGAGAATTTGGATATAGTGTGAAAGATGTTTTAAGGCGGAAGGTTTTAAGGTAATGGGTGTTTCCCATATCTGGTTTGAACTGGCATATAGCCCATTTGCAGCCATTCCGATCGATTGTCCACGAATGGGTTGAAATAGGTTAATATCTAGCAGTTCGATCGCCATCTTAATGTTAGACATTGGTGTTCGCAGTTCGTGGGATACTGTACTCAGAAAATCATCCTTGAGGCGATGCAGTCTTTCCAGTTCTTCAACCTGCCTCTGCGTATTCTGATATAAACGTGCCTGCCGCAGAGCGATCGCGCATTGATTTGCCACCTGTTGAATCAAACGAATTTCTAAATCGCTGTAGCAGTCTGGAGAAAATTTGAATAGCCACATATCCCCCAGGATGCCGCGTTCGTCAACAAAGGGACAGGCTAAAACAGTTGCATGGTATGTTTCCGCCCGAATCGTTTCTTCCCTCGAAACAACATCACAGAACTGTACCGTTTTTCCTTGAAAAAGCTGTTCATAAACGTTGGGTCGTTCGGCAATGACATCGACTTTCCCAACTCCTGGCTCAATTCCTTCACAAATGTATTCGTAGCAAATGGTTGAAATTCCCTGTTCCAGGTCATACAAGGCTGTGTCACAGCAAGCAACATTAAGTTGCATTCCCAATTCGCCAACAACTGTTTGTAAGATATGAGATTCATCTAGACTATCGCGAACTTTATCCGTAATGCGTTTCAGTAATGATTCAAACTCTAAAGCTGTTTGTAGTTCTGATGTGCGTTCACGAACTTGTTGCTCAAGATCGGCATTAAGTTGCTGTACCTGTTGATATAGGTTAGATTGGTGAATGGCGATCGCCAACTGATCAACCGTCGCACGAGCCAGTCCAATTTCTGTGGGTTGCCAGCGATGATGCTGTTTGACTAAAGAAAGACATCCCCAGGTTTTTGACTGCACTTGAATTGGAACCAGTAGCCACGCACCTGGAAAGGTTTGGGCGATTTGGCGGTTTGCATTGTCGGACAGATCGGCAGAATCAATTTGGACAACCTTCTGCCGTTTTAGCTGACGAGTCAAGGGGTTGCCCTCATCTGGAATTTTCAAGTGAATGCCATTAACTCCATCAGCCTGACGCACATACTCAGCCACAACGCACCAAGCAGCCTGATCAGGGCAGTATTCCACAATCGCAACCCGATCGACCTGAATCAGTTTGCCAATTTCCCGAACTGCCGTGGCAAAAATGGTGTCTAGGTCAAGCGAATTGCGAATGGTATGAATCACTTGGTTTAGGGCGTAGTCCCGTTGGGTTTGCTGCTCTAGCTGTGTTTCTGCCCGCTTTCGATCGCTAATGTCAATCATTAAACCATCCCAAACAATGTCGCCATTTGGCTGTGCTTCTGGACGCGATCGTGCTTGAATCCATTTCATTTGTCCAGAGGTGGTGAAAATGCGCCCTGCCCACTGCCAGGGTTGCAGCGTTCTGGCAGACTGTTCGAGCGCAGCTTTGAAGGAGGAGATATCTTCTGGATGGGTAAATTGCCAGACAAATTCAAAATTACTAATTATTTCATCTGGTGTCAGTTCATAAAGGTCTTGGCAGCCCGGACTCACATAGGTAAACCGGCTAGAACCGCTCGGATGCAACACATAGCGATAAATCACTCCTGGTATATTGGCAACCAACCGTTGAAACCGGGCTTCACTTTGCCGCAGTGCCTCTTCTGTTTGCTTGCGTTCTGTAATATCGGTCAATAAGGCATACCAGCCCCTCACCTGGGAAGCTTCGGCGTTGGCACTAGCATTGGCACTAGCATTGATATCAATATCTGGAATCAGGGTCGCACTGACGTACCGCAGGCGGTTTTCATAGGGAATGGCTGCCTCGTAGTTGACAACTTCTCCCAACAGCACCCGATCGATTTTATCCACCACAACCCCATAGGCATCCTTGCCAATTACCTCAGCAATGTGTTTCCCTAAAATGTCTTCCCGCTTGCAATCCAGCCATTCCTCATAGCGTTTGCTGACAAATTCATACCGTCGATCGCGGTTGGCGTAGGAAATACAAACGGGCAGAACATCAATAATCTGCTGGAGGTGGTTTAGCTGTTTGGATAAAGCCGTTTCAGACTGCTTTTGCCGTTGAAGCTCAGCCCGCAGCCGATCGTTTTCCTGCTGAAGTTCAAGAAGACGCTGGGCGAGGTGCTGTTGTTGGGTGGACTCCATCGATCGTTGCTCTGAAGCCAAGGGTTGATTTGCTTCAGAAGAGGCGGATTGCCTATCACGAGCCATTCTGTTTGCCCTACAATTGTGTTGCACTCACTGCGGTCAACGATGCTGTAAACGTAAGTGGGTGCGTTGGTCAATGGCTATTTGGTGAAACACCGCTTCCGGTGAAACACGCTTACAAAACTTCATTTATAAAATTATAGAGGGGCAGCAGCCGTTAGGGTGTAGTCAAATATTCTAAGCGAATTCCTTCCTGTGCATGAAAAGACACTTCTAGCCCCGCCCCTACAGCCTTCTCCGCCGACCCATCACTGCCAGTAATTCCACAACCACGATAAATAGGCCAACCAAAACCTGCGTCCACACAATGTCAGAGTCTTCCTGCTGGGTGCGGGCAATTTCCATCTGTTCCCGAAACTCTGCTTTCCGGGCTGCCCAAGTCTGCGTCTCTGGAAGCTGGCTCAACAGGCGACCTGCCTCATCCCAGTTTCGCTCCTGCAATGCATCATGGGCAGATTGCCAAATGAATTCCTGCTGTTGCTGTTGGGCATTGGCACTTTGAATCAGCGTATCAACCTGCTGGTTCCAGTAAGGATGCTCACTGATTTGCCGAACCTCTGCCAGGGCTGCTTCCCAGTTTCCCACTCCTAAAGCAATTTCAGCCGCCCGATGATGGGATTGGTTCGCTTCCCAGGTGGTTTGCCATTGCTGAATCCGGTTTTGGACGATCGCTTGAATTGGGCTATTCTCCTCATCAACTGCTCTGGCAATGGAGAGAGCCATTTCTAGCTGTCCGGATGGGTCAAGGTAGTGCCGTTCTGCCACGGTGAGAATCTGCCGTGACCACGTTTCAATGGCGTGTTGTGCTCGCTGGTAGTAAAAGCTTTCAGGGGAAATTTCCCGCGCTAGGTAGATGGCATCCTTCAAGCGATCTTGGGCTGCAAGAGCTTCCGCTTGCTCAAGGTGTTGCTTTGCCAAGGCTGCATCGCAACGGTAGATCAAAAGTTGGGCATCGTCGTATCGATCGGAGCGTTGAGGAACATGTCGGGCTGTTTCTATACACAGCGGGTAGTTTCGCTGTTGCCGCCAAGCCTCTGCTTGTTCCAAGACCGATCGAGCATCATTTTTACCCCACCGGATGTACACCTGCATTGCTCCATAAGCCGTCCCTAATCCATTTGCCGCAGCCAATGAAAAAATCGCTAAACTCATCAAAACTCTGGAACGAAGCACGGAGGTCGAGCCTCTTGTCCGATTGATAGACATGGATGAAATTTCTCCATTTTTAAAAAGTTAACGCCTCAACACTTGGATCATATCTTATTTTTTAGATAGTTGCTTTCTTGGATATTTCGTTCAGCAGGGGTTTAGTAACAACAATTCATATTTAAACTAAAAAAGCAGGCAGAACGCCTGCAAGTTGCTCATTGGTTCTTTGTTTTCCAGTCTTCCTGCTGATCAGGTTGCCGGTTGCCATTCGCTCAACCTTCGACGGAACTGCTCGGCTTCTGCCAAGACCATCATCCCGCGATGGGTGATTTTGAAATATTTGCGTCTGGCTCCTCCTTTGTCATCGGCTGGACGATCGACCATCCGAGAAGTCACAAATCCTTTTTCCTCTAGTCGGCTCAGGGTAGGATATAAGCTGCCAATACTGAGTTTTCGCCGACCTTTGCTTATGTCGCCAAACGCTTGAATAATTTCTAAGCCAAATCTTTCTTGACCAATCAGAAGACTCAGAATTTCTTCTTCGAGCTTTGTGATGTTAATGTCGATTCCCTCAAGCGGATCAGATAACGGTTGCTTAGGTTTTAAGGGCTTCGCCTTTTGCTGCGAAGAAGTTGCCTTCGCCGCCGTGTCGCTGACATTGCCTTCCCCGGAATGGTCTGGATTCCAACTGTCTTCCCTGGAAACCGAAGAAGTCAGGTCATTAAACATGTAACCTCCTTATCTAGGATGGGATGCTGCGATCGAACGATTCGACCACGCACAGGAGTCTCAGAACGTCAGCCACTCTAGTCGGCTAAAGGGACGATCGTTCTGATCATCATGATTTAAAGTACAGAGATCAATATATTATACAATTTCGATAATTGGAATACAAAACAGCCTTTTATTCCAGAATTTTTTGAAAGAAATATATCCTTATTTTGATAGATGTGATAAAAATACAGTTAACAAGTTGATGGCTGGCAAGCATGGGTGAGTAGATTCTATGGTGTGGGAACCCATCATTTCATAGCCGAGGGTTGTCTTCCGGCTGCTAAATAAGGACTCAATGATTAAGCGATTTCTTAACTGGGTTGCTGCATGGCTTCTGGATAAAGTATCAGGGATAGCCAGGGCATGTTTTGACACGGCATATCAACGGGCGAGTCCGCTTTATTTTGACTATGTTGAGTCGATGGTGGCTGAGTATGAAGCGTTGGGGGAGTGCTGGAAAGGCAAAGGACGCTCCAAGATTCTGCTGGTGTTTGCGCTGGTTCCCTGGGCGGCAGATTGTTTATACGGATGCATTCGCCTGACGCTGAACCATTTTCGCAGGGAAATCAGCCTTTTTTTCTATGGGCTAAAGGAAATGCTGACGTTGATGCCTACTTCTGAGGGCACGGCAACCCCCTCCAGGGCAATACAGGTTTTTTCGTTTTTGCATCGGTTGACTGGCAGTGTAGGAGACTACGCAACAAAAATTGAGCTGAGGTTAAGCCCGATCGCAACGGTCATTGCTTGGGGAGAGATGGCGGAAAGGGAATTTGGCTTTGCTGCCAGCGAAGTCTTGGATCAACAAGCGACCCATTCTTTTATTCCTGAAATTGAAAGCGGTGGACGATCGCTCAGTGAACTGATTCAAGAGATTTGTGCCTTACCAGAATGCCACAGCCTAAACATTAACGAGAATCAAACCGTTAAACGTGAACGCTTTTGGATTTTGTGGGTGAATGTTCCCATCCGTGATGCCGATGGAAAATGTGTTGAAATTTCCTGCATTGGGATCAAAGTAGAAAATCCGGCTCTAATCAAACATCTCATTGGCTGTTGGAAACTGTGGAAACGTTGGATAACATTTCTAAAAAGATAAAAGTGGAATGAGATGCGGAACCTTTCCGGGAGTTAATCTTATGCATTAAGTATATCGTATTACGGATAAACTTTGCATATGGATCTACCGATTGATGGAATAGGACTGCACCCATGATAGACGCTTAATTATCCATCGCTGCTTATGCTGGCAGGGAACAAACAAAATCATTAAACAACATGAATGCTGTAGGCAAGCTTGTCCTTCCAATAGGTGGCGAAAGCCCGGATTTTGAAGGTGGTTCTATCTTTTTCGTGGGCAATGCAACGGTGATTTTGCGCTACGCCGGATTTACCATTCTGACTGATCCCAATTTTTTGCATCAGGGTGAGCATGTCCATTTGGGATACGGGATTCGATCGGCCCGGCGGGTGAATCCGGCAATGGAACTAGAAGACTTGCCTCCCCTCGATTTGATTGTGCTGTCTCACATGCATGAAGATCATTTCGATCGCATTGTGGAGCAAAAGCTAGATAAGCATCTGCCCATTGTGACTACACCCCATGCTGTGAAAAAGCTGAAAAAGAAAGGGTTTAAAGCGACCTATGCGATCGACACTTGGCAAACTCAGCTTGTCATTAAGGGTAATGCTCATTTGCATATTACCGCGATGCCTGGAATTCATGGCCCTCGCCCGCTTCAAGCCTTACTGCCTCCTGTAATGGGCAGCCTTCTGGAATTCCGAACGGAGATGGAAGAGCAGCCAGCATTTCGTCTGTACATTAGTGGCGATACGCTGCTGCATCAAGAATTTTATGAGATTCCTAAACGCTATCCTGATATTGATCTGGCGTTGGTTCATTTAGGTGGCACAAAAGTTTTAGGGATTTTGCTAACAATGGATGGTAAGCAGGGGGCAAAGGCGATCGAAGTTCTATCGCCCGATACAGCGATTCCCATCCACTACAACGACTACACGGTAATGAAATCTCCTTTAGAAGAATTTGTGCAGGCCATTCACGCTGCTGGATTACACGATCGAATGCATTACCTTAAGCATGGTGATACCTATGAGTTTAAGCTTTCAGCATAGGGATAATCATCTACGATAATGCTGTTTTCAATACCGTTGCTTTTGCCGTTTCCTGGATCACAAATTCCATCACTTTTTCAAACGATTTCGTACGTTGATAAATCTCTCGCTGGCGGGCGGCACTCGTTCCGTGTTTCAAAACTTTTTGGGTAATTTCATATACTTCATCCCATTCTTCTAGCTCCTGAAGGGCTGGACGGACGAATGTTAGCAACTGTTCAATGCGCTCTCGTGCTGAAACACATTTTTCATGATTTGAATCAATTAGCTCTGCTTCTAAG
>PVWD01000434.1 GCA_003003615.1 filamentous cyanobacterium CCP2 | reverse complement strand
AGATGTGTATAAGAGACAGAAACCAGTCCCAGTTACTCAGAAACGGCACAGCACCAAAGAAGGAAAGGGTTTTGACAAATCTGCCAAAGTCCCACTGTGATTTATTTGAATTGTTTTGCTGATTTGCGGTCATGCGTCCCCCTTCTGCATTTTGCGTTCCATCCCTATCCTAAAAAATTTTGGCGGTATCCCCATTGCCCAAAGTTTGCTAAAAGAAAAAGGCAAGTAGGGTACTCTACCCTCTAAATGACCTTTTCCGATCGCGCATCATGAGCAATTTCTCTGACTCGTCTGCTGCGGGTACACCGGCTGACCGGAGTGCGAAGTCTACCCAGGCGCAAATTCGACTGCAAACCGGATTGTCTGCTTTAAAGCATAAAAACTATCCAGCCGCGATCGACCATTTGGAAGCGGTATGCCAAACTGCAACCGATGTGGCAACTCTTTCTAAGGCGCAGATGGGCTTGGTGAAGGCTTATGCTCAAACGGGTGGTGTGAATGCTGCAACTGCTTTGTGTCGATCGCTCCTCAGCAATTCCAATCCGCAGGTCAGCGCATGGGCCAGCCGGACGCTTCAGGAACTTTCTCGGCGATCGGCCGCACCCTCAGCCCAAGCTCGTCCCTCTGAATCACCGATTGCTGAAGTTCCCCTAACTCCTTCAGATGCATCAACTTCAGACACAACAGGCTTCGTTCCGTTCAACCCTTCCCCCTCGCGCTCCTCGGAATCATTGGATGCCACTGGTTTCACCCCCCTTCGTCCATCCACCCGATCGCCGGAACAAGGTCGAGCAGATTTGCGGGGTTCTCGTGATGGGGTGCAGGATGAGGAAAAAGTTGATTTGGCCGCCTACCTCTCTGATACCGAGCCGGTAGAATCTCCTCCTGATGAAGAAATTCCGGCAGATGGAGAAGCTGAAGCTTTGGCTACCGATGGGTCAGATGCCCCTCTCCCCTCTGTGGAGACATCACCGCTTGAGGAATTTGAGACATCCCCTGCTGAGACATCCCCTGTTTCTGAATCTTCGGATGCTGGAACAACCCCCCGATCGCCGCAAAAGGCAGCCCGTAGAGCCGCTTCTTTACCCGAACCTCAACCTTCGATCGCACCAATTCCCTGGCGGCAGGCAGGTAGAGCGCAGAAGTGGACAAGCTTAGGGAAAGTCAATCTTTCTAAACTGTGGGCACTACAACTCTTAACGATTGTGCTTTTGGTTGGGCTAGTGCTTGCTCTGGTGCGGGTGAGCCAGACTGTTTTAAATGGCGTTCTCTTTTTCCTGTCCTGGATACCGTTTTTGCGATCGATCCGGTTTTATGGTGATCCGTTCTGGTTTGTGGTCATTCCCTTAGGCATTTTATGGGTTGCCTCTCCCTGGCTGCTGGACTGGCTGCTGAAACAGGTTTACCAAATGCGAGTTCTCAGCCTGGAAGGGTTAGGAGCCTTTAACCCCGAAGCGGTACGGCTATTAAAGCGCGTCTGCAACCAGCAACGACGACCCATTCCTCAGTTGGGCATTGTTCCAACGACGGCTCCGCTCATTTTCACCTATGGCTATTTCCCTCAATCTACTCGAATCGTCGTGAGCCAGGGCATGGTGAATCGTCTCAGTGATGATGAGCTTGCCACCCTCTATGCAGCCGAGCTAGGACATATCACCCAATACACAACCAGCATTCTGTCTTGGGTCACGCTGGTGATGCAGCTTCCCTACTGGGTTTATTGGTCAGTGGCCTCCTGGGGAAATCAGCAAACCGATCGTGTCCTTCAGTCTCTGGCAGTGTTGGGGTCATCGATCGCCTATGGCATTTATTGGGTCTGTCGGTGGTCAGGAATTTGGCTCGCACGAGTCCGGCTATACTACGGCGATCGGGCCGCCACTGAATTAACCGGCAACCCCAATGGCATGACCCGCGCCCTCTTAAAAACGGCGATCGGCATTGCCCAAGATATCCAACAGCAGACGCAGGCTCACCCCTTGCTCGAAAGCTTCGACCTGCTATTGCCGATTGGACATCAAAGTGCCCTCACCTTAGGGAGCGTTTATCCACAAACCCCTGCGACCACTATTCTGGAATGGGATCGGAGCCATCCCCATCGCCGTTGGTTAGCCCTCAACAATAGCCATCCTCCCCTTGGCGATCGGCTAAACCTGTTAACCCTTTACACCCAACATTGGCGGCTCGATCCGGAGTTGGGATGGGAGCCAGGAGCCAGAAAGCAGGAGTCAGAACAAACCCCATCTACCCCACTCCTGCTTCAAGGTTCTCCCTTTTTTGGCGCACTCTTTGGCTTGCTGGTTGCCGCTTGCCTATGGCTGATTGGTTGGCTCGCCTATACCTATCGCTGGTCATTGCTGGATTGGATCTGGATCGATCGCCGCATTATTTTAACCAGTTGCCTGCTGCTGGGCTTTGGGATTGGCTTACTGCTGCGAATCAACCCTGCCTATCCAGATGTCAAACGATCGACTGCTGCAAACCTCAACTTAACAGAACGACTGTCCCTTCCTGGGGCCATGCCGATCGACAAAATGCCTGTCCGGGTACAGGGCTATCTTCTGGGGCGACCAAAATTCCTCAACCGCTTTTATCAAGATTTGATTTTGCAAACCCAAACAGGACTTATCCGCCTCCATTACACGTCTAGAGGCGGCTTCTTAGGCAACATCCTATCCCAATCCCGTCGTCCGACTGACCTGATGAATTCGGAACTCGTCACCGTCACTGGATGGCTCCGTCGAGGGGCTACTCCTTGGTTAGAAGTAGACACAATTCAAACCAAGCAAGGTACAACGACCCGCAGCGGCCACCCTACTTGGTCAAGCATCGTGGCGATCGTGAGTGCATTGGCAGGAGTTTATCTTTTGTTTCGAGGGTGAGACGTGGGGAGTCGGAAATGGGAGAGTGGAGAATCCCTGACTTCCTGTGAAATGGAATATAAGTTCTACTGAATCGGCTGATCTGCTAAATCACCTGCTGTAAGGTCTTCGGCTTGAAACTCAAAACCGTCCGCGGTGGGACGATCGAGCCGAGGATAAAACCGTCTGCCAGTGTCACCTAATCCGCCCAACTCATTAATGTTGTCTACGATCGTCGGGATGCAATACCGACCCATCGCCTCCTGAACATGTGTCGTGTTAAAGCGGAGTGTCCGCCAGCCTAATGTTTCCAGGTCATTATCCCGACGATTGTCCTCTACAATTCTGGTTCGGTTAGAGTGCCACCGATCGCCATCTGTTTCGATATTAATTTTGCCCTGAGCGCAGTAGATAGCGAAATCTAAAAAGTAGGTTTTCTCTTTAACTTTGATAGATTCTTGCCGTTCAGCATCAATTTGCAGTGTTTTCAACTCATGCCATAACCGATCTTCTAAAATGCTTTCATCGTATAAGTCATTTATCTCAGTTGCAGTCACAAACTTATTCCATGTTGTGGAAATAAAGGTAATTCGTCGTCTACGCTGACTGGCGATCGGTTGTGGCAGTTTTTGTAAGGGTGAAAGGTTTAATTTGTAATACCGCTTATGGCTTTTCTCATTCGGAGGTTCATCTGGGAACAATTCGCTTCGCCCCACTTCCTGAATACACAAAATTTGGGCATAGTATCTAATTGAAAAGGCCTCACTTCCAAAGATTTTAGTTTGATAAAACGCCAACCATTCCGGTTCCCATCGTTTCCTCAAATACTTTTTAGCACTGCCAACCGGAATCCGATACCAGTGTTGCTCACGGGCAATTTCTAGATCTCGCTGGTTATTCATAATGGCAATCAGGACTTCACCCGGTCGTAACATGGCACACTGCAATATTCTTTGTCCAGAATGCCCATTCAACTGCTCAGATGATTCATTAATTAAGACAGAAATGCAGTAACCACTCTTTTCTTCCGCAATCACCCATCAAGTGATTATATAGTTAATAGTTATAACCATCCTGCTCCCCCACTCCCTACTCCCCACTCCC
>PVWD01000433.1 GCA_003003615.1 filamentous cyanobacterium CCP2 | reverse complement strand
CTACAGATAGTGCAGGGAATGTTTATCTTTCTGGCGTGCGGGGTACGATCGGCAGTACGGTTGGCAATGCTTTTGTTGCGAAGTATACGAGTACGGGCACGCTGGAGTGGTCAAGGGATTTGCCCAATGGGAATGCCAGTATTGCCTTCGATATTGCAGTGAGTGAGGACGGCAGCTACTACATTGCGGGGGCAACGAATGTAAATTACACGACCTCCCTAACAAGTGATGGATTTGTGGCGAAGTACAGCAGTGATGGTAGCCAATTGTGGCGACAAACGATCGCAACTACTGTCTCTCTACCTTTTTTGGGAAATCGGGCAGCAGTAGATTCGGCTTCTGGCATTGCGATCGATCCAGAGGGCAATGTGATTGTTTCGGGTTTCTTTAAAGTTTTTCCAGGGTTCGCGACAACGCAGGGCAATGGATTTATTGCCAAATATAATGGCAGCACCGGGACAGCGATTACGGAATTTGGCACAGACGGACGAGTGGAATTTGGTGAACTAGATGCGGATGCGGCTTCTAAAGTTGCAGTTGACTCGGCAGGTAATATTTACATTACCGGAATTGCCGATGCCACCCTCACCACGAATCCGGCTAATCCTTACAGTGGCGGTGATGCCTTTATTGCGGCTTACAATCCGTCAGGTGGATTGCTATGGAGAGATCGACTAGGTGAGAGCGGCACCGTGCAGGATTATGGACGAGCGATTGCGGTAAGCGGCGATCGAGTTTATATGACTGGGCAAACGGCAAGTTCTCTTCCTGATAATATGCTGGCTGGCAGTACTGACGGTTTTTTGGCAAGCTACGATCGCATCAGTGGCGAGCGGCAGTGGGTGCGGCAATTTGGTACGTCTGAACTGGAAGAATCCCAGGGAATTGCAGTAGATGCGAATGGCAGAATTTACCTGACGGGCGAAACCACTGGTTCATTGTTTGGAGATGTCATTGGTGGGTCTGATGCCTGGATTGCAGTTTATGACGAAAGTGGTTCACTGCTGACCAGCAACCAGTTTGGTACAGCCCAAGATGATGAAGCTTATGGCATTACAGTGGATAGCCAGGGCAATGTTTATATCATTGGTCAAACCCTTGGCGCATTTCCAGAAAATACAAATCAGGGAGATTATGATGGCTGGGTGGCTCAATATGGCAACGGATAGGTAAGTTATGCAGAAAGCTCCCCGAATCGTGAAGAATCCGAGGAGCCAAAGCATTACTTGCTTAGAATACTTGCTTAGAGATTAGGCTAGCTAACTGCGATCGGCTCAAGGCTAAACGTTTGACGAATTCGCTCAGCCATTTGGGCAGGAGTGAGTCCTAATGCCACTTTAGATTCGTCTGGTTTTGCATGATCCACTAACAGATCAGGAATGCCAATCCGAGTCACTGGAACCATGACCCCATGATCCATTAACGATTCCATCACAGCAGTTCCAAAGCCGCCGATCGTGCAGCCTTCCTCCAAAGTGACAACGCGCTTGATCCGCTGTGCTAAAGGTAGGATTAGCTCTGTGTCTAGAGGTTTGGCAAAGCGAGCATTTACAACAGTCGCCTCAATGCCATGCTCACTGAGAATTTCAGCCGTTTGCATCGCCGGATACACCATTGAGCCATAGCCCAATAGCAACACATCATCCCCATTTCGCAGGATCTCCGCCTTACCGATCGGCAGTGGCTCCCAGCCTTCCTCCATTAACGGCACCCCATAGCCATTGCCACGAGGATAGCGCATAGCGATCGGCCCATCGGTATACTCAACGCCTGTCACCAGCATCCGTTGCAGTTCGCCTTCATCCTTTGGAGCCATCAGCACCATGTTTGGGATGCAGCGCAGGTAGGAAATATCGTACATTCCTTGGTGGGTGGGGCCGTCTGCTCCGACAATTCCGGCGCGATCGAGACAGAAAAACACGGGTAAGTTCTGAATGCAAACATCGTGAATAATCTGATCGTAGGCGCGTTGCAGGAAGGTGGAATAAATTGCCACAACCGGACGCATCCCTTCACAGGCAAGTCCAGCCGCCAATGTGACAGCGTGCTGTTCAGCAATGCCCACATCAACATACTGTTTGGGCAACTTTTGCTGAAGCTTGTCTAGCCCGGTGCCCGTTGCCATTGCCGCTGTAATACCGACGATTTTAGGATTATTTTCTGCCAGTTTCGTCAGGGTATGTCCAAATACCTTGGAGTAGCCAGGCGGTTTGGGCGTACTGGAGGGTTTCGGCTTACCCGTTGCCAGGTTAAACGGCGACTGAGCATGATAGCCCACCTGATCTGCCTCGGCGATCGCATAGCCTTTTCCCTTCACCGTAGAGACATGAACCAGTACTGGGCCAGGAATTTTATGGGCTTGAGTGAAAGTCGCAATCAGTTCTTCCAAGTTATGTCCATCCACTGGCCCCATGTAGGTGAAGCCCAACTCTTCAAACACCGCCCCCACCTTGGGAACCGCCAACCGCTTCATCCCTTCTTTGATGCGCTGAAGTTCAGGAGGGATTGTACCGCCGACAAAGGGCAAATGCTTGAACTGTTCTTCCAAGTTATCGCTGAGAAACTGCATGGGTGGGCTAAGGCGCATCTTGTTCAAATGACGCGACAATGCCCCCACATTGGGTGAGATAGACATTTCATTGTCATTGAGGACAACCAACAGATTCGTTTTTGGCAAATGTCCGGCATGGTTGATTGCTTCCAGGGCCATCCCTCCAGTGAGGGCCCCATCCCCAATCACCGACACCACTTTATATTTTTCGCCTTTGAGATCTCGCGCCAAAGCCATTCCCAATCCTGCTGAGATACTGGTGGACGCATGACCCGCGCCAAAGTGGTCAAACTTGTTTTCACATCGCTTCAAGTATCCCGCAACGCCATCTTTCTGCCGCAAGGTATGAAACTGGCTGTAGCGTCCCGTGATTAGCTTATGGGGATAAGCCTGATGTCCTACATCCCAAATCACCTTGTCCTGATCGAGATCAAGGGTTTGGTACAGTCCTAATGTCAGTTCTACAACTCCCAATCCTGGCCCCAAATGCCCACCGCTCGCTGCAACGGTTTCCAGATGTTTTTCTCGAATTTGCCGTGCAATTTGCTTCAGTTGATGAACCGTTAGCCCGTGCAGTTGATTAGGGTGGGTAATTTCACTCAGATGCATATAGAGCAGATACCTCTCAAGTCTTAAAATCGGCCATATCTTATTTTTTCACTGTAAGTCAATCTGGGGGTGAGATTAACGTGGCTTTTGGGAATGATAAGGAATTCTTTTTGCCCAAATCAGATTTTGCTCTCAGTTGTTGGAATCTCAGTTGGAACGTTTCGTGAGCCACGACAAAAACTCTTGAGAAAATAAATTGCTTCCATCCAGAAACCCGATCGCCTGAATTGTTCATCTCGCACATTTTCTATGCTTGAGCCAATGAATAAAAAATCGCCGGAGAAGCTAATGCTCCACCGGCTTGTGATAAAAGTTTTTAATTTTCTTAAAAGCTCCCAATCAAAATCAGCAATGTAAATAAACAAAATCCGCCTAAGAGCATTGTAACAATCACTCCATAGGGGGCATGATTAGCTTTATCTAAATATTGATTGACTGCTGCATCTTTTTCTTCTGGGTGCCAAATCATTGGTTTCATGAAACGTCCCTCCTAAAGGGTGTAAAGCGAAGAGAATTGTCATGGCACTAAGCCTGAAAGCCCACTTCAGAGACGCATCTTGGACATTGTAGGTATTTTTGGCTACATAGAAAACTACCTTTATTTCTGAATATAATCGACCTATTTTTCTCCAGATCCTCAACTTGCTAAATCTTAATGATGAAGCATTTGCAGTTTGCCATTGTTTAAGTTGAGTCAGTACGATCGATGAGTAAAATTGAATGCCTGGACAAAAGTTCTGATTGATTCTTAATACTTGAAACTTAGGAAAACCATCTAGGAACTGTCTCTTATACACATCT
>PVWD01000124.1 GCA_003003615.1 filamentous cyanobacterium CCP2 | reverse complement strand
CTCCAGGCTTCTGGCGGGTGCTGGCATTCGATCGCTACACGGGGCAGGGCTGGGAGATTTCCCGCAATGAAGAAGAAGAGGTACAAACGCTTACTCGTCCCCGATGGACATTTCGTTTTTCTTTGCCTTGGACTGTCACCCTTAGCCGGACTCGCGAAGTGGTGCAGTCTTATACGATTGTGTCTCGGCTTCCCAACCTGATTCCGGCCTTGTATGACCCCAAGGAGCTTTACTTTCCCACCAATGAGATTGCCCTTGATCCAGAAGGAGGACTCCGATCGCCTGTTTCCCTATCGGATGGGTTAACCTATACCGTTGTTTCAGAAGTGCCCTATCGCGATCGAACGCTGCTCAGCAATGCCCCAACAAATTTGCCACCCTACATCAGCAATTACTATTTGCAACTACCCGAAAAGATTGCCCCTCGCCTTCAGCAATTCACCGAATCTGTGTTAGCAAATGCCCCAAACCCGATCGCCTCTGCCGCTGAAAAAACCCTATATTTAGCTCAATATTTGAAGCAAAACTATCGAATTCAGCCTGATTTGCCCTTCTTTGAGGAAAATGAAGATCTGGCGGAAGCGTTTCTGTTTCGACATGAAGGGGGCTATCCTGATCATTTTTCAACGACGCTAACGTTGATGCTGCGATCGATCGGGATTCCGGCTCGGTTGGTGATGGGGTTTGCGCCAGGAGAGTTTAATCCTTTTACTGGATATTACGTGGTCAGAAACACGGATGCTTTTGCCATGACGGAAGTGTTTTTTCCGAAATATGGTTGGTTTGCTTTTGATCCGATTCCGGGTCATGAATTGATTCCGCCATCCATTGAAGAATCCAGAATTTTTGGTGTCCTTCAACAGTTCTGGAATTGGATCGCTGGATGGTTGCCCTCGCCCGTTACTGGGATTATTAATCGGATTTTTACGTGGATAACAAACACGCTTGGAGGGGCGATCGGCTGGTTTATTGCCCTCTTTACCCAAGGCTGGGCAGGCATTTTAACGGGGCTAGCGGTGTTAACTGGAATCGGCTTTTTGGGTTGGTTAAGCTGGAGCGGTTGGCAACAGTGGCGATATTTTCGCTGGCTAGCTCATCTTCCAGCAATGGAAGCAATTTATCAACAAATGCTGCGATCGCTTGCGCTTGCAGGTTTACCCAAACTGCCGCACCAAACCCCTCTGGAATTTGCCTACGCTTGCCAACATTTGCCACCTCATCAAGCAAAGGCGATCGATGAAATTTGTCATGCTTATGTGCAGTGGCGATATGGGGGGCAGATGCCAAACGTGGAGGAGATGCGCTGGCAGTTGAAAGAATTAAACAAACCAAAGAAAGGTTCATCATTCAAACCTTTCTAAGGAGCCGCTATTTGGTGTGGGCATTCAATCAACAAGATGAACCGCTCTCAGCACCTCCACAAGCAAAGGTTGGGGAATCCTGCAAAACGGTGTAAACCTCCCACTCATCACCGTCTGGATCGGACACCCAAATTTTGTCTTGCAGGGCATAGCAGCAAGTAGTCTGAGGTTCAGCCCTGACAGCCAGATTAGATTGCTTGAGACGATCGCTCGCCGCCACAACCTGTTCTGATGACTCCACCTCAATTCCCAGGTGGTTCAGTTTGCCCGTTGCAGCAGGATTTTCAAACAACACCAGTTTCAGGGGCGGTTCAGCAATGGCAAAGTTCGCATATCCGGGGCGACGCTTTGCAGGTTCTGTGCCAAACAGTTTGCTGTAAAACGCTACAGCCGCATCCATCTCATTCACGTTTAATGCCAGTTGAAGACGAGACATAATCTAATTTCTCCTTATATTGAACTGCATCAATATTTAAGCTTATCGATATGTTAGCCAACGATATTGATACATGTCAATATGTAAGATATGAAGAGATCTAAACCGAAGGCTGTCTGCTGCTCTCCTCTGCTTGCTGGTCGTCTGACTTCTGATGAGACGGCTCATTTAGCTGCCATTTTTCGGGCGTTAGGAGAGCCTGCCCGCTTGCAAATGCTGAGTTTGATTGCCGCACAGCCAGAGCAGGAGGTTTGTGCTTGTGAGTTAGTAGAGCCGCTAGGGCTTTCGCAACCCACGGTGAGCCATCATCTGAAGGTGATGTATGAAGCTGGATTGCTAGCGCGAGAAAGGCGAGGAACATGGATTTATTACCGAATTCTGCCAGAGAAGTTAGCAATGTTGCGAGAAGCACTTTCCTAGCGTTTTGCTATGCGGCAAATTAAGGGGCTGATGGAGTGATGTAAGGCTTTGAGGAAGGCAATGATCAATTGATTCAGAATCCTGTTTGTCCTAATCTTGGAACAAACCGCTGGTCAGGTAAAAATGAAACTACTGCTATTACGCTCCGTTTGGTCAGGCCCAAGTGATCTGGATGCGCTGATTGAACAAACTGTTGCAGATGGATTTGATGGCATTGAAGGCCCAATTCCCACAGATGAAGCACAACAGCGTAAATTACGGCAGTGTTTGAACGATCGCCACTTACATTTCATTGCAGAAGCGACAACGGGCACTGATCCGAATCGTGAGGGTGATTGGTGGATACCCCGCAGTGATTGCACCCTTGCAGACCATCTCAACGACCTGAAATGGACAGTCGATCGGGCAACAGCAATGGGAGCCTTATTTGTCTCAACGATGTGCGGTTACGATGCTTGGTCGTGGCAGCAAAATGTGGACTTTTTTGGGCAAGCTTTGGAACTGGAGCGTACATCCGGCATTACCATTAGTTTTGAAACCCACCGCAGTCGATCGCTCTTTAACCCGTGGATTACGCGGGATTTATTAACTCAATTTCCAGAGATGAAGCTAACTTGCGACTTTAGCCATTGGTGTGTTGTCTGTGAGCGATTGGTCGATAGCGAGTGGTCAATTTTGGAACAGTGTGCCCAACGGGCAATGCATATTCATTGTCGAGTGGGCTATGCTCAACATGCTCAAGTCACCGATCCACGTGCTCCAGAATATACCGATGCTCTGGTTGCCCATGAACGCTGGTGGGATTTAATTTGGCAGGCACAAGCGCAGTGCGGCATGACTCAAATTACCATGAATCCAGAATTCCTATGGGATGGATATATGCAAACGTTGCCATTCACAAAAATGCCTGTTGGAGATGTCTGGCAGATTACCTGTTGGATGGCAGAACGACAGCGACAACGATTTGAGCAGTGCTGCATTCACAATCTTTGACAGGATTCCAATCTTATGTATGGCTAGTGGCAGCAAGTCTATTAAAAAACTGCTGCCGTTTAACGTGCTGGAACTACTGCGCGAGTAAGCTTCTCAACATCCAGGCGGTTTTCTCATGAACCTGCATCCGTTGGGTGAGCAAGTCGGCAGTCGGTTCATCATGGGATCGTTCCACCGCAGGAAAGATCGATCGGGCTGTACGGACAACGGCTTCCTGTCCCTCCACCAACTTGCGGATCATGTCTTCAGCACTGGGTACTCCCTCTTCTTCGCTAATTGATGAGAGATTAACAAACTCTTTGTAGGTTCCTGGAGCCGGAAAACCCAGTGCCCTGATGCGTTCAGCAATGAGATCCACGGCTAAAGCAAGCTCGTTATATTGCTGTTCAAACATCAAATGTAACGTCTGAAACATCGGCCCGGTAACGTTCCAGTGAAAGTTATGGGTTTTCAGATACAAGGTATACGTGTCTGCTAATAGTTTGGAAAGACCTTGAGCAATTTCGCGACGATCGTTTTCCTCAATTCCAATGTCAATTGGCATGGCTTGCATAATGGGCATCTCCTAGGTACTCAGATACTTCAACTTTAATCGGCTGAGTTGCTCTCCAGAAGTATCAATGGATCGATTTCAACATCGATTTCAACGTTAAACCTCTGTCGAGAGAGCCGCAAAACCTAGTGTATCCTTTAAGCTCTGGGGAATATGGTGGCACAAGTTAATGTTGCAAGAACGGTAGGACGATCGCAGCCACCTCATTTGCATACTCCTCGTGCATTCCCAATGTTCCAGGCAACGTAGCTGATTGCACATTCGGTAAGGCCGCCAAAGCCGCCATTTCCGCTTTTGACTGAGGCGGAGACTGTTCTCCGATCACAACCATCGTCGGGATAGAGAGCGATCGGCCAATCTGCAAAAGTTCTTCTCGACTCTGTAATGGGTCTATCGTTCCGGTGACAAAGGCAGCAGGCGCAAACCGCGCACCGGGTTGTTGCGTAATTTCGTACTTCTGCTGCATAAAGTCAGGGGTGAGCCGAGTCCCATCAACATAAACGTGGCGACGATACATAAACTTGAGGAAAGCAGGTGTTGTATTCAGCGTGTAAAGGACTTGACCCACACCAGGTGATCGCACCAATTCCTTCACTGCATCTCGTACAGGAGCCGCAGCCCCCATCGCCCGTAACGGGCCTTTCCAGGTCGGAGCCACCAACACCATTTTCGACCAAACCTGAGGCTGCCGTTGTGCCAATTTCATGACGTACCCCGCCGCATGCCCTGCTGCAACTACTCCCACAGGCTCATCAAATGTTGCGGTGACAAAATCCTGCAAAAGCTGCTGGTAAAGTGCTGGATTGTAATTCAGTGCAGGACGGCTAGACTGTCCAAATCCTAACCAATCGATCGCAATCACCTGAAAATGAGGAGACAGGTTATCCGCTAATCCCCGCATTTCCGATCGGCTGGAAACGGTGCTGAAGGCTGGCAGTAGAAGCAAAGGTGAACCATTTCCTCGGATTTCGTAGGTAAGGTGATAGGTTTGGTTCTGCCAAGCCCAGTCAAAACTCTGGACGTTTCCTCCAATTTGGGTTGCAGGATGCGGTGCCAAAGCCGTCATGATACTTTCTCCAATTCTTTTGAAAACAAGTTTGCCTGAGCAAGGATGTTCTAACCCTCTTCCAGCTTGGCTCTGAGTTGTTCTAGCTCTGAGTCGATTTCAGCCGATTGGGCAGAGGCAGTGGAGCCAGAAGCAGAGGGCAGCCTGGAGGAAGAATTGCCAGTGAGTTGGGCTTTAAGGGACGCGAGTTCAGCATCAATGTCTCCACCACCTTCCAGTACCCTAAACTGCCTCTCGATCGCATCTCCCTCTGCCAGTTCTGCGGTGGCTTCTGCTTGGGCTTCCATTTGCATTACTTTTTCTTCCATCCGCTCAAATGCTGCGATCGTCTTGTTCGTACCAGAGCGGTTGAGCATTTCATTTAGCTGCTGAGAAGCTTTGGCAGAGCGGGCCCGAGCAATGTACATGTCTTTTTTGGTTTTTGCCTCAGACAGCTTGCTCTCCAGCGTCATCATGTTTTGCTTGAGCTTAGAGACGATCGTCTGCTGTTGTCCCAATTGGCTGCGGAGGGAATCGGCCGTCTCCTGATAAGATTTGCGCCGTGCTAATGCTTCTCGTGCCAGAGTTTCATCGCCCTTCTGTAAAGCCAGTTGTGCCCGACGATACCATTCTTCAGCCATTTGGGCCGACTGGCTGGCTTGGCGTTCTGTACGTTTCTGGGTGGCGATCGCTTGGGCTACTGCCTGCCTTAGCCGCACCAGTTCATCCTGCATTTCGATCACCGTCTGCTCCAGAATTTTTTCTGGATCTTCTGCCTGACTAATGAGGCTATTCAAATTTGCTCGAATGACCCGTCCAAGGCGATCCAATAATCCCATAATGGAACCCCGCTACCATGACTGAAATGCAAACTGCTCAAGGTGAAGTCAGCGATCGCTCACTAACCCTAAGCTAACTTTATAGTATCCTATCCCCTCGATTCGCTTGTCCGTCTTATGAGGTACAGTCGATCGAGCTTTTCATTCGTATCAGTTTTGTTACTATCCTTAACGTTGTTTTGAGTTTTGGCAGAGAAGCTAGATCGGCTGGGCTAAAATTGGGCAGTCTAAACATAGATTCTGCCGTTATTTGTCGCACTGAGCGGCTAAATTAAGTTTTGTATGAAAGCGATCGAATTAAAGTTTCTGCTGAAATTGCTGGGCGAACCAGACTATCGCGCTCCACTTGTAAAACTCAGCCCAAGCTCTAAAACGTCTGTCTCTGAGCGGAAAAACATTTGCGTTGAACTAACAAAACGAGGCATTGTTGCCCATTCCCGCGAGGTACAGCAGTTTAAACTTGAAGCGGCAGGAAAAGCGTTATTAAAGCAAGATTTGGAACAACTCCCTCTCACTGAATCTCAGTTAGCGGTACTGAAAGCGTGTGAAACAAAGACTGCTAGACCAGGTGATTTGGGTAAAATTTTGCCAAGCGATCGGCAGGCTGCCATTCAAGACTTAGAAACCAAGGGCTTAATTAAAGCAGAAAAAGAGAAAATTACAGAAGTTTGGCTAACGGATTTGGGTAAGGAATATCTAATTCAGGAGTACACCCCTACAGGTACACCTACGATTAGCTTAAATTTGCTGGGCAACTATTTACAGTTGATGCGAAAGCTAATGCAAGTTAGTCACTCAACCTCACCTACCGTTCCATCATCAACTGCTCAATTCACTCAGCCTGTTACGGAAGAAGCCATCAAACTTTTGGATGATGAAGCAGTACTGCAAAAAATTCGAGAGCTAGATCAGAAATTTAACACTGATAATTATTTACCAATTTTTCATTTACGTCAGGCAGTGCAACCTCCCTTTTCCAGAGATGAATTAGATCAAGTTCTGTATCGTCTACAAGCAACCGATCGCATTGAACTCAGCACGCTGCAAGAGGGACGGCAGTATACCGATGAACAAATTGATGCAGGCATTCCTCAGCCGCTCGGTGGCTCTCTATTTTTCATTGTTGTACTGGATTAACCAACACCTGAACGATCGCAAATATTACGAAATCTGACTAAATGAATATGGCTTCCTTGGAACAAGTACTTCGCCAAGAGATCAATCCGTTTGACCCCACAACGCACAAAATTTTCAACTTTTGGGATGCTCCCTATCAACAAATTCCGATCGTTGAATCGATTCACCAATCTGTCGTTGCAAAGTTTGAAGAAATTCTCAATCAAATTGCTCAAGATCATGTAACTCGTAGTGTAATTTTGGCAGGAGATAGCGGCTCTGGTAAGAGTATTACGCTGGGCCGTTTGAGGGATCAGTTTAATACAAAAGCGTTCTTTGTTTATATTAGCCATTGGGAAGAAAATACGTATGTTTGGCGGCATACTTTGCGCTGCACAGTGGATAGCCTTTTGCAAGTTCCGTCAGAGCAGTCTGAATCGCAGTTGCTTCTCTGGTTAAAGAGTTTGCCTATCTTTAAAGAGCGAGGCATCAAAAAATGGATCTTTGGGGAGCGCGGAGTTTTTATTAATGCGATGAAAGCTTCCTTCCCGGTGGGAATGTACAATCCAAGCAAATTTTTTGGTGTTTTATATGACCTCACCAACCCTGACTTATATCCGATCGCAGCAGGTTGGCTGCGGGGGGATGATTTAGATGAAGAAGACTTAGCAAAAATCAAGATTCAGAAATCGATTGATGGTGAGACGGCCGCCAGAGGAATTATTAGCAACTTTGGCAGAATTTCTCAATCAACCTATCCGATCGTACTTTGTTTTGACAATTTAGATAATGTGCCGCAATTGTCAGATGGTTCATTAGATTTGCAGCCATTATTTAATATCAATACAACGATTCATAGCCAGAGTTTAAAAAACTTCTTTGTGATTATTAGCCTAGTCACAAATAACTGGAAAAAGGCATTGGATCACATCCAGCAAGCAGACAAGGCGAGTTTATACAAGCAGCTTGTTTTGCGCTCGATTAACTTAGAACAGGCAGAAGCTTTATGGGCTGTTCGGCTCGCTCCCCTGCACCAAAAAGCTAATCCTAAACCTCAATCATCGATCGCACCCTTAACTCGCAAACTTTTAGAAGATACCTTTCCGGCTGGTAAAGCCAACCCACGATCGGTTTTACAAGTTGGATATCGCGAGATTGAGCGAATGCGATTATTAAACCTCCCTTCTTTTAAGCCGGATACATTAGTTGAAAAAAGAGGTGAAGCTGCTGAAGAAACCCCATCGCAGAAAAGGGAAACTGAGGGCGATCGACTGATTGCAGCATTTAAGTTACTTTGGCAAAGCGAGTTGAAACAAACACAGCAAAATGTGTCTCGTTTCCGCCAATTTTCTTCCCTGGAACTGGGTTCATTTTTAAGAAATGCTTTAATTAGTCTTGGTGTTAAAGTTAAACCAAAGTTGTTACCAAGTTCAACTTATAGAGACTTATCTTTCTCTTTCATTCGTCCAAGTCAGCAAACGATCGGTGTTATTTGGACAGAAGAGCCAAATATGAGCAGTTTCTTTAATGTGATGAAATCGGCTCTTAAAGTTGAGGAAAGTCAAAAGTGTGAAGTTCTTTATTTAATCCGAGCCGGAAATATCGGTAATAGTAAAAATCGAGGATACCAACTTTGTAAGCAAATCTTTGATCAAAATTTAAATCATCATCTTCAACCTGATATTCATTCGCTTTGCTACTTAGTGACATACGATCGCCTTGCTCGGTCTGCCAAAACGGGTGATTTGTTACTGTTGGATCAAGAAATTAAATTAGAGCAACTGCAAGCGATGGTGCGTGAAACCGAGATTCTAAAAGGTTGCACTTTGTTACAAGAATTAGGTGCGGTCTCAATTTCAGGCGGTAGCAATGGTGGTGATGAAGGTAGTGGGAGCAATGGCGATGGTACAGAAGAATTTGATCAAGAACTTAAACAGTTCATTTTAGATTTCATGACCCATAACCAACTCGCTTCCCAAGGAACGATCGTCAAGCATGCCCGTAGTCGGTTTATGGGAGTTGCAAAAAAGCAAATTTTGGAACTGATTCAACAACTTTGTCAGGAAAATCGATTTAATATAATTGATCCTAGTCAACCCGTTTTAGATCAAATTGTTTGCCGCATTCCATCTTCCGCCGCAACAAAGTGATTTCATTGTGCTGAATGACCTACCTCACCCATCCCTCTGATATTCGATCGCTCATTGCCCAGCTTGCCACCTATCCCATCCTCTGGTTAGACACTGAAGTTGCAGATTGGCAGACCCCAAACCCCAGGCTTTCCTTGATTCAGGTATTGGCTGAGCCAACCGATCGCACTGGAGATTTAGCATACATTTTGGATGTGTTAGATCAGCCTGATTTGACGCAATTTTTTGTTGAACAAATCATGATTAATGAGGCGATCGAAAAGGTATTTCATAACGCGCCCTATGACTTGAAATACTTGGGCGGAGATCAGGCACAAAACGTCACTTGCACCCTAAAAATTGCACGGCGAATTTCCAAGAAAAAGCTGGGAACTTCTAACCGGAAATTGAAGACTTTGGCGCAGGAGTTATGCCAATTTACTGAAGTAGATGCAGCCGAACAGCAGAGCGATTGGGGCAAACGACCCCTCAGCCCCAAACAACTGCTTTATGCCAGGATGGATACAGTCTATTTGGCCCATGTTCATCATTACTTATTAAAGTTAAAGCAGCCACAGCAACCTGAGCCAGAACCGATGCCCCCACTCTCTTCTAAGAAATCTTTCAGCGTTACTCAGGTACGAGTTGCCTTTGAATGTGCTCGTTTGTTCTATTTGGCGCATCATTTTGGCGGCATGGCGATGTTTTTTCCGAATGGGAAGACGCTGGGAATTGGTCATGCCTTTCACGATTTGTCGCACCAATTTATTAAAACTGCTCTGAAAGATCCTCGTTTCAGCCAATTGTTTCAACCAACCGTTGAACAGCTTAATCCCAAAACGATCGCCACACAACTGCAAACTCTATTCTACGATGCGGTTTTCTTTCCCCATCTCCAGCAATCCACTCAAGATGATCCCAGTAAAGCCCCTGCCCTACTGCAACTGTGGGAAGGGTTGAAAAGTTTAATTCAGCACTGGGCCGTGTTGCTTGTTCAAAATCGTTGCTATTGCAGTCCAGACGAGCTACTGGAAAAAACCTTTCTAGCCCAAGAACTCAACGTTCAACATCAATTTACCTTGCCCAACGGTTCATCCCAACTTGTGCGGGGCAGATTTGACAGCCTGATTTATGACTTTGCCCATCATCGCCTTTGCGTCGTCGAGTACAAAACCTATCAGTCGCCCGATCGCTCTGCTCAACTGGCACAGGTGGCACTTTATGGCTATATGCTGCGGGAAAAGATTGGTGTGCCTATTAATTCAGCAGTGTATGCCGTTTTACCCGACTGGCAAGAATCGATTTTTACTTGGGATGATTTAGAAAGAACCGTTCACCAGCTAATTCCCCACAAGCTTCAGCAGATGCAGGCATGGGTCAATTGGCAGCAAGGACAGCCCAACCCACCGCCTCAAACCTCCCAACTCCATCTCTGCGAGATTTGTCCCCAGCGTGCCAAGTGCCAAACCTTTTTTACAGCTAGCAATCCATCAACCCAACCACCGATCGCCCCACCCATTGCACCTGTTGAGCCAGTTGCCAGTGAGCCAGTTGCCAGTGAGCCAGTTGCCAGTGAGCCAGTTGCCAGTGAGCCAGCCGCAGAAAAACCGATCGCAGAAAAACCTACCCCCCCTCTGAGCAAACCGATTAGCAAACCGATCGCCCCAGTTGATCAAAAACCGGATGTTAATGCAATCGGTGCTAACCTGATTGAAATCCTAACCTCCTTTGGGATTGCGGCTACTTATCAAGGCAGCGTTCTGGCTCCTGCTTTTATTCGCGTTAAGGTGAAGCCGAATCCAGGTGTGAAGGTTAATGCCATTCTGAAACTGTCAGATGATTTGCGAGTGCAGCTTGGTTTAGCTTATCCACCCCTCATCGCCCCTCAAGCGGGTTACGTTAGCGTTGATTTGCCCCGCCCCGATCGGCAAACGGCTTTCTTTGATCAATACCTTCAGCCTCAGCACACTTCCCCAGTTGAGCCAGTGCGGATTGCGATCGGCATTAACCTGGAAGGGCAGCTTGTAGAAGCAGATTTGTCTGACCCAAATACGTGCCATTTTCTGGTCGGCGGCACCACCGGCAGCGGTAAGAGTGAGTTTCTGCGCTCACTTCTCCTCAGTTTGTTGGTGCGTCATTCCCCAGAACATCTGCAAATTGTCTTAGTTGACCCCAAGCGCGTCACCTTTCCTGAGTTTGAACAAATTCCCTGGCTGCATACGCCAATTGTCAAAGAAAGTGAAGCGGCGATCGAACTGATGGACAGGCTGATTTTGGAAATGGATAGCCGCTATCAGCAATTTGAGCAAGCTGGATGTGCAGATTTAGCAAGTTACAACCGAGGCTCAACAAAGCCCATTCCGCGAATCGTCTGCATTTTTGATGAATATGCTGATTTCATGGCGGAAAAAGAAACCCGGAATGCGTTGGAATCCAGTATTAAACGATTGGGGGCAATGGCGCGAGCCGCAGGTATTCATTTAATTATTGCCACCCAACGGCCGGAAGCCAGGGTCGTAACACCGCTGATTCGTTCCAATTTGCCCGGACGGGTCGCACTAAGAACGGCCAGCGAAGCGGATTCTGCGATCATTTTGGGCGGGAAACAAACAGAGGCAGCCTATCTGCTGGGTAAGGGTGATCTGTTGTATCAGGCAGGGGCCAGCCGATCGCGGTTGCAGAGTTTGTATGCACCGGAGATTCGCTTGCCGTAATGAGAATCGCTGGTTTTGGGATTGGGTGATTTTTGGTTGTCAGGAACCCGTGATGATTTGAGCCAGTTGTTTAACCGATCGGAGCTTCACTGGTTTCTTTCTCATCCGGGGAAGGCGGGTCGATCGGACGATGGAACTTGCGGCGTTCCATCCAGAAGGCAAACAAAACCCAGCCAATGACCAGCAAGAGTGCCACGATCGCAAACTGTGCTACCCAGCCAATCAACTGCTCTAAAGGCACTACACGCCCAACAAAGTAGGACAGGCTCACCATCACAGAGGCCCAGACGGTGGCTCCGGCAAAATTGCAGGCAAGAAACTTCAGGTAAGGCATCTTAGCAGTTCCGGCTAACGGCCCCGCAAAAATCCGTAATAGGGCCACAAACCGCCCTAGAAAAACGGCTCTGGCAGCGTTCTCAGCAAACCGATCGCGCACGCTAATGAGTTGGGTTTCCTGAATGCGAAACAGCCGGCCCAACCGAGTCAGCACCATCCAGCCGCCGAAGTAGCCAATCCAATAGCCAAAATTGTCGCCGATGACTGCCCCTGCGATCGCGCTGCCCAGAACAAACCAGTAGTCTAATTCACCACTTCCCGCTAAAAAACCGCCAACTAACGTAATCGTCTCACCAGGAAGCGGAATTCCGGCATTCTCAAGCATGATGCCAAGGAACACCGTCCAGTAGCCGTATTCACGCGCAATGTCCTGGAGCGTTTCAAGAGATATGAGTTCAAGGGTCATGCAGTGTTGCCGTTACAAAGTTTGAAAAGCCCTCTCATAATCTTGACGCAAATTCAGTAATCGTGTCAATTTCGCTCTAAGAGCCGAAGGACGGAATTGGGGAGGCACCCAGGCGAGGAAAGCTAGGAAGATCCAAATGGGAAGTCCGACGACTGCGAACAGCCAAACGATAACTGACGCTTTGCAGTTCGGCGTGAAGTTGGCGATTTTCCCGTTGGATCATCGCGATCTTCTCCTTAAGGGGAACCAGCCGTTGTTCAAACTTCTCTTTATAAACCTGCGGCAGTTCTTGAACTACCTGCTCCAACATGCGAGAGCGATCGGTTAACTCTTGCACCGACTGGCGCAGTTGGTAGATTTCGCCATCTTTGGTGGCTAGCTGTTCCTGGTAGAAGCCCACCTGCTGCTCAACTCCCCGAAGCTGTTCACGCAGGGCACGCATTTCGGCTTGCTGCCGTTCGCTTAAGTCCGGCGTGGGGGCAAGGTTGGCACTGGCATTGCCCTTGACCAGGCGAAATAGCTCTTGGGAAAGCTGCTGCACTAATTGATCCCGTAAGGTCAACTCTTCGCGCAGGTGAGCCACCTCTGCCTGAAGTTCCGGTATAGTCAACGATTCAATCTGAGTCACGACACTGCTCCAATAAGATTTTGTTCCCAACGACGAGGCGGTGAAGCACGGCGGATGTCCCGCCAAATTGCAGTAGCCGCAAGTGTACCATCTGCAACGGCGATCGACACTTGATTTATACCTTCTTTAAGGTCGCCGACCGCAAAAATTCGGGGATGCGAACTCCGACACATGGAATCTGTAATGATATTCCCGCCTTTGCGTTCTAGCTCAATGCCGCTGAGGTATTCGCTATGGTAATGCGAACCCATTGCCACCAGCCCAGTTTCCAGCTTCACCGTTGAACCATCCACTAATTCCACACCGTTCATTTCGTGGTTTTCACCCAAGAAACGCCGGATGGGAGTTTCCACCAAAGGATAACCGTGATCTTGGAGTTTTTGTCGCATTTCTGCCCCAACTTCGACTTTGCCGTTAGTAAACACCGTAATGTAAGGCGTAAACCAGTTCAGGACAAAAGCAGTATTGATTGCACCTTCTGTGCCGACAAACAGCCCACAGAGCCGATCCATCATTTCGTAGCCATCACAAATCAGACAAACGTGCAGGTTGTATCCGGCATAGTCAAATACATTTTGCATATCCTCTAGCTGGGGCAGCGTGTCAATGATGCCGCTAGCTGCAATGATGTATTTCGATCGAAAAATAGGATACTCGCTATTTTGCTTGCCCACCTTCACTTTGACAGCAAAGGTGTCGCCTTCATCGGTCACGTCTTCCACAAAGCCGCGAAGATAGTCGGCTCCCAACTCCAGAATATGATCTTGCCCCTGCTGCAATAAATCTCGTCCGGGGGTGGTGGGCGGCAATCCCAGATAATTCCGCAAATCCTGCATCCAAAACGATCGCCCGCGTCCCTTCTCAACCACCAAACAGGACAAACCATACCGCTGGAGATAAATGGCAGCAGACAGCCCCCCTGCCCCACCCCCAACAACGATCGCGTCATATAAATGGTCTTGTCGTTCTGCCAGATTTTTTCGTGAAAGTTTCATGGATGCAATGGTTTGATTACGATTCGCCAGAGGTTAACTTACTTCCATTATGGGGTGATTGCTGTGATGAGGCGATCGGTTTGATCAATAGCGTAATTTGCTAAATGGCGATCGGTTCGCAATGATTTGTAACCTACAGCAGCAAATTGACATCCTTGATTCTTCTAAATAGGCTTGAAAAATGAAAGTCAGGGACTTGATCAAGCAAATAGAGAGTGATGGTTGGTATCTAGTGCGAACACGAGGGAGTCACCGTCAATACAAACATCGTGTTAAAACTGGGTTGGTAACAATACCAGGAAAACCAGGAGATGATTTAGCTCCAGGAACTTTAAACAGCATCTTGAAGCAAGCGGGGTTGAAATAATGCAATATCTGGTTGTCATTGAGAAAACAGAAACAGGATATTCTGCCTACTCTCCAGATTTGCCTGGATGCATCTCAACAGGGGTAACTCGCGAAGCAGTAGAGCAGTCCATGCGTGAGGCGATCGAGTTCCATATTGAAGGACTCAAACTAGAGGGTCTAGACATTCCAAGCCCAACCAGTTCCTCAACTTACATTGAAGTGGCAGCATAGGAATAAATTAGCGAAGCCCCGTCAAATCTACAAATAGACTCACCTTCTGTTGATCCTGCGCTACAGTGAGTTTTGGCGATGGGGTGGGGGTGGTGGAATGGGAAATCAAAATAACCGCCTGACGTTGATCGTTGCGTCTATTTCAGTTGTTCTCCTGGTGGGACTCATTGCCTTACTGTTGTGGAGCGAAGGGACATTTGCCTCAAAGGGAGCAGCCTGGGAGAGTCTGGAAAATGCCATCATCACCTTAATGGGAGAGTATCCAGACAAGCCAAAAACGATCGTTGGACGGATTGTGCAATTACTGCTTTTAGTTTTTAGCACCTTCGCCTTTGGGGCGATCGTCGGTAAAGTTTCATCATTTTTTGTCACTCGTGCCCTTCAGCAGGAAAATGCCGTGAAGCAATTCAACGATCACATCATCATCTGCAACTGGAATGACAAAGCTCCCACCATTGTGAATCAGTTGCTTGAGGCAAACCAGGAATCTCCCAAAGACATTGTGGTCATTTCTGCGTCGATCGTGGAAGACCAGAACGACTTCAAGAAGCAAAACTGCGTTCACTTCATTCAGGCTGATCCAACCCACCATGACACCCTGGAAAAGTTTCAGGCTCCCCAAGCCAAGTCAGTCATTCTACTTGCAGATGAAGCCACTGAAGCCCCAGACGAGAAAAACGCCCTCATTGCGCTGGCAGTCAAACACCTTGAGCAAACCCCCGATCGCCAGAAAGATATTCATGTGATTGGGGAACTTGTGAACTTAGACCGCCATCGGCACCTGAAGGAAGCAGGAGTCGATGAAGTTATTTCAGCGCGAGACTATACGGCGGGCATCATTGCCCAAAGTGCGGTCTTCAAAAATATGTCGGTTGTCTACCAGCAACTTCTGACTTACTCCGATGGCTCCAATGAATTTTATTTTATTGAGCCAGGATGCTACCCAGCCCACCTTCAGGGCAAAACCTTCCCAGAATTGAGCGAGTGGCTCAGCGAATATAGTGCTTCCCATGCAGAGAACGCCATTCTGCTGCTTGGAGTCAAACAGGGAAGTGGAGAAGTTCTTCTCAATCCAAATAAGGCGCAGTTTGAAAGACTGGCTGAAGATGATTCCCTAATTGTCATGGCGTTTCGCCAGATACAAAACCTCCTGTGATGAGTACGGTTAACTCATCTAAATAGTTGTGAACTCCAGTATTTCGCCTTCCAGAACTTCAAGATACGATGAGACTAGAAATCGATGAGATGCAATGATATTTAATCTTGGTCAAGGAGGGCGATCGATGGAACAGCTATACGATACTGACAAACGGAAACTTCTCTCAGCACTGAGCCACGGATCGGTGTTTCTCAGTTCGCTAATTTTTCCCGCTTTAGTTCCGATCGCCATCCTGCTCGTTTCCGATGATCCGGTTGTAAAGCAAAACGCCAAAGAGTCGCTTAACTTCGACATTAATATTTGGCTGTATGGCATTGTGTTTGGCTTGCTGACCTGGGTTTTAATTGGCTGGCCGCTGCTGGCTCTCCTGTTTGTGTTCCACTGGGTGATGCCTGCTTTAGCGGTAATGCACTGCTTCCGCACCCCAGACCAAGCCTACCGCTATCCCTTCATTTTCCGATTACTGTAATTGGACTTAATAGAAAGTTTGGCAAAGCATCCTGGTGAGTGATTTGTGATGTTGTAGGAACTAAACAACTGTGAATGATCTATTCCCTGTAAGGTGAAGACATCTACTTTACAGGGTTTTTTATTGCCTTTGTTGTGCTGCGAAAAACTGATTGGGGTAGTTGTTTGGCTCTGATGGACTCAAGTTCCGGAATCCAAGAGTTAGTCAGTGTAGTTCAAGCCTGTCAATGAACCGACTAACTCAAGGAAGGTTATGAACCGGATCGCTCGTTTTACAAGTATTGCTCTTGTTTCGTTAAGTTGCATCGTTTTTGCCTTATTTCAAACACTGCAACCAGCCCTAACAACGCCACAACAAATCATAGAGGCTCCACTCACCATAAACGTTGCTCAAAATGTTGATTTTGGACGACACTTCCAAGATTTGGGCGTTGAAGGTTCAATTATGATCTACGACTTGAACAACGATCGGATCTTTCAACACAATCCACAACGCAACACAACGGCTTTTTTACCTGCATCAACATTTAAGATTCTCAACTCCCTGATCTCGCTAGAAACGGGGGTTATTTCAAACGAACTTGCCGTTCTCACTTGGGATGGAATTCAAAGAATGATTCCTGAATGGAATCAGGACTTGAATATGAAAGAGGCATTCAAGCTTTCTGCTGTTTGGTTTTATCAAGTTCTAGCCCGTCGAGTAGGGTACGATCGAATGCAGCAATGGGTGAGGCAGGCAGAATATGGCAACCAAACCATTGGTAGTGAGGACGATATTGATAGATTCTGGT
>PVWD01000432.1 GCA_003003615.1 filamentous cyanobacterium CCP2 | reverse complement strand
TGTTGAATGTGATCAGGACGAGTACCGCAACAGCCGCCAATGACTTGAACGCCCAAATCTTCAACGAAGTGCATCAGGGCTAGCCGTAACTCCATTGGGGTTAGCTTGTAGTGGGCGTGTCCACCAACGTTTTCGGGGATGCCTGCATTAGGAATACAGGAAATCACGAAGGGTGAGTTAGCAGAAAGGTAGCGAATGTGGTCTGCCATGCGATCGGGCCCTGTGGCACAGTTCAGCCCTAAAATGTCGATCGGGTAGGGTTCTAAGATGGCGAGCATGGCTGCGGCATCGGAGCCAACCAACATGGTTCCTGTCGTTTCCATCGTCACAGACACCATGAGGGGGCGACGTTCTCCCTTTTGGGCAAATACCGTTTCGATCGCATTCAACGCCGCTTTAATTTGCAGCACGTCCTGGCAGGTTTCCACCAAAAATAAATCCACTCCGCCATCAAACAGCCCTTCGGCTTGTTCCACAAAGGCAGTTTTCAAGGTGTCAAAGTCAATGTGTCCCAAGGTGGGCAGCTTTGTTGTCGGGCCGATCGACCCTGCCACAAAGCGCGGCTTTTCAGGAGTAGAAAACTCTGCGGCGCACTGTTTGGCTAATTCGGCAGCTTTTTTGTTTAACTCATAAGCCCGATCGGCTAAATCATATTCTGCTAGCACGATCGAGGCTCCACCAAAGGTGTCTGTCTCAATCACGTCTGCTCCGGCTGCCAAAAAGTCTCGATGGACTTTTGCCACTGCTTCTGGTTTGGTTATGACCAAATATTCATTGCAGCCTTCATACTCTGCCCCACCAAAATCCTCAGCCGTGAGGTTTTGCACCTGAAGGTTGGTTCCCATCGCGCCATCAAAGACAATTACGGGGTGATCGGGGCTGTGAAGCCGAGCCAAAAACGGATGAGTCATAGTCAAGATGTGCCTTAAGTCGATGCCAGACTGAGATTTCGCTAGCTTCTAGCTTATCAATCTCACTCCCTTTCTGAACAGCATCTCTCTACAAGACCTGCCGAACAACTCAACGATCGCCGAGAATGGCAAGACTTTTTGGCTTCTATTCAGGTGAATTTTAAAGAGAAGCTGGCGAAGGAAACAGAAATCGCTATGTTGCTTTATGGAGCCTGCAAATCTGTTAGAATGTGACCTAGGTTAAATCTGGTGTGATACCTTTAGTGATGAGCTAGAGCTTCACAATGTGACGTTTCACAGCGTCATGCAAATTGTTTTACGGGATGTAGCGCAGCTTGGTAGCGCACTTCGTTCGGGACGAAGGGGCCGCTGGTTCGAATCCAGTCATCCCGATTTTATACAGGCTAATGACAACAAGGGTTTCGAGATTTGCACACTTCAAGGGCATTCTCAATAAGCCTTTGATTTCTGGGCATTTTTGGAGGCTTTTTACTGCAAAAGTGGTAGGATTTTGGTAGGAACCTGGTAGGGAGATTGCCCTATGCCGAAGCTTCTAGATAAGGCCGCTAAAAGTGGTAGGAATGGTAGGAGTACGGTCAAGGTCGAGAATGATGAGGGCAGGCTGAGACTTCGCTTCACCTATGCCGGAAAACGTCATGCCCTTGCGCTCGGCTTACCTGACTCAAATGTCAATCGGGTCTTTGCTCAGCAGCGGGCATCCCAAATCGAGCTAGATATCGTTTCTGGCAATTTTGATCCGACTCTGAAAAAATACAAGCCTCAACGAGCCTCGACTCAGCAACATACGCAGGCTACTGCGGCTGGAATGTTTGAGAAGTTCACACAGGAGCAGGCGAAAGACAAGGGATTGCATGTCGGGAGCCTCTGTCGCTACAGCGCTACCCAGAAGCATTTAGAAAAGTTCTTTCGTGATAAAGCTGTGAGTGCAATAGACGATGCATCAGCAAAAGCGTTTGTCGGTTATCTGCGAAAGAAAGTCGTAGAGAGAACTGCTAAAGACTATCTGATTCTGGTTCATGCGTGTTGGAAGTGGGCAGTCGAGAAGGATAGTTTGGAGCGTAATCCCTGGTCTAATCCAGTGAATGGCGTGAAGCCGCCACCCAAACAGAAGGTAAAACCCTTCACCATAACTGAGGTTCAAGCAATTCGGGCGGCCTTTAGGGGCGATCGTTACTACCGCCACTATGCTGACTTTGTGATGTTTCTATTCGGTACAGGCTGTCGATTTGGTGAAGCTGTAGCTTTGAAGTGGAAGCACATCTCAGACGATTGCCGCACAGTCTGGATTGGTGAGTCAGTGTCACGGGGCGTTCGCAAGACCACAAAGACGGGGAAGGATAGGATTGTGAACCTGACTGCCAGGATCACCACGATGTTGTTGGAGCGCAAACCTGCTAACTGCAATCCTGAAAATTTAGTATTTCCGTCTCCTACGGGAGTGCATATCAGTGACCACACCTTCCGCCGTAGAGCCTGGAAAACGATTCTAAGCAAGCTAGAGATTAGCTATCGCAAGCCTTATGCAACTCGACACACTGCGATCAGTCATGCTCTAGCTAACGGAGCAAATCCTTTAGCTGTAGCCGAGGAGACAGGGCATGATCCAGAAACTCTGTTTGAGCATTACGCCTCTGTCATTCAACCTGCTGCGGTTTTGGTTGAATTCTAGATCTGGTGCTTCTTGCTCCATGAAACGAGAGCAAATCAGCAAGTTAATATGTGTTTTTCAAGCTCAGATTTTCCACTGAAATCAGCTTCAACTGTGTTGTTATCATCAAACCCTGAGGTAATGCATGGAGTAGCTTGTGACAAAAGCAATGCTGCTTAGACTATCCTGTGTTCGTGTAAAAATCTGGATATTTATGGTTAGAAAAACAGCGAAAATTCCAACATTGTTAAAATCTTAAAAACTTAGCTGTGTAGTCATTGACAGACCTAAAGGTTTTAGATACTGTCCAAATATCGCCTATAAAAACCAAGCTCAAAGTGGTTAGTTTTGGTTTGAATCGAAGTTTAGGTAACTTCGCTCTACAGGAATAGATTCCTCGCTGCATAGTCGTAATAGTCGCACAGACTGGGTAATTTCGTGGGCATTCACCCTATTGCCTGGGCATTCACCCTATTGCCCTTGAAAATAGTTTTGGCAAGGCGATAAACAGACTGATGGTTTGGCTCCTTTATTATGGCTCTGTTGCTTGCTATGGATGTGGGGAATGAATTTTCAACTGGGTGAAAAATTGGGCAGGTTGCATTCTATCAGTCAATGTTGAGAGTATGGAAAAGTAGGTCATCGTAACCTGAAGGCTGAATACCAATAGGCACTGACGGCAGCCTGAAGAATACAAGCTTTTCACTGCCTCTCAACTTCCAGAATTGAGCATTTAGAAAATTCAGTTTGGAGGCTGTATGAATTCATCGAACTCAACGGCAGTGAAACTATTGGTTACTCAGGAACGAATTCAATTTGTCAAAAAGCGAGAGATTTCCAAATTGACAGGTTTGTCTGGTGCAACACTTAAGAAATACCGTCTCTCAGGTCTTTTGAGCGAAGACATTCACTGGATTCGGATAAACTCCAAACTGATTCTCTACAATGCTCCCCTGATTCTAGATTGGCTACAGAATTTTAATGATCCTCAAGCTCATCAAAGAGCAATTGAAGCATATCTAACTACACTGCTGTCTAATCAGTAGCAAATGTAATTTGTATAAAGAGTTGATCTAGTTCAATATCTCCTCCTGGAGTATCAGTGCTGAATTGGAGATTACAGGCGAGACTTTTGTGTTACTGATCGAACCCTTCAACGGTTTCCCTCGCAGGCAAGATGCCTGCATTTTTTCTGAATACTGTACTGACATTCTAGAGTTCTACCATAGCTGATGAGCGATCTTGTATGGAAGGAAGCTTCCTTTACTCCAACTCCATCCCAGGTTTCCGCTGAGCCGATTTCCCATCGGAAACACTGCGTGAACGCCCCTGAGTCTTCTGCACTCCCTGTGCCTTCTCCAATCGCTGCACCGCCTTCATCACCGTCGATCGCACATACTGGCTCATGGGTGCTAAGGGCACTTTGTTGACATGCACCTGATGCTGTAAATAGGGACTCTG
>PVWD01000015.1 GCA_003003615.1 filamentous cyanobacterium CCP2 | reverse complement strand
CGGTTTTAGGTCTGGAAGGGTGGGTTGAAATGGCAGACGCAGATGCATTATTCTCGCGTCCCTGTTCCCTGTTCCCTTGACAGATGTAAATTTCACGTCTCTACCTCACTCCTCACTCCCGACTCTCTATTCCCTACTCCCGACTCCCTATTCCCTACTCCCCACTCCTCTCCTCAATGGATCAACAACTGGTTCAACTTCTGATCAATGGCGTTTTTGTTGGTAGCATCATTGCTTTGGCTGCGGTGGGTTTGACGCTGACGTATGGCATTCTGCGTTTGGCGAATTTCGCGCATGGGGATTTGATGACCCTTGGAGCTTATTTTGCTTTGGTGGCGAATCTTCAGGGGATGAATATTTGGCTTTCGATCGCCATTGGAGCAGTCTTTACCATTCTGGTGGCGTTAATTACGGAAAAGCTGATCTGGAAGCCGATGCGTGATCGACGGGCGGCTGCAACGACGCTGATTATTATTTCGATCGGGCTGGCTTTGTTCCTTCGTAATGGGATTATTCTAATCTGGGGTGCGGCAAATCAACGATACGATTTGCCCGTGGTTCCAGCTCTTAGCGTTTGGGGGTTAAGGATTCCGCAAAATCGGATTGTGGTGTTTGTGCTGGCGGTGGTGGTAATTGTTGCTTTACATGCTCTTTTGCAATACACCAAGGTGGGTAAGGCCATGCGGGCGGTGGCGGATAATGTGGATTTGGCTCGCGTTTCGGGAATTAATGTAGAGCAGGTGGTGGTGTGGACGTGGATTATTGCGGCTGGGCTGACGGCGATCGGCGGTGGGATGTATGGGCTGATTACGGCGGTGCGTCCGGCGATGGGTTGGTTACAAATCCTGCCGATGTTTGCTGCGGTGATTTTGGGCGGAATTGGTAATCACTATGGGGCGATCGTCGGTGCGTTTGCGATCGGCATTGCTCAGGAGGTTTCCACCTATTGGATCTCGCCAGAATATAAGCTCGGTGTGGCGTTACTGCTGATGGTGGTGGTATTGCTGATTCGCCCGCAAGGAATTTTTCGGGGAACGTTTTAGCGGGTTTAACGCTTTAATGAATCAATGAATCCCCTAGGGAATGCAAATTTAATCACCTAAAATTCTTGTGGGGTGGGCATCTTACCTGCTCTCAACTAAGCAGTAATAACTTGAAATTCTTGTGGGGTGGGCATCTTGCCTGCCCAGTCAACTAAGCAAAACGTTGGCACAAGTTTTTAACCTACGATCCTAAGTAAGTTTTCTCAAGGGCTGCTGGTTGCCAGGTTTCGAGCATGAGCGATCGGTTGCTCTGTGTGATATTGGCTTACGCTCATGAATATGGCAATTGAGGGAATTGTCAGTACAAAATCCGTATGGCTCAGCTAATCCGCTATGGATTGCAGCCACCTCTTTCTACTGCCCTAATCCTTCCATCCGTTGCCATCCCAACCCCTGACAACCAACAACCTATTCATCAATACTCAGTTGGCTATTTAAGAAGGCCAAAATAAAAGGCGGCAACCACAAAGTTAATGGCGAGTAACACCAAAGCCCAGGTGGTGCGGAATGGGTAAGGAGCGGAACCAGAGGGGGTCATGGGAGGGATGTCGCGTTTTGAGGTCATAAAAAAATCTCCTCTTCAAGGGATAAGTAGACAGGTGGAGCATTGCAGGATTGGCTCCCGGAGACGAGACCGTGAGATTTACTAACTGTCTCAGGTCAAGTCCTCAGACAGACCCAGTATCTCCCAATTTCAGCCCAAAATCATCTCCCAAAAGTCCAACCGTCAAAACAGTACAAAGCGTTTGGAGTGAACCCAATTTAGCGAATGTAGCTTGCTCCATCCGTTACATTGCTAAACCAAAGGGTTCTACGCAAAAAAGTACTGTAATGGTTGTTCATTATTCATCATCAAGATATGCAATGCGCTATCGCTAAGCAAAACTTAGCAGGAAGATTTACCCACAGGGCTGATGCAATTGGCGATGCTGCCCACCCATTGCAGGGGCATGTCCCATCATGTCCTTTACCACGAACGATGTCGTCTTTAATCCCTTGATTGGGCAACGCTCAGGTTAATAGCGTCGTCCGCCAATGAGTGCCCGGTTAATTAATCCCAGAATGGCTGAGAAAATGGCTGAACCAATGATTGACCAGATCAAAGGAAAGGTGGTGTCACCAACGGCGATCGGCAGGAAGATCGGTAAGCCAAACTGACGCGCCACCCACACGCCTAAGTAAGCTCCTACAATTCCCACAAAAATTGAAACTAAACAACCGCCTGCGGTGTATCCGACTAAGGCTTGACCAATTCCGCCGCAGATGGCTGCGACGACCAGCAAAATTAGCAGTTCAATAAGTGACATTTTAGGTATGGATGATTGAACTTAACAAAGCCGTACTAATAGCTCTAATCTTGCCTCATTTCTTGGAAAATCGTCTTTTTACTCCATCCGAATCACATGACTCATACCAAACCAGTTATAGCGACGGATGCCCCACGGCAGTCCAATCATGAGTAGGGTAATAAACAAAGCAAGGCCGATCGTTTGGGCAAAACTAAAGGTGAAGGCGTGCCCAATATAGGTGAGGAGGAAGGTTGAGGGAATCATGCCGAGCAGGGTTGCAAGGGCATAGACGCGCAGAGATAAACCGGAAATTCCGGCTCCGTAGCTGATCAGGTCGTAGGGAAAGACGGGCAACAGGCGGGTCAGAAAAATGAGCCAGCCCATGTAAATTTCGCCTCGATGGGTGGAAAAGTAAATGGTTTTGCCTGTGAAAGCTTTAACGGCCGAACGCCCGATCGATCGCCCAATGAAGTAAGCAATCATGCCACCCAGGAAGCCGCCAATAATGCTGTAAATTCCAGCCGGAACTGTTCCCCACATGGCTCCAGCCGCTAAAGCCAACGGCAATTGAGGCACCTGACTGACAATCACCGCCACCACCAGCACCGCAATGTAAACCACTGGCGCAATCAGCCCAAAGCCATCCATCGATCGCTCAAACCCATCGGGCGTAAAAATATTAATTTCAGCGTGCTGCATCCACCCAAAAGCTGCCAAGCTTAAACCAATCACGCCCAGAGCGATTCCATTCTGGCGGGTAAACCAGGCATTTTGCTTCAATTTGCGTCGTTTAGGATGTTTCACAGCTTCTCACTTTGAGCAGGCAACCCTCTGCCCCTGGCTCTACTCAGGACTACATTCGATCGCGCAGCGAATCCAGAGCAGACTTGCTTCGCTTCATTGAAGATAACAATTTTGGGAGGGTAGCTTAACGTGAGCTTAGTCTTTCCTTTACCTAAGCGGATCAGGCAAACGGTAGGGTAATTTTGTGCGTTAATCCAAGCATTGATCCAGTTCAGTATTGATCCGATGGTGAGGAGTAATGATGAGAGCAATTTTCCAAGTATTGTCCAGATTTGAGCCCAAAAAAGCTCGATCGCGGCAGAAGCAGTTCCGATTTTTTCGACAGCGATCGCTTCTTTGGGGGACGATCGCGCTGCTAAGTTTAAGTTTTACCCTGGGGATGGGGCAGCTTAGTTCAGCCCAGCAGCCTCCAACGATTCAAGCTGAAGTTGCCTTTACGCTACCCGACTTAGGCGGGGCTGAAATGCTGGATGTTGCCTCTGATGGCAGTCTGGCAGTTGTTGCCGGAGGTGAAACGGTTACGGTAGTGAACATTTCCGCAGATCAGCTTGCAGTTGCTCAAACCTGGACGCTCAGCGAAGAATATTTTCCTGAAGGTTCCAATGCTGCCGAAATTACAGGCGTATCCGTCAGCCCCGACAATACCTATGCCCTGGTAGGAGTGAAGGACGACGATGAGGCAAATCTAGAAACCTTTGATGAAGTGCCTGGGAAAGTGGTGGCCTTGTCCCTTCCAGATCTGAATGTGCTGGGGCAGGTGACAGTGGGACGCGGCCCCGATTCAGTGGCCATTGCCCCGAATGGAGAATTTGCAGCAGTTGCTAACGAAGATGAGGAAAACGAAGAGGATTTAACCAATCCTGAGAATCGTCCGGGTACGGTTTCCATCATTGATTTGAGAAACGGACTGGAAAATATGACGCAAGTCGAAATTCCATTACCGCCAGAGGGTATTCCTTTTTTCCCGAATGATCCTCAACCAGAAACCGTCCGCATTGCTTCAGACAACTCATTTTTAGTGGCAACCCTGCAAGAAAATAATGCAGTCGCCAGAATTGAAATTCCCAGTCCCCTGCCAACTCCGCTGGATGCTAGCGCATTTACTGTTACAAATTTTGACGTTGGCATTCGGACAGGATTTGGACTGCTCGAAGACAGTGTAGGGGAAGGCAATTGTCGCTCTAGTAGCTATGATTTGTCTCTCCGCCAGGAATACACTGCAGCACGAGAACCTGATGGAATTGCCCTTTCTCCTGACCTCAGCTTTTTTGTAACTGCGGATGAGGACAACCTGACTGCGGTCAACGAGCAAAGCTATAACGGCATTCCCATGAGCTTACATGGAACCCGCAGTGTTAGCGTGTTTGATGCCCAAACAGGTGAACTTCTCAGCGACAGTGGCGATACGATCGAAGACAGCATTTTGGCATTGCAGTTGCCCCAGCGTTGTAGTAGCAAGGGCCCTGAGCCGGAGGTTGTTTCCATTGGGGAAGTGAATGGGCGAGTATTGGCATTTGTGGCGATCGAGCGATCGGATGCCATGACGATTCATGATGTTACTGATCCAAGGAACATTCAGTTGATTGACACAGTGATTTTGAATCCGAATGTGGTTGGAGCAGACATTGCAGCTGAATTTGAACCAGAAGGAATTGAATTTATTCCGCAAACAAATCAAGTTGTGGTATCAAATCCAGAAGGCGGTTCAGTTAGCTTGATTAATCTAACCGTACAGTAGTTTTGCCTTGCAAGAAGATCAATTTTGATTGGAATGAGGCAATTAATTTAGAAACCTAATCACCCGTAGATCAATTGTAGGCGACTTGAAAAAGTCTGATCAATCAGCCTGGAAGAGGGATTGAGTCCATTTATGAAAGTTAAAAATTAAATTTGGTCATTGCGATCGGGCAGCGTCTCACTGGCAGGTAAGATGCTTGCGCTACGAATTATCTGATTATTTTCTTAACTTGCATAAATGGACTTCATTTCATAGTCCGCCATTCATTCGCGGATGAATCAGCGGTTGAGCCGACACAGTGAAGTTTACAGTTCCTTGTTACACCCTCTTAAGCAGAATTATGAATTTTACTGTGTCGGACAGTCCGCTTGTCTACTAATAAATCGCGTTTAAATTGGAACCTAAATTAGACTTTCGCCTAACCACTCTGCATCATTTCGTTTTGCACGGATGCTTTTAATATGCTTCTTCACCGTATCCTCCTTAATATATAGCTCAGCAGCGATCGCCTTACGGGTATACCCCGCACAACGCAGCAGCCAAACTTGCGTTTCTCGTTTCGTCAAACTATATTTTTGGGCTTCTGCGATCGCTCTGTTATGAGCAGATTGTTGTAAATCTTCTAGTGCAATTAATAAGTAGGGATGTTCTACATTATCTAAATTTAACCAGCGAACGCGCAGGCGAATGGCTGCCAAATCCTGCGTTTTAATTTCATCTTCAATAACGATCGCATCTTCTGGAAATTCTTCACGACCTTGGATCAGAGCTTTACAACTCCGCCAAATTTGTCGCGGGACTGAATTTCGTCGTGATAAGTTTTGTGTGAGTTGGTAACAAATTCGCTTCGCATGGCTGTTGGCAAAAATGACTTCTCCCTGTTCAGAAAGAATCATAATGCCGTCAATTAAACTTTCTACAATTCCCTGCAAGAGAACAGGCGGATCTCCCGGTTTTCGGTTGTTTTTATCAGGATCTTGAAAAGAAGACCAAGACAAGTGATTTTGATCAATACATTGGTTAGAGGAATACATTACGGTGTTCATCATAGGGGGGGCTTGAATGAACTCTACACGACTCATGATGGCAATTTCAGGACAATAACCGCTGGCTATGTGTCCTTCTCTGAGCATCCTGATCTATCAATCGAGGCCCAATTTAAATAAAACTTTGACTCTGCGACGGTTTGCCTCTTTATAGTCTCTACAAGGACGGCAACGACGATTTCGGTATGGAGTAGAGAAGCAACTGAGATCAGGCTATGAAACAGTTAACCAGTTTTTAGACTGGTCATCCGGGTAATCTCTGAAGGGGGTGAATCTGATTTTAGATTTTGTCTAAATCATCGAAGTTGAAAATTTCCGGGGCAATAGACAGAATCGTTTAGACATTTGCTACACCCCAAACCCTAACCGTTCATGGGACTCAACAACTTCAAGCCCTCATCTCACTATTCGTTGCCCTATTTTCTTAACTTCCCTCATTCTTCCGCTTAAACCGTTACCCCTTCTAGCTCTTCGTCCGTTTGTTCATAGAGCGATCGCAGTTTTTCTAACTTTTCTTGATCAGGACTCCAAAATCCGCGACCGTGGGCCTCCAGCATTCTGCCGACAATATTACGAAACGCTTCGGGATTTGCCTGACGCAGTTTCTCTGCCATCTCTGCATCCAGGGCATAGGTGTCTGCCGCCTGATCGTAAACCCAGTTTTCCTTAAAGTCTGCCGTGCCTGCCCAACCCATCAAAGCCGTCATCCGCTGCGAGATTTCATACGCACCACCTGAGCCTTGTTCTGCCATTGCATCTGCCCATTTCGGGTTTAGCAGTTTGGTACGGTACTCCATTCGTAATAAATCTTCGAGTTTGCGGGGGGTCGTGTCATTGGAAAAACTTTCAACAAAATTGGCAGTCACTTTCTTGCCGCGCTGCATTTCTGCCGCTTTTTTTAAACCTCCCGTGTTGGCATAATATTCCTGAATATCGGTTAAGCCATACTCCACCGAATCAATTTGCTGCACAATCCGATCGGTGCTTTTCAGCAGCGTGTTTAAAACTTCTGGGCGAGCTTGTCCCTTATCTTGTCTGCCGTAGCTAAAGGTGTTTCTGCCCTGCCACGTGTCGCCCAGTTCATCCCCCGACTCCCAGTTAGAATCCGTCACGCGATCGTTCACCAGGGAACCAAAATCTCCGGCAGGATTGGAAAACAGCCGGGCTGAGGAATTTGCAATCCCTTGTGCTTGAAGTTCTAGCGCATGTTTGCGGATAAAGTTTTGGGCTTCTGGCTCATCTGCTGTCGCTGCCCGTTGAAACAAATCATCCAGCAGTTCAATAATGTTGACAAAGCTATCGCGGAAAATCCCTGATAAGTTGCCTAACACATCAATGCGGGGATGATCAAGTTCTGAAAGCGGTTTTAAGCCATAGCGAACAATTCGTCCAGTGCCTTCTTTGATCGGTTCAGCACCAACGAGTTCCAGCAAAATCCCCAACGATTCACCTTTCGTCTTAATGGCATCCAACCCCCACAGCATCACGGCGATCGTTTCTGGATAGCTGCCCTGTTCCTGTAAATGCTGCGCGATGATTTTTCTAGCAATTTCTCGTCCCCGCTCATAAGCAGCCGGAGAGGGCATCCGATAGGGGTCAAGGGCATGGATATTCCGACCTGTCGGTAAAACTCCAATGCCGTCCCGCAACAGATCCCCACCCGGAGCCGGGGGAATATACTCACCGTTTAGTCCGCGCAAAAGGTTGGTGAGTTCGTCGGTGGTTTGGTTCAGCAAAGTACAAATCTGTTGAGCCTGATCGAGGGGGAGGGGGGAGTCGGGAGTCGGGAGCCGGGAGTCAGGAGTGGCATGGGAGAGGGTATCCAGCCAACTGGGGGAAAAATCTTCTCCAAAGTAGGCGTTGAGGTAGCGGTGCAGCTCTTCGGAGGTCGGCGGTTCACCCAGAACGTGCAGCCCAGAGGAAAAAAGGCGGTTTTCCAAAACTTGCAGGTATTCGTACAGGGTGACGAGGTAATCGTTGAAGGCGTGTTGGCTGAAGAGTCGAATATTTTCTGGCGTGAATTCAATGCCCAACCTGCGGGCTTCCCGGAAGGGACAATCTGCTTCCAGCCCAGCATCCAGAATTTTCTTGCAAATCGCTTCCTTGAGGGCGTAGTTTTTCTCAGGATCTTCCCGATATTCTGAAATCAAATCCCGCAGTGCCACTAGCTCCTTGTAAAGCCCCGCTCTGCCATACGGAGGGACATTGTAGGAAATCAGAGTGCCATACCCTCGCCGCTTCGCCAGGATGGATTCAGAGGGATTATTCGCGGCATAGAGATAAAGATTAGGAATATCACCGAGCAAAATATCTGACCAGGAATAGCCTGTGTTGCCCAAGGGAGAACCCGGCAGCCACTCGACTGTGCCATGCATCCCAAAGTGAACGATCGCATTTGCCCGAAACTCGTTTTGCAGCCATTTATAGAAAGCAGCGTACTGAGGATGGGGGGTCAAATCTCGCTCAAACATGAGCCGCATCGGATCGCCCGCCAGACCAAGAGGCGGCTGTACCCCGATCCAGATATTGCCAAACTGTACCCCGCCTAATAAATAGCGAGACTCCTCCGGGCGATCGGCAGGCAAGGTACGAATACCAGTTTCCGTTAAGGATCTCCATTGGTTTTCAATGCGAGTTGTCAACAGATACCCCAGCCAACGTTCCAGGGATTTTGCCGTGACCGTAGTAACGGCTGCCTTCTCCAGACTCGTTTCTGTTGGAATCTGCCGCACATACGCTTCATCGGCTTCGCGCACCTGCCGAATTAAATCTTCTCCATCTTCTGGAAAATCGCCGATCGTGTAGCCCTCTACCTTTAAAGCCTGCAACAGTTTGACAAGAGATTTCGGCACATTCAGCAGAGCCGCCGTTCCGGTTGCACCATAGCCAGGCGGGAAACCGTAGAGAATAATGGCGAGTTTGCGCTCAGCAGGGGGAGTTTGGCGTAAAGCAACCCAGCTTTTCACTCGACCAATCAATCGCTGCACCCGTTCGGGGATCAAGTAAATTCTGTCTCCCACCAGTCCGCCTAGCGGCACCGTATCGATCGCCCCATCCAACTCTGGCAAGGCATACAGCACCACACTTTGCAGCCCCCCAATGCCCTGGCGCGTCCAGGAATGAATATCTTGAATCAATAAGGGAGCTGCCACAAAGTAAGGCACATTTTTGGCACTCAGAATCCGTTTTGCCACCTCTACCTGCCGTCCAGCTTCCATCGAACCGGCTGGGCCACCCACCAAGGGAAACCCAATCGTAGAGACGATCGCATCCACTTGCACCGCATCTGCCGAGAGGGAAGGTGTTTCGATCGTTCCCTGTTGTCGCTGGGCTTGCTCATGGGCAGTCGTCAGCCAATCTCGCACCGCCACATGCCCTTCCACCCCATTGATAAAAATTGGCAGCGGAATCAACCCTGCCTGCTCAAATTGGCGAATCAATTGCAGGATGTAGGGCTGTTTGGTAATGACGTGCTTCCGGTAAAGCAAAATGGCGATCGTGGGGAGTGGGGAGTGGAATGGGACAGGGGATGATTTCCGTAGCGCAGGCATCTTGCCTGCGGGTTGGGGAAGGAGGAGTGCGTTTTGGGTTCCAATCTCTCGCTCCAAATACCACTCCATATACTGCCTTGGAGAGGCAAAATAGCCTTTGTAATCCGGATGGAGCAACCCCATGTTGGGAGTTTCGATCGGCTCAGGAATCTCATTCACCTGAAGCCCTAAGTACGTTTTGGCAAGGAACCAGAAGAGCGCAGCAACATTATCTGAGCCGCCTGCATTCCAGTAGCCGTAGATAATTAGCCAGTTGCGGAGGTCTTGGACTTTGCCGACGGGAATGTATTTGAGCAGTTTTGGCCCAACTTTGAGGAAGCTGAGGTAGCCTGCCAGTTTGTCTTCTTCACGCTGAGAACCACCAAATTTGCTGAGAATGAACTGCACAGGTTTCGGCATTCCCTTGGGCTTATCGCCGATCGCAAACTTGCCCAGTTGAGTCAGGCTCATTAGCTCTAATGCCGACTCAAACACCAAACGAATCGGAATCTGCTGGACTCGTTCTCGCAGCCATAGCACCTGATCATAATCAAAGAGCAGGCTGCCAAAGAATACCTGGGCGTTTTGCAGAGCCGCTTCCACTGCCTTCGGCTCAGATGCCAAATCCCGATCGCTGAAGACCTGAATCTCCAGGTTTGCACACTGTTCCTCAGCAAGCTTAGCCGCCTGCCGGTAAAGATCTGCATTGAAAGATTCAAATCCAGCAATTAAAACAACTCGTGGCATACCCCAACCTGAGAATAAACCTCAGCCCATAACGCTCCTTATGAATAATTGTAAAGTCGATCGCTAGAAGAAACCACAGCGCAGAAGGGTTTAGCATTGCCAGAATTACGTTTGAGATATTCCTCTAGACAGATCGAGTAAGCCTATCTTTGTGCTGATACCCAAATAATCATCAAATCTGCTAAAAATATCTAAAGCACCTTGAGGATGGCCCATATTTGCTGGTAGGTGGTTGTGTTCACGGTTTTCTAGTGGCAAAATCTCTTGAAAATCTCCATTTCAACCATTTTTCTCAGTAAGTAGGCTAGATTAGCTGGTAAATGCTGGCTTGTCTTCGATCTTCAGGGTTTCTATGTGTTGATTACAGTTACAGAAGGGGAAAGTTATGACTAAGAAATTAGTGCTTGGTTTGTTAATTGCTTTTGGCTTGTCCACTACTCTAGTTGCCTGTGCAGGTGGAGAATCTCCGACGACAACTCCTGATGCCCCGGCTGATGCTCCGGCTGAATCCCCAGCTGACGCTCCGGCTGGTTCTCCTTCGCCTTAATCGCAATTGAGGCAATCAGGTTAAAGAATTTTGAGCGTTGATGCCAAGCTTTTAGTTCAAAAACTTAGAGAACCCTGTCAGATCTGCCATCTTGGGCAACCTAGGATGGATATTGTGCTGATACAAGGCTAGAGACGGTGAGCGGCTCACAGGTAAGATGCCCTCCGGGTGGCTCCGTGAGTTCACACTGATGGCTTCTTCCTGTGTAGTTGGGTTTGTGTGTATCGGCTGTTTTCGTTTTATGTAACCTAAGCTTGGTTCATCAACGCTCACCTCATGACACGATGAAGACTTTTGCGGTTTCGTTTACTCTCAAGCTCATCCTTCTAGCATTGCCGATCGCTGCCAGTGCATTGCCGCCGCCGGAAGATGTCCCAGAGGAGGTTTTGCGGACAGAAATAATTACCGAAGCCCGATCGCCCATCAACGGTGAGTCACTCACGGCTTCTGAGTATGCAGAGTTAGAGGAAGAGTTGCAACGACAACCTGACCTTCACAGCAATGTGTCACAAGATGTTCGCTCACTTATTCATCTGCTATACGTTCGTCGAACACTTCGCTTTTTCATTCCGTTCATTCCCTGAAGAGTTCATCAGTTAAGAGTTAGCCTCTGCAACCGGTTCGGCTGTATTTCTTTCGTTATCTGCTTTTCTTTCGCTCTCTGCTTCCTCTAGGTGAAGCTGGAGTGCTTCGCGCGTTTTGGCAATGCTGCTGGCAAGAGCAATGCTCTCTTGAGTTAATAAACCAACCACCTGCTGCGGACGATCGCGTTTCACAACGGGAAGTTGGTTCAGTCCTCTAGCAGACATATGCTCCATTGCTGTTGTGATGAATTCATCTTCATAGGTAGATACTAACTCGGTCGTGCAAAGTATCTGGATTGGCTGCTGCATTGCAGTGTGAACATCAGCATCAGGCTTGATTTTCGCCATCCAACGATAAGTATCTCGCAACGTTAAAATACCGATCAGTTGATCATCTTCGTCTACAACCAAGGCACTGTGACAACGCTGGTTAATTAACGCTTGTACTGCGTCTCCTAAAGACATCGCTCCAGGCAACTGTAGGGGCACGGGCTGCATGGCTTCGGCAACCAAAATAGACGAAGGGATGGCAGGTTCTGAGGGCGTGGTGGGCAGTTCTAAGGTAGGTGTATTGTCAATGACAACCTGAGGATGCAAATACTCAACGAGCCAAATGCTCAACCCAACTGCTGTCATCAGGGGTAAAACAATTCGATAATCGCGGGTTAGCTCGAACAATAGTAAAACCGCAGTCAAGGGAGCGCGAACACTTCCGGCAAGAACAGCCGCCATTCCCACCATTGCATAAGCCGGAGAGGAGGCCATATACTCTCGCACTCCTGGCAGAGCGATTGCCAACACTTTGCCATAGGCCGAACCAAGCGATGCTCCTAAAAACAAGGCCGGTGCAAATACCCCACCCACGAACCCACTGCCAAAGCTGATGGCGGTCATGATGAGCTTAATAATCAGCAGCGATATCACCATTTGCAACGGGAACTGGACATCTTGCAAAATAGATTCAACCGTTTCGTATCCTACTCCTAGAATCTGCGGCAGCTTTAATGCAACTAATCCCAAGCAAAGCCCACCGATCACCGGATGCAAAGCCTGTGGAATTTGGGCAAACCCTTCTAAACCAGAAATCTTGCCCTGAAAACACTGTCGCGAGAACTGTAACGATCGCACATAAATTAAAGAAACAATGCTGGCAAGTAGCCCCAGTCCAACATACAGCGGCAGTTCAAATACACTCCGAACTTCATAGGCAGGCAAAGCAAATGCAGGCTGAGAACCTAAACCAATTTGAGCAATCCAGGCGGCAACTACAGCGGCTAGCAGCACCACACTGGCGGCTGAAGCAGCAAACGTTGACCCCATGACAATTTCCAGGGCAAAAAACACGCCTGCGATCGGGGCATTAAACCCGGCTGCCAAACCAGCGGCCGCCCCTGCACTGAGGAGTAAACGCTGCCGCTCTTGAGACACTTTAAGTGCCTGTCCCAGCAGCAAACTAAAATAGGCTCCAATTTCCACACTCGGCCCTTCTGGCCCCAAAGAAGCCCCACTTCCCAAAGAAATGGATGCAGCACTCATTTTGGTAATCGGATTCAGCAAGACCAACTCCCGGTTCCCCTGCACCACTTCCAGCAAGGTGGCCAGTCCGGGCCCAAAATCCTGCATTCGCCAGCGCAGAAGACCAATAAGCAGCCCACCCAATAGCGGGATCAGGGCTAGCGTCCAATGGCCCCACATGGACAAAAAGCTAGAGACTTCACCAAACATCAGGCGATGCATGAACTGGATCAACGCACGAAACAGCACTACCCCAGCCCCTGCTCCGGTACCAATAAAGACTGCCAGAAGCAGCACCAGAGTTTCGGGGGAAGGCTGGAGGCGATTGAGCAGGTCGGTTAAGCGGGATGATGTAGACTTAGCTGGCTCAGATTGGGTCAGCCCTCGAAGAAAAGTCAGGTTCATTCGTCAGACGGGGCTGCTGGTAGTAAAGAGACACTATTTTTATTGTGCTGGATCGGGTATCGATTTACCCTACTTGATTGAACCAGGCTTCTAGATCGGCGATCGTCTGAAATTCCAACAATGCTTCTGCCAATTCCTCTACTTGCTGCTTAGACAATGCCTCAACTCGAGACGCTAATCCTTCAGGCAAGACCCGAAACCGATGCATGAGTAGACGCAGCAACAGCGATCGTTCTCCTTCTTCTCGTCCTTCCTCTCGCCCTTCCTCTCGCCCTTCTGCCTTCGCTTCCTGGTAGACTCGTGTTTCTTTCAGGTTCAGCCCCAACATCGCTTCAATCTCCTGCCGACTCAACGCTGTGAACTTGTAGACCATTATTGTCGTGATCATCTCCATTATGGTGCGACTTGCCCCCGGCGATTGTGCTTCCTGCCGTGACCGAGCGAGCAGCCTCTTGGCAATTTCTGGAGCCTCTACCTCATCCACCGTTGTGAGAGCCATCAGCGCAACTCCCAAGGGCAACTGCTGGATGTCACCTAACTCGTTTAGATAAACCCGATGCACCTGCTCACTGGCTAACAAAGCTCGGTAAGGATGGGTCGTGTTCTGTTCTGTGGCGCGATCGGGGTAAATCACGACTGCCTGCCAATCGCTGAAACGCGATCGGTTGCGGTAAAAGTACAGAAATGACTCGCCAAACAGCCGTTCGTAAAGCTGCTCATCCTTTTGAAACTGCACCTCACAGAAATACACGACTCCTGGAGTTTCAGACTCAGGGGGCAGAAAAACTCCGTCGATTTCAAATTTGGGTTCTTTGACGGCAACCGAATCGAACTGATAGCGTTGGGCATCGGGGGGTGGGTGTTCCACCAGTTCAAACAGTAAAGAGGGAGATTGCTGAAATAGCGCGTAGAAAATTGAATCCCGTCGCATGAATGATCTACATCTACATTGTTGCCCCTGCAAAATTTGGGCTTTGATTGATGCTAAATCTTTGCAATAAAAGACGTGTAAAGAATCTCCTCACATCTCATACCCGAACAAATTCGGATCAACCTCACCCAGTTTCAAATCCACCAAACCATACTCCGCCCAACGCCGATCGACCATTGCCGCCACATCCGGATCAGACTCCAGAGGCTCTCCCCAGGGATGATCGGTTTCGGGTGGAATTTTCGTAGTGGCATCAATGCCCATGCGTCCTCCTAAGCCAATCCTTTCGCTGGCAAAATCCAGGGTGTCAAAGGGCGTTTCTGGCAGAATAAACACATCCCGCACCGGGTCAACTTTTGAGGTAATGGCCCACACCACTTGACGCGGATCGCGAATGTTAATCGATTTGTCTACGACAATCACAAACTTGGTGTAAGTGAACTGCGGCAACGCACTCCAAAATGCCAAGGCCGCTCGCCTTGCTTGTCCTGGATAGGCTTTGTCAATGGAAATAATTGCTGCCTTGTAGCTGAGGGCTTCCATTGGCAAAAAGAAATCCGTAATTTCAGACACTTGCTGCCGCAGGATAGGCGTGTAAATGCGGTTGAGGGCGATCGCCATCATGGCTTCTTCCTTGGGAGGACGACCGCTAAAGGTGGTGAGATAAATGGGGTCTTTACGATGGGTCATGCAGTGAAAGCGCACCAAGGGGGAATCCTCCACGCCACCGTAGTAGCCCATGTGATCACCAAAGGGCCCATCGGGCAGCACCTCACCCGGAGTAATCGTCCCCTCTAGGACAAATTCTGAGTCGGCAGGCACTTCCAGATCCACCGTCTTACATTTCGCCAGCTTCACCCCAGAGCCGCCATACAGCCCCGCAAACAGCCATTCTGATAGGTCTACGGGAATCGGAGTTGCCGCCGCCATAATGATTAGCGGATCAACCCCAAGGGCGATCGCCACTTCCAGCTTTTTGCCCTGCTCTGCCGCCTTCCGCAAATGCCGCGCCCCACCCCGCACCGACAGCCAGTGAACCGTCATCGTGTTTTTAGACTGAAGTTGCAAGCGATACACGCCCACATTCGGCGTTCCGGTTTCGCAATCCTTGGTAATGACCAGCCCTAAGGTAATAATCTTTCCGGCATCGCCTGCATAGGGGCGAATCATCGGAACTTGGTTCAAGTCCAGATTTTCTCCCTCCACGACAACCTGTTGGCAAGGGGGAAAGAAATCCCGACCGGGCTTTGCCTTCAAAACATCAAACAAGACTTTGCCAAAGTCGATCGCCTGCGCCACTTTTTTCGGTGGTTTCGGCTGCTGAAGCATTGCCAACTTTTTGCCTAATTCCTCCAACTCCTGCGGCTGCTCCATGTTCATCGCCCAGCAAATCCGCTCTACGGTTCCCATCACATTAATGGCGATCGAATGGGGCGACCCCTTCACATTCTCAAACAGCAAAGCTGGCCCACCCTGTTGCAGCATTCGATTAGAAATTTCTGCAATTTCCAATTCGGAATCGACCAAAGCCCTGACCCGATGCAACTGTCCGCGTTGCTCTAACAGATTCAAAAATCCCCGTAAATCTCTCGCCATAGTGAAGGAATGTAAAGCATTGCTTCTCCATTATGAGACGAGACTCCATTCTGTGCGATGCTGATTTACCTGCAAGTTTAGGCTTTTCTTAAGTATCTTCATGAAATACTTACCTCAATGCGTGGGAATACTGGATCAGAAAGCTTAAAAAGAGTCACCCGCTTGGTTGACATAAAAGTAGGAAGTTTTGCTGTGGTGTTGCATCTACAGTTGGACTTAGGAGCGTTGGAAGGTAGTTCCATGAATTGGCAAGAAGGGCAACAGGTAGAGTGTAAAGGTTTGGACTGGGGATCATGCTACGTGACGATGTGTAACAAAAGTATGGTGGTGATTTATTGCCCCCGCTACGAAATGGTGACTACCGCAAGTCCGGCACAGCTTGAACAGGCCGGTTGGCGGCTTGCACAACCCAACAAAATTATTCATCTTTCAGAGTGGGTTGAAAATAAGCAGCGCGAGCGTAATCCGATTCCAACTCGGTAGGTTGGTGGGCTTGGGGGGTTGGAGCAGGCCTCAGGCTTTGATTTTCACGCAAGCCTCAAATGGGAATTACCAGAGATACTGTGATACAGCACTATGTTCTGTTTGCCTTTGCGAGACGATCGCTCCTGGCAAGACAAATCGATTAAGATTAATGAAGAATAAAGATTGCTGAAATTATCATGGCTGCAAACGTCGAAATCTACACCTGGAGTACGTGCCCCTTCTGCATTCGGGCAAAGGCATTGTTAGACAAAAAAGGCGTTGATTACACAGAGTATTGCATTGACGGAGACGAAGCGGCGCGATCGAAAATGTCTCAACGAGCCAACGGCCGGCGCAGCCTCCCCCAAATTTTTATCAACAATCAACACATCGGCGGTTGCGATGATCTTTACGCCCTCAACTCTAGGGGCAAGCTAGACCCCCTCCTTCAAGCCCAGTAACTCTCAATGAAGACGGTAGCAGGGGAATCGCTTTATCACGATCGCGATTAAAAAACGTTTGAAAAGCAAACAGGGCAATTAGAACCCTGAATCCTCACTCCCGCTCCCTTTCTCCCCCTTTGTATTCCCTAGCCCCAACAAGGAGTTTCTGTGAAGTTTGCATTCATCATTGATCCGATTCAAAAGCTTGATCCGGGTCACGATACGAGCGTGGCACTGATGGAAGCGGCTCAGGAGATGGGGCATGAAGTTTGGATAACGGAAGCACACTCCCTGAGCGTGGCCCAGGGAAAGGCCTGGGCGATGGTGCAAGCGGTGCAGTTAAAAGCAGTGCGGCTAGTGGATGGGCTGTGGTCGGCAGAACTGGAATGGTTTCAATTGGGCGATCGGCATCTCTGCTGTTTAGACGAGATGGATGCAGTGTTTATGCGAACCGATCCACCTGTAAACGTTCCCTATCTGTATGCCACCTATATTCTGGATCACACTGACCCCGCCAAAACGCTAGTCGTAAACTCGCCTCATGGGCTGCGGAACGCCAATGAAAAAATGTATGCCCTTCAGTTTACAGAAGTGATTCCTAAAACGATCGTCAGTCAAGATAAGCAGGTCATTCGCAAGTTTGTCGATCAGCAAGGAGCAGCAGTCATTAAACCCTTGGGCGGTAAGGGGGGTGAGGGAATTTTATTGATTGAACCGGGCGATCGAAACTTTAATTCCCTGATCGAAATCAGCACGTTTCAGGGCAAGGTTCCGATTATGGTGCAGGAGTTTCTCCCGGAGGCAAAGGACGGTGATAAGCGGGTAATTCTGCTGAATGGAGAACCGATCGGCGCAGTGAACCGCATTCCAACGGGCAGCGAATTTCGAGGCAACATGGCGGTTGGTGGACGGATCGCAGCAGCAGAGATTACAGAACGCGATCGGCAAATTTGCGAGGTGTTAGCTCCCACGTTGCAAAAAGATGGCTTAGTATTTGTGGGAATTGATGTGATTGGCGGGTACTTAACGGAAGTAAATGTCACCAGCCCCACTGGAATTCGGGAGGTCGATCGGCTGAATGATGTCCGGTTGGGTCAGCAGGTGATTGAATGGGTGGTGACACACCGAAAGCAGTGATGTTTTTTTCAATCAAAATTCTTTTTGCTCAAAAACCGAGTTCCTCCAAGCCGTATCTGAACATACAATTCGGTGTATTCGGTTCTAGTAGCTTCAGTAGATGAGAAGCTGTAACCCATAAAAACAAACGATCAGCGTGTCATAAGGAGCATGGAATGAGTTCATTACGCTATCCACCACGAGGAATTTACGGTGTCACCCGTCGTAAACTGATTCAGTATGGTGCGCTTGCGGCAGGAAGCGGTTTCGTTGCAGCTTGTGCCCCCAATCGGACAGCAACCACAGAAACGACTACGGCTGATGCGGCTGATACAACCGAAACGACCACTGCGACTTCTGGTGAACTAATCTCTGTCACCTATGGCACAAACTGGTATGCCCAAGCTGAACATGGTGGCTTTTACCAGGCAGTAGCAACTGGAATTTACGAAGAATATGGCTTGGATGTGACGATCGAAATGGGTGGGCCGCAGGTCAATGGAACCCAACTTCTCATGGGCGGTGCCATAGATTTCTTTATGGGCTATGGTTCAGATGCCATTAAGGCGATCGAAGAAGGCATTCCCAAGGTTACAGTTGCTTCCATCTTCCAGAAAGATCCACAAATTCTAATGGCGCATCCTGGCAAAGCAGAGTCTTTGGAAGATTTGGCAGGCAAACCAATTTTCATCTCATCGGCAGCAAACGTCACCTACTGGCCCTTTCTCCAAGCGAAGTATGGCTTCACCGATGACCAAAAGCGCACCTACAATTTCAACTCTGGGCCCTTCCTGGCTGACGAAGAATCAGCACAACAAGGGTATTTAAGCTCTGAACCCTTGTCCATTCAAAAAGAGGGGGGCTTTGAGCCGGTGGTCTTTCTTCTGGCAGACTTTGGCTATGATCCCTATTCCACGACGATCGAATGTAGACGCGAACTGGTAGAGCAAAACCCAGACCTGGTACAGCGATTTGTGGATGCTTCTATCAAAGGGTGGTATAGCTATCTGGATGGCGATCCAACCCCTGGCAATGAACTCATCAAGCAAGCGAATCCTGAAATGACCGATGAGCAAATTGCTTACGGCATTGAAAAAATGAAGGAATACGGCATTGTTGTCTCCGGTGATGCAGAAAGCCTGGGCATTGGGGCAATGACGGACGATCGCTGGCGGTCTTTCTTTGAAACGCTGACAGAACAAGGTGTCTTTAACCCAGAAACAGACTATACCCAGGCATATACTTTAGAGTTTGTAAATAAAGGGGTGGATGCGTATGAGGTGTGAGTGAGGAGCGAGGAGTGCGGCGTAGAAAGAATACAAGTATTCTCTTTGGATGGGGGTTTTGCCTGTCTAGTTAGCTGAATACATCTACTACATAGCGACTTGCCTTACACTCTTCAGCCGCATTGCTCCTGTTTCAACCGCCCACAGCTATAGGAAGATATTATGACTTCTCCCGCGATTACTCTCAGTAACGTTAGCAAGGTCTACTCCAACGGAACAGTTGCTCTCAAGGACTTGAATTTGGCAATCGCAGAAGGAGAGTTTGTCAGCCTGCTGGGGCCGTCTGGCTGTGGGAAAAGTACGGTATTGCGGATTATTGCTGGATTGGGGCAAATGACCTCCGGCAATCTGTCCTTAGAAGGGCATAGCCAGCGGAAACTAGCATTTGTTTTCCAGGAGGCAGCCCTGATGCCGTGGGCAACGGTACAGGAAAATATTTATCTTCCCCTGAAGCTGTCAGGGATTACCAAGCGGGCAGCATCCTCAGCAGTGGCAGAGGCGATCGAACTCGTAGACTTAAAAGGGTCTGAACAGTGTTATCCACGTGAGCTATCCGGCGGCATGAAAATGCGGGTGTCGATCGCCCGTGCTTTGGTAACGCATCCCGAAATTTTGCTGATGGATGAACCGTTTGGGGCCTTAGATGAAATGACACGGGGCAGACTGAACAGTGACTTGCTGGAGTTGTGGAACCGGATGAAGTGGACAGTGGTGTTTGTTACTCACAACATTTATGAGGCGGTTTACCTGTCCAACCGAGTCGTCGTGATGGCAGCTCGTCCGGGTCGAGTGGTGTCGGAAGTGACGATCGATGAACCTTACCCCCGCACTGACGACTTCCGCACCTCACCCGCCTTCAACCAATACTGTCGGCAAATCTCCGATGACCTTTCCCGCGCCGCCACAAATCCCGATGAAGCAGGCTTTGACCGATCGCAAACCAGTTTTTTTAATTCAGTCGCTTAGGCTGATGATGGACGGACAGTAAAAGCTGGGTATGTATGACAACGTTTGCCGGTTTCTAGCCGAAAGCTACAGTCAAGCCTTTGCTCAGTGGTTATTGGAAGAACCGATCGGACATGGCGGTTTTAGCAGGATTAGTATTGGAAAAAGCAGTAATTCAGCAAATCCTGCGGGAGGAGATTGTGAAAGAATCCGTCATTTATCAAGACATTCTGGAGCAAGGGTTACAGCAAGGGTTACAGCAAGGGCTACAGCAAGGGCTACAGCAAGGGCTACAGCGGGAGATCGCGTTTGTATTACGCCTTCTGAAACATCGATTTGGCAACTTGGATCAGGAGGTAGAGTCCTGCATTCGATCGCTCTCCGTTGACCAACTGGAAGCTTTGGGCGAAGCATCGCTGGATTTTACGCAATCAGAGGAGTTGACGACCTGGCTAGAACGCAACTTGTAATCAGCCCGATCGCAGCTTTTCACCGTTAAGTCGCACCATAAAATTACTTTCTACCGTAACGGCGGAAGCAGGAAGGCCCCAACGACCTGATCAATCTTCTGAGCAATCGCCAATAACTCCATTTCCCGCCAGCGTTTTCCCACTACTTGTAGCCCGATCGGTAATCCATTTTTCGTCTGTCCGATCGGAATTACCACAGCCGGATGCCCACTGAGATTAAACGGCATCGTATACGCTCCATTTGCCACACCATGAGGGTAAGCTCTGCCATTAATTTCAACCGCACTCCAGGCGGGACGATGGGTAAAGGCAGGAGTTGCTGCAACCGGACACAGCCACGCATCCCAAGGTTCAAGGGACTCATCCATTTGGGCAGTGAAGCGATCGCGCTCTGTTAGCGTTTCAAAATATCCTTTGAGGCTGGGATTCAGTAATTCTGGTAAGTATCTGCTGAAGTTGCCCAATTTTCGTAGCTGTTTGTCTCCTTGGGTAGCAGTGCGAAAGAGGAGTTCTAGGCTGCGCCGAATGTTGTATCGATCCTTGGGTTGAGCGTAAGTGATGACGTATGCTGCCATCCTGGTGTATAGATTCAGTATTGTGGAAATGTCAAAACCTTGAGGTATCCAACGATCGAGTTTGGCTCCTGCATCGGTAAGGGTATGGGCAACTTGATGCATCGCCGATTGGATTTCGGCAGCCACTGGCACTTCATCCCATTGATCAGTCCAGGCGATGTTGAGTTCTTGTAAAGCCTTGCCAGTTGGCTGATCTAGGGGAATAGGCGGTACGTCTGGTCGGCGTTGATCTGCTCCAGCAATTAAGGAAAAGCAGAGCCGAAGGTCTTCCAGCGATCGGGCAAAACAACCCACCGTCATCATGTGCCGAATAGAAAGCGGCATTCCTGGTACTTCTGGAATTTGTCCGGCGGTGGAAATGCGGCGATCGGTTGGCTTTAACCCATACACACCGCAAAAGTGGGCAGGCTGACGCACAGAACCCGCAATATCATTCCCCAAATCCAAAGGTGACAGCCCAGCAGCAACAGCCGCCGCACTTCCCCCAGAACTGCCCCCAGCCGTATAGTCCAAATTCCAAGGGTTATTCACACGCGGAAACAGGGAATTGGTACTCTGATAATCCGCCGCCAGTTCCGCCATGTTCGTCTTGCCCAGAATCACGGCTCCGGCGGCCCGAAGTCTTGCTACAACTGTGGCATCTTGCTGGGGAATGTAGTTTTTCAAGGGGATGTAGCCCGCAGTGGTGCGGAGTCCTGCTGTTTCAAAAATGTCTTTTATCGTGATGGGGACACCGTGCAAAGCCCCCCAGCTTTCCCCAATCGCAAGGGCTTCATCGGCTTGTTTGGCTCTGGTGCGGGCATTGGCTTCGTCTAAGGTGCAAATGGCGTTTAGCTTGGGGTTATGTTGGGCAATTTGGCTCAAGTAAGCGTCGAGGACTTCAACGGCAGAAACCTCACGATCGCGAATCATTTGTGCGAGCTGACGGGCAGAGGCAAATATTAGGTTCGTCATAATTAGCGGAGGTGAAGCTGCTAAAGTTAATTATATTTATTTTAGTTAATAGTGTTAACTAAGCTATAAGCCAAGCAATCCATGAAAGACTTAAAAGCAAGCCTAGTTGAGTGTTACGGCAAAGATCTGGAGCAGAGAAAACGCTGGTATTCACCCGCAGCCGAGGCTTATCATCAAGTTAGACCTCGCTATCCTGAGGAACTCATCCAGCAGGTCGTAGAAATTGCTCAACTTTCCGCTAACTCAACCCTCCTAGAAATAGGATGTGGCCCTGCGATCGCAACCCATTCCTTCGCATCTTTAGGATGCTCAATGACTTGTCTAGAACCCAATCCTGATTTTTATCAGCTTGCTCAACAAAATTGTGCTCCATATCCTCACGTTGAAATTCAAAATCTTTCGTTTGAAGAATGGGAGCCAAAGACCAGAAAATATGATGCTGTGTTGGCAGCCAGTTCTTTTCACTGGATACCTCCAGATATTGGTTATCCTAAAGCGGCAAACGCATTGCATCCTGATGGCTACCTGATTTTGTTGTGGAATAAAGAACTTCAACCCCGTTATGAGGTTTATCAGCAGTTATCGGAAATTTATCAAGCCATTGCTCCCGCTTTGGGTTGTTATGAAGATAGAGCAATGCAAGAAGAAATTCTTCAGGAATTAGGACAGATGTCGATCGATTCAGGAAAATTTAAGAACCTGATATCTGGGCAGATTGCATCTGAAGTGACTTACTCAGTAGATGAGTACTTGATGCTTCTGACGACTTACTCTCCTTATCTCAAATTAGAGCTACAGCAAAGACAGCAACTATTTGAGCAATTGCGCCACGCGATCGAGAAAAACGGTAGCACAATTCAACTCTCTTATCTTTCTGCATTTCATATTGCTCAGCCTGTGTAGTTCGCTAGGATGAAACCGAAACCGCAAAATTTCAGTTGTGTTTTATGGGTCGTCCCACGAAAGAGAATTCTTTGACGCAGCAAGATGTGATTAATGCTGCGATCGTCTGCCTAGATCAAGAGGGTGAGGCAGGGTTGGGGGTCAATCGAGTGGCGCGAGAATTGGGGATTAAACCCCCTGCAATTTATAAACATTTGGATGGAAATGCAGCTTTGCAGCGAGCAGTAGCTCTCACCATTTGGCGACACTATATTGAATGGTGCCGGGAACAAACTGAGGATGTTCATGAACCACAAGCTTTACTGCGTGTTGGAGGCAACGCAACACGCAATTTTGCTCGATCGTATCCTGAACGATATCGAGTAATGATCCAATTTCGACTCAGCCTTAACGATCCCGAAACCGCTCCCCTGATCCAGGAAGTGTTCCATTTTCTCAAGCGTGTGCTGAGAGCTTATGAGCTTAGCGAGACAAAACTAGTGGATGCCATGCGAATAGTGAACTCAGCCATTACAGGCTTCATCGCTTTAGAACAAGCCGGACTCATGACAATAGAACGCTCTACTGATGAGAGTTATGAAGTGATGCTGGATGCGATCGGCGTTGCCATTCAGCATATTCAACAACATGATGAATGATGTGGAGAACGAATCCCAGAATGAATGGAATATCACCTAACGTTGCCCGTGTTAGCGCGTTTCTTGTACGCCTTCTGAGAACTGAGTTTTGCCCAGCTTTAGGATTTCACCTCCACAGTTTTCCCGTGCCACTCGAATCAGCAAACCGGCGGAAGCAAGGCTAGCAATCATGGAACTACCGCCATAGCTGAATAGTGGAAATGGTAAACCTGTTGTGGGTAAAGCTCCAGTGGCAACTCCAATATTTAATAATGATTGTCCGACCATCAAAATCATGACTCCGATCGCAATCAGTTGGTGAACTCGATTTGTTGTTTTAATCGCGACCCGAAGTGCGATCGTGCCATAAGTTGCTAACAGGAGCATCAGCAGAAAACAGCCCACAAAGCCAAACTCTTCAGCAAAAACCGCAAAGATAAAGTCAGTGTACTGGATGGGTAAATAAAACAATTTTTGTTGAGACAGTCCAAACCCCGTGCCCCAAAATCCACCAGAACCGATCGCCAGCAAACTTTGAATCAGTTGGTAGCCATCCTGCCTGGGGTCAGCCCACGGATTGAGAAAAGAAATTAACCTGCGTCGTTGATAGGTTTTGATACTGACACTGACGATCGCAGCGAGCAGCCCAGTTCCAGCAGACATGAATAGGTAAGAGAAAGGCAACCCAGCCGCAACAGCAATCAGCCAGAGCATCATACCGCATAATGCCGCCGTACTCAGGTTGGGTTGGAACAAGATTGCAACAAGGGTTAGAACGAAAATGCCAAGCCACGTGAGGCGAGTCGCCCAAGTTAGATTTTCCCAACGTCCAAAAATGCGGGCACTTTGCAGCACCAAAAAGGGCTTGATTAATTCTGAAGGTTGAATACCGATCGGCCCAATTACCAGCCAGCGAGTTGCCCCATTCACCGTTGTCCCCAAACCGGGCAACAGCGTCATCAGAACTAACCCTAAAATAATCAGCGTGAACCAGTTGGCTAACCCCACAATGTAGCGAAGTGGGGAATGAACTAGCAGATTAAATCCAATCAGCCCCAAGCAGATCCAGAGAATCTGAATTTTAAAGTAATGAAGCCCGTCTCCCAGGGTGGCTTCTGCGATCGCATAGGAGGCTGAGAATAAAACAGCCAAGCCAACAAATAGCCACAAAAACGTGATCCAGTTCAGCAGACGAGCTTCAAGGGCCCAATCTTGAGTTGAAAGATTCAGAAACTTGAGAACGTTATGGACAGCCACTAGTCGATCGGATTCTAAAGTTGCCTCATAACAGTAGCGCAAGTCGATCGGATTCGCACAAGATCAAAACGTAACGATTACTTTTGAGCCTAGAAAGAGTGAGATGAGGACGCTTGAAGGTGCTGAGTCCCATGAACAGATAGGATTGGGGGTGCGGCAAATGTCCGAACGATTCTGTCTGTTGCTATCAAAATTGGCAAGCTGCCAAAGTTAAAAAACTAAGAGGTTTATGAAACTTAGATATCCATCAGGTGCCATGCCAATACAGCGCACCAAACCAACATCTAAATTTCGTAAACCTCTACCAATGAACTGAGTATATGTGTCGATCTGAACGTAGATTAACGCTGCTTTATATCAACGCTGCGTTACTTCAAACCTGCATTTGTACCAGGCTTGCCCGTCGCTAATTCAACTTTAACGATCGTGCCACCCATTTTCTGAATGCGTTGCTGCTCCTTGAACCAATTTTCGTAGGGAACCAGCTTAGTAAAGTAAGTATTTTGAAGCTCTCGCTGAGTGCGAATTCTAGTTTGGCTGGGTACGCAAGCTGTGACTTTAAACATCCGCATAGATCGATCGCCCTCCTGTAATGGACTAGAAAGTTCTGTTGAATTGAGATTTAACTAAATCTGGAATGAATCGTCGCACAGATCCACTTACTGTAAGTCTGGGAGTCTAGAGTCAATCCTAGATCGTCATAGCTAACTCTAAAAGCCGCCACCAACCATCTAACACTCACTCTGGACTTCCCAGACCTGCAAATCGTGAGCCTTGAGATTGAGACACCTGTCCTGATTCACTCAGCACTCAGTTCTCAGTCTTCAGCACTCTGTACATTGGGTTAGCTCAAGCCAGAGGAAATGTAGTCGAAGTAAACGCCCATTTCCTTGCCTGCATCTGCACCAACCAAGCTAGCAGTCACTTCTTTCATTGCCTGAATTGCTTGAACAGTTGCAGAGATAGGTACACCCAAGGAATTGTAGGTTTCCTTCAATCCGTTGAGAACGCGCTCATCCAGAATGGAAGGATCACCAGCCAGCATTGCATAGGTTGCATAGCGGAGGTAGTAGTCGAGGTCGCGGATGCAAGCAGCATAGCGACGGGTGGTGTACATGTTTCCACCAGGACGAGTGATGTCCGAGTAAAGCAACGACTTCGCAACAGCTTCCTTAACGATTTGAGAAGCATTGGCACTGATAGTGGTTGCCGCCCGAACGCGCAGTTCGCCACTGGAGAAATAGCTCTTGAGCTTTTCTAGAGCAGAAACATCCAGGTACTTACCCTGAACGTCAGCAGAGTTAATAACAGAGGTAATTGCGTCTTGCATGATTTCGTTTCCTTAAATCTCGTTGTTGTCTACCAGGCTAGGAGGTTTTAGAAATTCTGAATCCTTGGTTCTGGGGAGCAAGTCAAAAACTCAACTTCGTCCTCAGCCCTCGGTCTTCAGCACTCAATTAGCTCATTGCACCGATGACATAGTCGAAGTAAGAACCTGCTTCAGCAGCATCTTCACCAGACATCAGCGACACTGCCACGTTCTTCATGGCGCGAACACCTTCTGCCACAGCATCGATCGGAGTACCCAGAGACTTGTACATCTCACGTACACCAACGATACCGATCTCTTCAATGGGGGTAACATCACCAGAGACTACACCGTAGGTGATGAGACGGAGATAGTAGTCGAGGTCACGCAGGCAAGTTGCAGTCATTTCCTCGCCGTAAGCGTTACCACCAGGAGAAACGACATCAGGACGCTTCTGGAAGAGCTGATCACCAGCTTGCTTGACAATCCGCTCGCGAGAATCGGTCAAGACTTGAGCAATCCGCAGACGACGCTCCCCTGAAGTGACGAAGCTACGAATTTGATCCAATTCGCCAGGGCTCAAGTAGCGAGCCTCAGCATCAGCATTCACGATTGACTTCGTGACAACACTCATTGATGGATTCCTCCGAAAAGCAAAATATAACCAGAGATGATTAAACTGGCGTTCACCACTGAATGACTTAGCTTTTGACAGTAAGCTGCGGTGTGCTGGACTGATTGCCATTTTCAGCCAACTCCGACAGTTCAGCCTACCTTGACTATAAGCGACCCAATGGTACAAATGAGTCCACTGGTGAAACTTGAGTAGTCCAAACTCAGTCATCTTCCGCAAATATTTTCCGGCATTGAGTTCACACTCTTAGGTGATTCGCAATATTTTGTAATATTTTTCCTCATCCAGGGCTGTGGCGAGTGATCGGGTTCAACGTGTAATCTGACAAGCGATGCACATGAGGGGCGATCTGACAACTGCATTGTTCTGAGAAATTGTAACAATTTGATAATTAAAGTGATAAATTGGCGATCGAAGGAAGTTTGAGCGAGGCTAAAAAAAGAATTAGAGCGAGATAAATCGATCGCATTTCGTATCTTTCTTGACAGAGCGAAAACCGATTTACCTCCTATTGTGTTTTCAGATCGAGTCATAACAGCTACGTCATTACAATGATCTGACGAAATTGGTACTCACCGCGAGTGCCATTTTTTATTTTCACGCCTCAAATTTTCTTTTTCAATCTAAGTTGTTTTTTGCGGGATGAGAGCCACCCTCAAAACCAGGGAACACTGAGCCTGTTAGAAACAAAACAGTTCAATGATTAAACAGGCGAACTATGGTTGACTTCACCGTTGCGATTCCAACCTATAACGGTGAACATCGTTTACCAGAGGTACTGGAACAGTTACGATCGCAAATTATTTCTGCTCCGCTGTCCTGGGAAGTGTTGGTAATTAATAACAACAGCCAGGATGGAACAGCAGAGGTTGTTAAGGCGTTTCAAGCAAATTTTCCTTGTCCGTTGCGGTATTATTTGGAAACTCGGCAGGGGGCTGGGTTTGCTCGGAAACGGGCGATCGAGGAGGCGGGTAGTGCGCTTGTTGGTTTTCTAGATGATGATAATCTTCCAGATTTGAATTGGGTTGAATCGGCCTATCAGTTTGCTCAGCAGTATCCTAAAGCTGGGGCAATTGCCAGTCGAATTCAAGGAGAATTTGAAGTGGAACCTGCGGCGGAATTAAAGCCAATTCTGCCATTTCTTGCAATTACTGAACGCGGAACAAAACCCTTGCAATACAATTCCTCAAAGCGGGTGTTTCCTCCTTCCGCTGGGTTGGTGGTACGGCGATCGGTTTGGCTCTCCCATGTGCCATCCCATACAATTTTGGGCGGACGAGCAAATGGCAATATGTTAACGGGGGAAGATACGGAAGTGTTGGCGCATATTGCCCGCTCTGGCTGGGAGATTTGGTATAACCCTGCGATGGTTGTGAAACACAAAATTCCAGCTTGGCGATTGGAACGTGACTATTTAATTCCATTCTTTCGAGGGATTGGGTTAAGTCGCTGTGTGACTCGCATGTCGGGAATCAAACCCTGGCAACGATCGGTGATGTTGCTTGCGTATTTGATGAATGATTTGCGAAAAATCATTGAGCATTGGTTGAAATATCATCATCAGTTCAAAACAAATTTGGTGGCAGCTTGCCAAATGGAATTATTCATGAGCAGCTTATGGAGTCCATTTTATCTTTGGAAAATGGGTTATTTTAATCAATCAAAGTAGGAAATTCAATCTATGAATATTGATTTTACGGTTGCAATTCCAACCTACAACGGAGCAAAAACATTACCCCTTTTACTTGAACACTTAAAGGCACAAATTCAAACTGAAACGATCGCCTGGGAAGTAATTGTTATTGATAATAATAGTTCAGATAATACAGCGCAGATTGTTTACGATACTCAGAAGGGCTGGCTTCCTAATGTCCCTCTGAAATATTGTTTAGAAACTGAACAGGGATCGGCCTATGCCAGACAACGAGCCATTAAAGAAGCAAAGGGAAAGTTTGTCGGTTTTTTGGATGATGACAATCTTCCAGCATTGAATTGGGTTGCGTCTGCTCATCAGTTTGGCTTAGCCCATCCTAAAGCTGGCTCCTATGGAGGGCAAATTTTAGGTCAGTATGAAATTGAACCGCCCAGCGGATTTGACAAGGTAAAAAAGTATTTAGTGATTCGGAAATACGCCAATGAAGCAAAACTGTTTGAACCGGAAAGATTGAGATTACCACCCGGAGCCGGGCTAGTTGTTCGCAAGCAAGCCTGGTTAGACTGTATGCCCGATCGGTTCACTCGTGCCCATCGAGGTGGACATGATTACGAGATTTCATTGCGTTTACATCGGCAGGGTTGGGAGATTTGGTATAACCCGGCCATGCAAATTGAGCATCTTATTCCAGCATGGCGGATGGAGCAAGATTACTTAGTCCGAATCGCTCGAATTTATGGCTTATGTACCTGCGAAATTCGGCTTATTTTGGCACAACCCTGGCAAAAACCATTTCTGCTATTAAAAAGCTTATGCGGCAGCCTTCGCCGTTTGATTTGGCATTTAATTAAATACGGCAATCGGATTAACAAAGAGCTTGATCTGGCTTGCGAATTTGCTTTCTTTTGGGGAAGTGTCATCAGCCCTTTTTACTATCTCAGGAAGCAATTAATGCGAGATTGAGCTTGAGAGCATCCCATTGATGCAAATGTTTATGCAAATGGAGCGATTTCCGTAGCGCAGGTATCTTGCCTGCCAGTGAGAGATTTGTCATGGAAATGCAAAAGTGGGATGCACCTATTGAATTTCGAGCTAACCCCTCTCTCTGCTTAGCGATTAGAGAAATAACCTACAATGGGAATTATAATTTTTGCCTATGAGGTGGGTAACGATGACCTCAGCGCAACGGTTGACCTTTGAAGATTATCTTAATTTTGACAACGGCTCTGATCAGCGTTTTGAGTTAGTTGATGGAGAGTTAAGAGAATTGCCGCCCGAATCAGAGCTAAATGATTGGATTGCCCTTGCGCTTCGTGATTTGTTCATCCAAATCATCCATCGTCGTTTAGTTCGGCTTCATACTTGCGAAGTTCAAGTGCCAGTCTTGAAGCCGGGTGATCCTGCTAATCGGTTCCCTGATGTAGTTGTACTCAGACCAGAACATTTAGAGCAAACGAAAAGGCGGTTGACGATTACCTTTGATGCGCTTCCCCCTAAATTAGTTGTAAAAGTTGTCTCGCCCGGAGACCGTAATCGCGATCGAGACTACGAACGAAAGCGGCAGCAGTATGCGGCACGGGGCATCTCAGAATATTGGCTGGTTGACCCACAAACGCGGGCGATTGTTGTCCTTCAACTGGAGAGAAATGGTTACATTGAAGTCGGCAGATTCCAGGAAAGTGAACCAATTCAATCTCCTGAACTCGGCTCGCTGACCATCACTGCTAACCAAATTATGGCAACAGATAGGTTAGATGAGGATGCTTGAAGTTGCTGATTCCTATGAACGGATGGGTTTGAAAAGACTAAACGGAGAGGGGGGGATTCGAACCCCCGTTGGGTCGCCCCAAACTTGATTTCGAGTCAAGCGCATTCAACCGCTCTGCCACCTCTCCAGGCAATGGGGTATCTTTGCTATTCTACTCCGTCTGGTAAAAAAAATTGGCGCAAGTCTAGAAAATGAGTTTGGAGTAGGCGATCGTTGATTCAGCTTCCGTTGTCGCTCTCTGAGTTAAACAGTTCAAAAACCTGGCGGCAGAAGAGTTTTAGCTTTTCTTTTACCTCGTCAGCGGGCTGCGTATTTCCAACAAATTGCCAATTTTCGATCGTCGATAATCGCCATTGCTCCCCTAAGTTTGTGAATCCAGCCGCTTCCAGTCCAATTACCCGTCGAGTATGGGCGATTGGATCACTGTAAAGCCGGATCTGGACGAGGACACTGCGGCTTTGGAGGGATCGACTCCAACCGGGCAGGTGAAATCCAATGTCGATCGAGTCTGGATCGACGAGTTCTAAAGTATCTGGATCATTTGCCCAAGGCTTAAGGTCAGCTTTTGCGTCAGGAAACTGGGCTTTGAAAAGGCTGACAACGCCAGCAATTTTGGTTGTGACTTCAAGTCCGATCGCCTGCTCTGCTGCGTTCACTCGTGGTTGCTCCTGAAATTTATCTGGATTATCAGCTAACACGACCTGGGGTAGGCAGTGTTGATTGATACGATCTGATAAAAAGCTGAAAAACAATTTTTGACCCTGGAGTCTGCGGATACTCAAGCTCTTTTGAATGGAGGGTGGGGAATCGATCGCGGTTTCCCCCACAAATTGCCAACGCTCCAATTTTCCAATCAACCAAGCGATCGGCAAGCAGTACGAGTTTATGGTTCTTCACTCCCCACTCCCTACTCCCCACTCCCTACTCCCCACTCCCTACTCCCTACTCCCTACTCCCCAAACCTAGCCAGGATAACAAACCTTCGTTCCACCTAAACCACAGTAACCACCTGGATTTTTGGCCAAATATTGCTGGTGGTAGTCTTCAGCATAGTAGAACTCTGGGGCATCCAGAATTTCGGTGGTAATTTCGGGGTAGCCTTCAGTTTTTAGGGCATTTTGATAGGCGGACTTGGAGGCTTCAGCCAGGGCTTTTTGCTCCTCAGTGTAGGTGTAGATGCCGGAGCGGTATTGGGTGCCTGCATCGTTGCCTTGACGCATTCCTTGCGTGGGGTCGTGGTTTTCCCAGAATACTTTCAGTAGAGTTTCGTAGCTAATGACATTGGGATCATAAACAACCCGCACGACTTCATTGTGGCCAGTCATGCCACTGCAAACTTCACGGTAGGTTGGGTTAGGTGTGATTCCTGCTGCATAACCAACGGATGTGCTGTATACGCCTTCTAGCTGCCAGAATTTGCGCTCTGCCCCCCAAAAGCAGCCCATTCCAAATAGGGCAAGCTCCATTGTGTCTGGAAAGGGAGGGGTAAGGGGATTGCCGTTTACAAAGTGACGATCGGGCACAGGCATGGGGGTGTCGCGTCCCGGTAACGCTTCGCTAGGGCTGGGTAAGGATAGTTTTTTGCCGAAACCAAATAGCACCATAGGATTTAACGCTAAGCCTTTATCTACAGGTTTACCTATCTTTATGATAAATCAGTGAATCAATCGTCTGGTTTTCTGCAAGCGTCGGTCTAAGTAACGCAGGATGAGAATTGCGCTAATCACGCTTAAAGCAGCGACCAACCAAAAGCCGTTGGCAATTTGAGGGGCTTGATCCATCGCCCAACCGCCGATAATCGGGCCAATGAAATATCCACCTGCCCAGCACAGCGAATTAATTGATAGATAAACGCCCCGCATTGCATCTGGAGCTAACCCTGCCACTAAAGCCGATGCCGCAGGGGTATAGGCAACCGTTGCCAAAGCCATCACTGCCAGTCCGAGGGCTGCCCATGCCAGATGCCCCCTAGCAACGGTTCCTGTGAGCCAAATGAGAGCAAACCCACCTGCCCACAGCACGGCAGACAAAATTAGGGCTTGAGGATACCTGAACCGATTAAGAAACCGAGCGACAGGTAGCTGGCACAGGGCCGCGAGAATGATGTACCAGGAGAAAAGGACACTGAGTACGGTAGATGAGAACCCCTCACCGTTGGCTTGAACGGGGACGTGATTGCTGAAGTAAAGGGGCAATGCACTGTTGATGAAGGCAAGATAGGTAGTGAATAAAATATTGACAACTGAGTAAATCAGCAGGGGACGATCGCTCAGTGCCGTTTTCCAACCTTTCAACATTTGGTGATGTGTCTGCTCTGAATCCAGAATTTCAACGGTTTCAAGAGTTTCATCGATCGCCAGCCAAATAACTCCAAAAAACACCAAGAAGGAAATGCCATCAATGACAAAAAGCGCACGATAAGCCCCAGTGACAGCAATGAGCCAGCCTCCCCAAATTACGCCAGCTCCCATGCCTACGGTATCTGCTAACCGGGTAAGGGCAAAGGCCTCATTGCGTTGATGGAGTTTGGACAGATCTGCAACGACGGCTTCAGTGGCAGGCCAGTACAGTCCAATGCCTAACCCCATGCACAGATTGCCAATCAGAAAAATTGAGAAATTGTTGCTGAAGGACAAGAAAACATCTGCGAGGGCAGAAATGGCCGCTGAGAATAGTAAGGTCTTGCGTCGTCCCCATTGCGGCGAATCTGCCATTGAACCACCGACAATTCGCCCTAAAACACCCGAAATCGATTGGCTACCAATGCCAAAGCCAACTGCTGCCGCAGAAAGCCCAACCTGATTCACAAAAAAGATCGGGGCATAAAATAGCACAAAGCCGTTGCCAATTTGCGAGAGCAAGCGACCTGCCATCAAGATCCAAATGCGGCGATCGAGGTTGGGAAGCCAGTTTTTTAGGGATTGGAGAGGTGTCATTGGGGGAGTCAGGAATAGGGAGTCGGGAGTCGGGAGTCGGGAATGGGGAATGGGGAGTCGGGAGAAAAATAATAAAGAGGCAGGATAGGTTTTAAAGAGCCTATCCCGCAAAGTGTTTAGTGTATGGGCAATTTACTGAACTGTCATTCTCCCTCTAGCAGATTAGGAATGCCGTCACAACCACCAGGGATCGTGCTTCGGGTTTTTGCACCGCCCCATTGACAGCAGTAATGCCTTTGGCTTTCAGAAAGACGCTGGACATCTGTAAAGTCTGCCCCTTCCACAACGGCTCCTGTGAACTGTCCCGTCTTGTAGTTTGGAATATCTGCCCGACTGCGGGGAGTTGCCCTTTGCAGGCTGCCATAAAACAGCCGTACCCCAAACAAATCTGCCCCTCGAAAGGATGCTTCCCGGAGAATAGTACGGGATAGATTTGCCTGCCCAAGGCTGCATTGATCAAAGCGGGTTCTCACCATATTGATATCACTGAGATCAGTTTGTCGCAGGTCTGTACCCGAAAGATCCGCTCCTGCCAGTATTACGCCCAAATCAATGACACGCAACCCATTCTGGCGTTCTTCAGCATATCCGCCGTGCCCATCTAAGATGGCTTTGCCTAACCGTCGATCGCGCCTGAGTGGCGTAACCAGCCCAGAGCGAGACAAAAACCGTAAAATTTTGGCTTTGCCTTCTGCATTCACGCTCGTGAGAATGGCAGCCGTTCGACCTTCAGCAATGGCCCGTTCCATTGGAAAATCTTCCAGCAAGCCATGTTCATCCAGCATGAGTTGGGCGATGCCCTCAAAGTAAGTGTCGATCGTTTGCTGTTCGGTGATGGTGTTAGATTGAATCGTTAACGCTTTGGAAACAATGTATTGCTCCCAGCCCACATAAACCGCCAGAATTGCAATCAATATTTGCCCCGTCGCGCCCAAAATGCTGCCGAGGATGGCAATTCGTTCCCAGTTTTGGGCTTGCAACCAGTTGTAAATGGGTTGATCCAGTGGACTCAAGTAGGCTAACCCATAGCAAGCGATGACAATTCCCGCACAGCCCAACAAAAACCGCCATTGCTGAGGAGACAGAAGTTTGGTGAGAGCCGAATGAAGGGAACGGCTGATGATGACTCCCGTAATGACTAGAGTGGCGATCGAGCCAATGAAACTTAATGTAGGACGGTTCAGCACTAACCCAATCATCATCAGAGTTAGTGTAAATAAAATCAGTCTTCTCAACTGTCGCTGCATCGATTTCCACTTTACTTTTGCAAGATGTAACCCTTGCCACCCTGCCCCCGACAAAGGCCCATCCAAATTGATCTCAGAAACTCAGTATAAGATGTTAGGACTAAAGTGGAGGTCGGTTTAGGAGGCTTGCTTGATGCAAATTTTAGACAAACGCTTTGCCGCATTACCCTCGTTGAAACAGCGGTGGTGCTTTGACCTGTATCAACGACAAGGCTAAGATCACAAGGCTAAGATCAATCGTTAACAAACCCATTCCCAAACAAACCCATCCAAATGAAGGGAACCTCCCAAATCTGTGATTTCCTTCAGTGAACCTAAAGGTGCTTTTAATCAAGTTCATTTGCTGAATCCATTGTGCATCAACAGGTTTAAGCAAAGCAAATCTTCGTTCTATGGCTTTAAAGTATCCTTGGTGGCATTGGTTTCTCGGAGAAACACGCACACGCATCTTGTTGCTATACACCGTCTTGATGCTTGCGGTTACGTTTGCCTCCATCCCTGTCTTTCTATTCATGCTCTTTGCCAACGTCGATCGGCGTGTTCAAGCAGGTCTGCGTCAAGAAATGCAGGAGTTTCGTAACGCTTATCAAGTTTGGGATCAGAGGCAATATCAGGCTTCTGATGGAGATTTATACGACTTTTTGGATAGTTACTTAGAGGGGCAAGTTCCTGAGGATGATAACTATTTGATTGCGATCGTTGATGAGCAAGTTTATAAATCCAATCCGGCCGCCCTTCCAGAAATCCTTTTACCAAATTCTTCTCTGTCCGATCGTTGGTTAAACATTGGGTATCAAGTATCCGGACGGCAGCGAACCTCTGATCCTGCGACTGGTGATATTCTATACATTGCACAGCCCTTAATGGTGCGCGATCGGATTCGAGGAACATTGGTAGTGGCGCATCTCACAGCGGGAGAACGTCAGGAAGCACTAGATAGTGTATTCATCTTTCTAAGAGTGGCGATCGGCATTATTGTAATTTCGTTTGTGCTGGCATGGTTTGCAACGGCTCGAATTTTGGCTCCAATGAAACAATTGGTGGCAGCAGCACGGTCAGTGAATGAAGCAGACCTCACACGGCGACTTCCCAACATGGAAGGGACGGGCGAAATGGCAGAACTGGCAGAAGCATTCAACGCTATGATGAATCGCCTTCAAAATGCCTTTACCAGCCAGCGAGACTTCGTAAACGATGCAGGTCACGAGTTGCGGACTCCCATCACCATTATCCAGGGGCATTTGGAACTGTTAGGAGATGACCCCCAAGAGCGACAGGAAACCCTCGACTTGGTGATGGATGAACTGGAGCGCATGGGACGCATGGTCAATGACTTGATTTTGTTGGCGAAGGCAGAACGCCCTGACTTTTTGCACTTAGAAACGATCGATATTCCGGCTTTCATGGAAGACTTGTTTGTGAAAGCGCAGACCCTAGCCGATCGAACCTGGTTACTCCAAAGCTTTGGGAAGGGAAGAATTGTCGGCGATCGACAACGGCTCACCGGAGCAATTCTAAACTTAATTCAAAATGCCACACACTATACAAAGCCAACTGATTTAATTGAACTTGGCTACGCTATCACCCGCAAGGAGGTCAGATTTTGGGTGCGTGATACTGGTGAAGGCATTGCCCCGGAAGACCAAAAACGCATTTTTGAACGATTTGCCCGTGCTGCCAACAGCTATCGACGCTCTGAGGGGGCTGGTTTAGGATTGGCAATTGTTCGAGCCATTACTGAAGCCCACGGTGGACGAGTTGAACTAATCAGCAAGGTGGAAGTCGGCTCCACGTTTACGGTCATTTTACCTCTGGAACCCTACAAAAAGAGACTCTTTACATGAATCGGATTCTCATTGTTGAAGATGAACCTCGCATTACCCTGTTCCTGGAAAAGGGATTCCGAGCAAACGGATTTATGACTGCCGTTGCCAGGGACGGGCAAGCAGCGATTCAGTTTGCCCTGGAAGATGAATGGGATCTCGTTATCTTGGATTTGGGACTTCCTGGCAAGGACGGACTTAGTGTATTGGAAGAACTGCGGGGTCAAGGTTTTCATCACCCTGTGATCATTCTGACAGCGCGAGATGATGTTCAGGACAAAGTGACTGGGCTGGAACTGGGGGCAGATGATTATGTTACCAAGCCTTTTCATTTTGATGAATTGTTGGCGCGGGTCAGAGCCAGACTTCGGGTGAGCGGTACGGCGACCGGACAAACTGAGATGGTGCTTCGGGCGAACAATATTGCTTTAGATTTGCGAACTCGACGAGTGTATGCAGGCGATCGATTAGTTGAACTGTCAGCACGGGAGTTTACCCTGGCAGAAACTTTTTTGCGCCATCCAGAGCAGGTGATGAGCCGAGAACAACTGCTCAACCACGTTTGGGGCTATGACTATGATCCAGGCTCCAATATTGTCGATGTTTATGTTGGGTATTTGCGGAAGAAGCTGGGCGATGAACTGATAGAAACCGTGAGGGGAGTGGGATACAGGCTGCGATCGTCTGGCTAATCCAATTGTGAGGGTTTTCTCATAAAAGTTTCATGATCAACTCACATGGGGATGTCATCTTAAGTACAGATCTGAAAACAGGGTGAAGCTGATCGGCATCGAACTTAAACACTTGATTCAAGAGGTTCATTCTCGAATCAGATGGATAGGGGAGATGCACGACAGCTTTTTTATTTAGATCATTGTCATCGTTCGCAGACTCACGCTCTAGTCACATTGGGTTGTCATGCATTCAGGTTGTGATACTGAATCTCCGACGGCTCAATGTTTTTTTTGCAAAAACGCTAGACCAGGAAGCCATCTGCCCTAAAACAAATTGCCAAAGTTATAGCCGACCCCAATTAATAGACCCACTTCCGTGTTGCGGAAAAAGCCGACTGTCACACCTGCCGTTGCAGTGAGCTGGTTTGTCACTGGTGCATCAACGCCTGCAACAATTACAGGACGCACCTGGCTGTCATCTCCAGTGGAGATGCCAATTCCGCCACCCGCATAAGGTGCAATGCTAAAGGGAACTGCATCATCGACTAATGCTCCTGTGGGAAAGTCTAAAGTAACAGGAACCAGGAAGGTGGTTCGATCGCCAATGAAAGCAGCAGGACGGAGTGAAAAGTTGTTGGTTAATCCCAATTTGCTGAACAAAGCAAAGTTACCACGTCCAATTCCAGTACTGCCGCCAAAACCAATGTTGCCGCCTGCACCGATGTAGCTTGGGCCGGAACGGGTGGGCTGACCGGGAGTAATCACCTGTGCAATGTTGGTTTCAGCTTCTTCTGGAGCATCAGGAACCGCAGCCGGAGTCTCAACTGTATCAATCGCTGAGCTATCTGGAACCTGGGCCAATACAGGTTCATTCATTAAATCGATCGCATTGGTGCTGTAGACTTCATCAACAGAAGATTCAGCAGAGCCATCAGCAGCATGATTAAGCTCAGCATGATTAAGCTCAGCATGATTAGGCTCAACAGCAATCCGTTCATCACTGGATTCAGTAGATTGAGTTGATTGAAGTGAAATTTCAGACAATTCATCTGAGGGATTGGCAGTAAAAAAGGCAGCGGATTCAGGAGCAAGAATTGGGTCAGGTGCTGTTGTCATCAAAGAACCATCAGGTTCACTCTCTTGCACAGAATTTTGGATCATTTCCTGTTCAGCAACCTGTTCTTGTTCAATCGGCTGTTCCTGTTCAGCAACCTGTTCTTGTTCAATTGCTGGGCTGACATCCTGTTCAAGCTCTTGCCCAACATCATGCCTAGAAACGTAAGTCGTATTCGTGTCGTTGGCATTGATTACGGAGTTGGCATTAACAGCAGAAGCAGATTCAGCAACATACTCAGCCTCATCAGCAACATACTCCGACTCGTAGGCCCACGTGTCCGACCAATTCAGTTCCTCAAGAGCAAGATCAAACGGATTAGGTTCGATCGCATCTAGCGGATTCTGGGAAATTTCTGGTTCATCTGTAAGACTTACAGCAGAATGATGAGACGTGTCCTCAACCATTGAAAGTACGGTGCTTGCATGAGCAGCTAAGCTATTGACAAGAACCATAAAAGCTGTAAATCCGGTTAGCGTAGCAAATTTGAAGATGTTAGGAGACATAATTCAAAGGAGGAAGTTGGATTTGACACTATTGAATTTGGCGGCAAAGCTTGGGTGATTTGCTTCCGATTCAACGGTTGTATCAAGCAGCGAGTCCAAAGGGCACACCACTTCAACAGTCGAAGCAAATCACTTTGATCACCTGTAAGAAATGTACAAAGGTGCATTCTTAGATCTACTGCCCAGTGTAAATAACACGAAACAAACAGAACATCTATCTTTAGAAGCGCATTGTTCCGTCTTGCTCCTGTTTATGTCACATTAAATACATGTAGGGTTCTTTCTGCTCCACTCGTTAAATAACATTTGCCAGCGTTAAAATTGCCTTCAGATCATTCAAATCGATCCAAATATCTTCTAATCGAACATCAGGATAAAGGCACGAGTGCAGAAAAGCTCCTGCGGGTATTTTTCCAGTCAAGTAATAGTAATCTAAGCCCAACAAGTTGCTAACGAGCCAGTAGCAAGGATAAACATAGTTGGGTGAAAAGAGTTCAATGATTTTAGTACCAGAACGACAAAATACAGTATTCGTTAACCCACCACCATGAGGCGAAATAACAACGTTTGCATTGGCCAGCAGTGCAGCTTGTTCCTTCACCGATCGACCTTCCAAAGTGACACATTGAAAACCAAACGGAGTTAAAAACTCAAGCAACGCTTGTTCGTTTATGACCCTTCGATTGGCAGTCGATCGTCGGCTAATGTAGAGCCGATCGCCACTGTTGCAGGTTGATATATCCTGCAAGAAAACATCTCTGAGCCAATGACAAACCCACTTTGGCATCCAAGCTGGACTACCCGGATAGGAAGGCACAATTAAACGGCTAGCTTGAGTGTGAGAATGCTGTGCTGTATGCAAAATTTTAGTATTGGGAATATCTAATAATGACAACGTTTCCTGTTGAAAAGATGAATTATGACTAACAATAAAACCGTCAATTTGCTGTTGATTAAATCCAGCCCGTTGCAGCAAATTGATACGGGGCAACACGTCAAACATCCAGTGAAAATACATATCGTTGGTCAGCCCTGCTAACACAGCGATCGTTCCATCAAAAAACTGTCTAGGTGGACGTTTTTCAACACGGAGCAATGAATGGAAACTGGGATGGCGATCGGGATGTCCAGGACTGAGAAGCGGAAATTCAGGGGATAAATCTCCCAAGAGTTGATCCTCTGCCGTGAGAATTGCACTGGAGGTTTGCTCCGCATTCAGCCAAAACTGCCCGTTTGGAATGGTTGCAACGAATGTACCAGGAAGCGGAATTTCCCGCCCAAACCGATAACTGACATGGGCTTCGTGTTGGCGTAGTGGCTCCCTAAGCGGATGAATTCCTTTGGGTAGGGTAAGCTGAATTTGGCTGGGCGGATCGAGGGCAATATAAGGCTGTGAAGTTTGAGTTGCCCAGGTTTCAGTAGTTTCGTAAAAGCCTGTGGGTGAATTGGTCAGTTCCAGAAGGCGAGATACCAGAGAGTTTGCTGCTTCTCCCGGATGTGCATCTGGCTCTACAAGGTCAGCCAGAATTAAGGATTCCAGAGCGGGCTGGAGCGTTTTATACAAACTGGGTTGGAGTAAAAGGGCCTGCTGAAATCCTTTGATTGCAGTTTCCAATTCACCTATTTCTGCCAAAACATAGCCCAACAAAACATAGGCATCTGCTCCGTTTGGCTGAAGCTGTATGGCTTTTTGAAACAGGGCGATGGCTCGATCGCGATCGGGTAAAACCAGTAACCGCCCCAGCCGCAAACACGCTTCTGCCGCTTCTGGATGACAATAAAGTGCAGCTTGATAAGCCTCGATCGCCGCTTGCGGATTAGATGATGCCAAGGCATTCCCCAAAGCCGTAAGAATTTCTGGTGAGTTAGGCTGCTCCTGCAATGCTTGCTGATAGAATTCGATCGCCCGTTGCCAGTCTCGGTTTTGAGCAAAAAATTGTCCTAACCCAAAGTAAATCGCTGCCGTGCTTGCTGGTGACTCTGGCTGGTTGCATAGCGCATTCAGAAACTGAGCATTTTTTACAACCCCATCCGATCGCATCGATTCAGGCAATCCTTCAACCCATTTACAGTAATCGGCCGCCCAATGGGTTTTCACGCTCAAAGCCGCTTTAAAGTCAGCAATGGCTGCTTGCCAGTTTCCTTGCTGAAGGCTTGCCCACCCCCGATCGCCGGATGCTGCTGCCCATTCTGGATACCGTTGAACTGCCCGCCCAAACTGGAGGAATGCTTCCTGCCACCGATGTTGTCGTCCGAAACATCCACCCAAGGCATAATGAACATCCCAATTGGGCTGAAGCTCGATCGCTTGCATGTAAGCCGCAATGGCTGCATCCCACTGTTCCAGGGCTTGAAAAACTTCCCCCTGTTTTTGGTAGGCAATAGCGCAGTCCGGCTGCACCGTAAGGGCTGTTTGCCAATGTTCGATCGCCTCTTCAAACCTTGCTTGAAGTGCAACAGATTGTCCGAGTTGAATGTAATAATTCACCTGAGTCGGATCGATTTCCAACAACTGCCAGCAAATGCATTCAGCTAAGTCTGGTCTACCCTGCTGCAACTGCCGATCGACCTCTGCCTGAAGAATGCCCGCCAAATCCACCATTCCTACCTCGATCGCCTCTGGGTCAGCCGCTGTCGTTGCAGCAAACCAGGCAGCTTGTGCCGCTGCTTCATCTCCCTGCAAAAGACGAGCCAACCCCAAATACCAATAGTTCGTCAGGCAACGAGGATCAATGGCAATACCTTGCTCACAAACAGCAGCCACTCGCTCATACTGGGCTTGGCTAAAGTAAAAGACGATCGAATCAGCAGTCATGGGTTAGCGGCGCACTGTTCCGGTAAAGCCAGATGCTTTGAACTGTTTCAACTTCAAAGGAGTAGGCTGATTTGCCGGAACCGAAATTCTTAGCTCAAAGTCGCTTACCCCAGGTGGAACTTCGTCGATCGACCCTAGACGAGTCCGGTTTTGCATCACCGGATTGTCGTTGGCATCATACACGCGCCCAAAAATATCGGCATTGTAGATGGGCTTACCCGTTTTATTCTCAGCGTTTCCGGTAATGATAAAGCAGTTGGCCGGACGGCTAGCTCCTCCAGAGGTGATTGCCCCTTCTGCCAATTCGGTCGGGCATTCTTCATAGGAAAGATCCGTTAGACTAACCTGAGCCAATGCCCACGCCGCAGGAGCCATTACCCAACTGCTGATCCAAAAAACACAGGCAATGAGAACGCCCCAAATTCTAAATCCTTTCACTCTAGCCATAAAACGCTTCAAAACTCCCCTGTCTGGTGGCGATTCATTTTGTTTTAAGTCTACCACTGGCAGTAGGTTGCTCATGTAGATTGGCCGTGAACAGGCTAGGGTGTGCTTTAAGTCCTTACGGTTCTTGGCTAACCTGTGATGCTTCTCCTAAATCCCCCTTGAATGGAAGTTAAGAAAATAATCCGGGAATTGACTTGTAGGGTAGGCATCTTGCCTGCCCAGGCGAGGACGGGAATCATTCCAGATTAAATTTTTAACTTTTATAAAAGGGGGACTTTGAAAGGATTCTGCACTCAATTACTTTGAATCACTACTGCCACTGGAATCTTCCCCTTTCTCCCGTCGCATTGCCTGACCCACTTGGTTAATGAGCGATCCCAGCTTTCCTTCTTCCAGCAGCGTATTAATCACTGATAAACCGCTTGTGGAGAGGAGAATTTTGCTCACATCCTGACTGCCATTGCTGCCATTGCTGCCATTGCTGCCATTGCCATTGGAACCAGGGAACGCATAAATTCGAGCATCCCCAATGATGCCAGGTTGCGGGGCCAGGGATTGCAGCAGTTCAGGCAGTTTTTCAGCCAGTTCAGGCCAAACGGTTATGAAGGTTTCTGCTGCTAAACGGGCATTGGTTAGCTGGTTTTTTGCCTCAATTTGAGCCAGCATCCCTTCTGCATCTGCTAAAGCCCGATCGCGGTTTGCATCTGCCAAAGTCCGAATCGCTTCTGCTTCCAGTTCAGCTGTCTGTCTGGCAATTTCTGCCTGCCGCCGCCGCCGGAATACATCAATTTCGACAACGTTTTGTTCTGAAATCCGCTTTTCTTCTGCTGCTTTTTGCGCTGCGATCGTTGCTAGCTGCCTTTGCCGTTCCGCCACTTCCACTTCGGTTGCCGTCATTACAGAGGCCTCTGCCTTAGCCCGCTGCGCTTCCGCCTCAAAGCTTTCCTTCCGCTTGTTGGCAATGGCAATCACCACATTTTCCTGCGCCAGCCGCGCCAGTTGTTCAGACTCAGCCACCTGCACCTGTGCTTCCAGACGGTTAGAATCGATCGTCTTTTGGCGATTGATCTCCGCCACTTCGGCTTCTTGCTCTTGTACAGTCTTTGCCACTTTAAGCTGTTTATTGCGCTCTTCCAGGGAAATGTCTGCCTCAATTTGGCTTTCCTGAATACTGAGCTTGCGACGAATTTCCTCTTCCTCCACCAGCTTTTGCTGCAAGATTTTAGTTCTTTGGGTTGAGGCCGCTTCCCGATCTTTTGCCTCCTGAATTTCCCGTTCTCGCTGAGCTTTAAGAGCCTCTACCTGAAGCTGTTGCTCCAAACGAGCCGCTTCCTGCTCCTGTTGAATTTGCAACGATCGCTTCCGGGCATCTAGTTCTTTTTGTTCGATCGCCACCTGCGTTGTCAGTTCCACTTCGCGTTTTTGCTGAATCGATCGCTGAATTGTTTCTGTCCGCAGCCGCACCCCCTGAGCATCAAAGAAGTTGTTCGTGTCGTAGGTGTCGCTTTCTTGAATTTCAGAGATGGCAATGTTGTTTAGGGTTAACCCCACCTTGTTCAGGTCTTGCTGCACCAGGTTCAACACCTCCTGAGCAAACCCCAATTTGTCAGAGTCAATTTCTGCCAAACTCTTGGTTTTTGCCGCCGCTCGAATCGCATCATCGGCCCGTTTTTCCAGGGCATTCTTAATGTCCTCTGGCGTGATTCGGTTCCCTTGCGACAAACGAGCAGCCGCAGTCAGTACATCCTCTTCCGTAGCGTTAATACACACATAGAACGTCACCCGCATATCTGCCCGCAAATAGTCGCGAGTCCGAACGGCCAGCTTTCCCGTTCGTTCCACATCGATCGAAATTTCCCGGAGAGGTACACGAGTCAGTTCATGAAAACCAGGAAGAACGACACACCCACCATTTAGGATAACTGTTTTACGCTTGACGAACACGCCGCCCGTGCGAACAAATGCTTCGTTATTTGGCGTAATGGTGTATACGCGGGTGTACGCCCAAACACTAATCAACAACAGCAGAATCAGAGCAGCAATCACACCGGGAAAAACCAGCAATCCACCCAACTGCCCTACCACAGGTGTTGGTGAATTAGCCAACAGACTAATCTCCTGCTGAACAGGAGCTTGAGTGATTGACCACTCTTCTGAGTCATGGGATAGTGCCGAAGTTTCTGATTCAAAAATAGAGATGGTTGGTAGCGATTGGATGAATGTAAGCCAGAACAGCATAAGAATAGATTAGGAATAAGTTGAAAATGAGTTAAGAGAGCCGATCGAACGGCATATTATCAGTCAAATGTACCAATTGCAAAATAGTGAATTTCCCTGCTAGTGTTTTGCAGAGAACCATTTATCTTGATCGGAACTGTCTTTGCAAATGACGAGATAAGCTTGGGGCGATCGTTCAATCACCAAAACTTTGTCGCCCCGAATCGGAATGATCGTTGCCCAGTCCGGCAGTATCGCATTGACAGTCACCAGGTTACGGGCAGGGTCAAGCACATCCACCTGACCAATTTTGCCTTCTGTGGTAGTTGGAATCCGAACGGTACTCACTGTTCCAATGCAGCCAACCAGCCGATCGCCGCTGACATCTTCCCCAAAGGAAGCAAACACTTTGCCGATCGGTTTAGCAATTTGTCCGCCCAGCAGCAAAGCAATGATAAATGAGCCAGCAAAAATGACTCCGCCAATGAGTCCACCCAAAAGCCCCGCCAACACCCCACCCACAGACACATTGAGCATCCAGCCCACTAAACCCCAGAGACTCAAATCGGTGGCGAGCAGCAAAATTAGGGGGGCTTTGCCAAAACCCAGCCAGGCCAATGCTTGAAGCATACTAAAGTCAGAGGCATCGGCATCCGCGTCTGCATCAAGATCGAGATCAACTGGACTATCGACATCTGCATCGACATCCAGATCGGCATCCATGTCTACATCTGCATCCACATCCAGGTCATCATCTCCACCACCGGAGACAATCACAAACAGGAATAGCAGAACACCCATGCCCAGAAGAATCCAGTACGGAAGGTTGGAAAGATCGAAAAGGGGCATTTTGGTTAAAGAAGAAAAAACTAAAAGTAGAACTCTGCTACAAGTAAAAAAGCTAGACAGTTAAACGGTTCGGATCGGCAGCCTCAGGTCTCAGCGAATGACAGCATCTCCTCAATCTGAACTCTAACTGAAAAACTTGAATTGTCCAACTCCTAGCTTCTAACTTTTACTCTTAATCATAAGAATAGCTACACCCAAAATAGCTGCCTTAAAATGGAACTGGGGAAAGTGAAATGTTTTGTAATTTTTGGTAGTGTTTTGTAGGCTATGAACCTTAAACGAATTGGTCACGTTGCCATCTGTGTGCAAGATCTCGATCGCGCCACTGCTTTTTACCAGAATTTAGGCATGGAGTTAGTTTGGAAAGATCCAGACTGGGCTTACCTGAAAGCCGGAGAAGATGGGCTTGCCCTTCTTAGCCCTCACTATGAACAGGCTGGGCCCCACTTTGGCTTCATCTTCCACGATCGCGCAGAAGTGGATGCTGCCTACGATCGCCTCAAAGCCGAAGGAGTCCACCTAACTCACATCCATGAACATCGGGATGGGACTGCTTCCTTTTATGGACGCGATCCAGAGGGAAACTGGTTTGAGTATTTATATGAACCTGTGCCTGTTGGTGTTGGGAAGTAGAGGTGGGAAATTTCGCGCCTACGGCAAACAGTTAAAAGCAAAAGGTCAGAGCGACAAGGCCCTGACCTACACAAGGTTGATATTAAGCTTGAATGAGTTTGATTTTATCTGGTTATCGTTGATTTAAAGCACTTGGCGAGAGACAAATTTTTCAAAGTCAGCCTGGGTTTGATGTAGAAGTTGTTCGCGGCTGTCTGCGGTTTTCGTTAATGTCGGAACTAGGTTGCGTGCTTGTAACGCCATATGAAGCTGAAGATGAGCAACATATTCACTGAAATCTTCACGCAAGGCAGGATTTGAAGACTGCTGGAAGTTAGCGACCAAGGTGTTCTCCCTCTTCTAAAAACTCTACACAGATGTTGAGTAACGCTATTGAACGTAACATATTGTGGTTTACTCAGATTTTAGGTTGCAACGAAGCGTAATGTTTTAACGGTTTGTAAAGGGAAGATTGTTTACCGTTACTCCATCACGCTTTCACAGATCACGTTTTTACAGATCACACTTTTACAGACTTCCCTCTGCCGACAAAACTTCGATCGTCCCCTTCTCTCCATCAATTCTGACGCGCTGCCCGTCCCGCAATTTTTGGGTTGCTTGGTGAATATCCATCACCGCAGGAATGCCATACTCTCGCGCCACGATCGCCCCGTGGGAAAGCTGCCCGCCCACTTCAGCAATTAAGCCCCCTGCCTGCGCCAGAAGC
>PVWD01000123.1 GCA_003003615.1 filamentous cyanobacterium CCP2 | reverse complement strand
ATCCAAGATACAAGGGGAAGCGCGGCAACAGCGAGGAAGGTAAACCGCTTCGCAGATCGATGGCTCAAAAAAGCGCATGGCAGTTTGAGAAGACTGTCCCAATGGGGCGGCTTCATAATCATTTATTGAGGGTTGGTGAAAAATTCTGACGATACGCTGTTAGATGTAACCGATTTCTTGGCAAAAGTCAGGTTTTGTAGACGACACAATGCCAAAAACTTGCGTTAAAGCTTCACCAAAGTCCAAATTTTTGCCGTGACGGTTAGGACAAATCTGCCAAATGTTTGAGAATTGTTGCTTATCAAACCATTCCCAAGGCAAGATTCAGTTTAGATTAAGCTTGGGTTAAAATAGTGCTTTGCAAGTCGGATTGCACCAGCATATTTTGTCTAATTTTTTGCTGCTTACATGACAGCAACAATTCGCTAATAGCAAAATGTCAAGGGTTTTAAGAACGTTAGGTTTAAGAAGTATTAAGTCTCTAGGGATGGGGCAAACAAGTCCAGCAAGTCTAGCATTGAGAACTTAAGAACTCGACGAGAACCGAATGCAGAAACCCTAGCATTTTCAATTTGCGATCGTTTAGCGGAGCTTGCTGTGCCAGAGGTGGAGAATGGCGATGAAACATACAGAGAAACCGTTGAAACAAAGTAAAGCAAAGCGTAAGGCCCAAAAAGAGCAGCCTGAATCTAAACCTGAAAAAACTGTATCCAAGGTCAAATCGGCTAAGTCTAAATCAACTGATGGAGTGGCTCAGTACACAACATTTGGTGAGTTTGCCTGTCAGGTGATTACAGAACAATTCGATCGTATTTTGAAGCGAGAAAAATCAGTTTTGGCAGATAAAGAACCAGAACATCTACATCAAATGCGGGTTGGAACTCGGCGGTTGCGAACTGCACTACAAGTGTTTGAAAGTGCGGTGAAGATACCGGATGTTGCGAGTGCCAAACGGTTACGCGATTTAGCAAAAGTTCTGGGTGAAGTACGTGATTTGGATGTGCAAACTGCCAGCCTTGCAGCAGACTATTACCCTAACTTGAACAAATCCGAGCAAAAGAAGCTAGATGCTGTCTCAAAATCATTGAGCAAGAAACGGATTAAAGCGTTCGACAAAATGGAATCGGTGCTGACTCAAGAGCAATACCATAAGCTAAAAAATGCTTATCAGGATTGGATTGCTCAGCCCCAAATGACAAGAGTGGCTCAGTTGCCGATCGCTGCTGTCTTACCAGATATTCTCAGCCCGCTTGTATCAGAGTTGCTGCTGCATCCCGCCTGGCTGATTGCAACTGAGGAGCTTTTTAGTAGCCAAGCAGACGGACAATCCCATGCAAAGAGTGAAGCGATGCACGACTTACGAAAAGTTTGTAAGCATGTTCGCTATCAAACAGAATTTTTTACGCCATTCTACGGTGAAGAGTTTGGTAACTGGGTAAATGAAATTAAACAGTTACAGGATGATCTGGGCGTGTTTCAAGATGCTCATGTTCTCAAAGATTTATTAACTGATGAATTGGGCGATCGATCAAAAATGCCAAAGTTAAATGAGCTAATTCGCCAGGAAGAGACGGCGGCTCTGGCCAACTGGGAAGAAAGCCGCCAGAAATACCTCGATAGTGGCTTTCGCTATCACCTTCACCAACTGCTGCTGCAACCTTCCGATCATCTAATGAAAGTTCACCCGGAGCTAGTCGAACAGCAATCCGTCAAATCAGCCCAGTCAAATTAATTGGCTGCAAAAGTGCAGAAGTGACAAAAGCGTTTACTATTTTGGATAGCGCGCCCTTGCATAGTGCGCCAATGCAAATGTAGATGATTCACAGTGCATATCAAAACGTTTGAGTTTAAAAAACGCTACAGTTGCAACATTGCACCTCTGGCAGCGAGGCAAATGAATGGATGAGGGCATCAGGGAACGGCTCATTCTCGTCATTGAGAATAATTTGAACCATGCCCAGCTAATCGAAACAGTCCTTAAAGATCATCCGGCATCCTATCAAGTGGTGACGGTGGAAGACGGTGTGCAAGCAATGGACTTTCTCCATCAGAGAGGAAGTTTTGCCCAAGCCTTACGCCCTCATCTGATTCTGCTGGACTTAAACCTGCCCAACAAAGACGGACGGACAGTGCTGGCCGAAATTAAGGCAGATGCTTGCCTCAAGCGAATTCCGATCGTCGTCCTTACTGCCTCCACCAATACAGAAGACGTTTTTACTAGCTACGCTGTCCAAGGAAATTGCTACGTCGTCAAAGCAGACGATTTCAACACCTTATCGGCGATCGTCAAGCGCATTGAAGAATTTTGGTTAGAAATTGTGACGCTACCGTCAGAGTAGTGGTGTGACAGGCTGAAATGCTGGGTTAAGGTGAGTACGGCCCTCTCCTAAAACTTCAACCGGCGGCGATGGTTTGCAACTGATGCGACTAACCCGATCGCAATAAAGTTTGTCAACAAAGCCGATCGACCGTAACTCAGCCAGGGCAAAGGTATCCCGGTAATGGGAGCCAAGCCGATCGTCATGCTGATATTTACCAGCGTTTGAAAGCTAATCATGGCCAGCACCCCTACTGCCAGAAGGGCACCGAAATTATCCTTCGCCGTTTGGGCAATGAGCACCAACCGCAGGCAAAGCAGCCAAAAGACAAACAGCACCAAAAATGCACCAACAAATCCCAACTCTTCACCGATCGCCGCAAAAATAAAATCGGTATGCTGTTCTGGGATAAAGTGCAGTTGCGTTTGGGTTCCCTGGTGCAAGCCGCGCCCCCAGAGTTGTCCCGCCCCGATCGCAATGCGAGACTGAATCAGGTGATACCCGCCCCCTAACGGATCTTGGTAAGGGTCAAGGAAGAGGGTAATCCGAGCTTTCTGGTAGTCATGCAGCAAACCCCACAAGACCTGCCCCATACTTCCCGCTACCAAATTCAGTACAACAATCATAAATGCCCCCATCCGCATCCAGGGAAGCGTTCGCCAGGCAACGACCCCCATCAGCACCACCCAAACAAACCATGCAGGCAAAAACACATTCGCTAAAATTGCCGCCGGAATCGGTGAAATCAACAAAATTAGCCATCCTGGATTGGCATTTCCCCAATACAAAATTGCTAGCGTAATTGCCCCAAACACGAGCGATGTTCCCAGGCTGGGCTGTAGGAAAACTAAAATCAGCGGCAGAGAAATAATGGTCAGAGCTTTGGTGACATCAATTAAATTGAGCGAGGGACGGTTGCTCAAAAATGCGGCTAAGGTGATGATTGCTCCAATTTTGGCAAACTCAGACGGTTGCACATGAAACCCGGCGATCGAAATCCATCGTTCTGCCCCCAGAGCCGTCGTGCCAACAAACCGGACTGCCAGCAGCGAAAGATTGGTAAATGCATAAATGAACCAGTACCACTGCCCCAAGGTTTCATAGCGAAAGGTGGCAAGCAGCAGCATTAAAACGACCCCGATCCCACCTGTCACCCAGTGCTGTATCCAGTTGGTGGAGCCGGTTTGTAGTTCAGTACTGCGAATCATTAACCCCCCCAACACCGTTAAGACAATGGGGATCAGAAACAATATCCAATCCACATCTCGCCAGGGCTGAGTGAGGGTTTTCCAACTAAGTTGACGACGGATTCTCTGTAGCATGGTTTCAGCAGCTAAGGGGTAGAGGTTCCCAGGAAAGGGTGAGTCCTCTCATTTGTTATAAACCTAAACCAGTCTTATCTACTTATTAACGGTTTGCAAGTTTTTAGGACAAAATTTCTGGTGCTGTTTCATAACGTCTAAGGAAAACGTCTAAAGAAAAAGACCGATCGATCGGATTGAACCATCCGTAGCGTAGGTATTTTGCCTGCATTGAGCGAGCGCCACAAGAACTAAAAAAGCCTTCAATTGTAGGGTGGGCACTGCCCACTTTACGCTAAATCTGAAACAGAGCTTGCGTAAGTCCTGATTAAGTAACGTCTTGCCTGCATTGAGCGATCGCCACAAGAACTAAAAAAGTTGTGTACAGTCCAGATTGCTCTGAAACCGCCACAACTCAATGTTTTTAAAGTACCTGAATATTTTCAGAAATGAATTGTTTTCTTAGATGATGGTGCCATCGGGAATAGTACCATTTTTGATTACCACAATGATGCCATTACGGATGTGGAACCCATGTTCTTCCCGCTGTGCCTCTTCAACGTGGTCTTTATTAATCAGTTGAACATCCCGCCCAATGCGAGCATTCTTGTCAATGATGGCGCGACGAACTGTGGTGTTGGCACCAATGCCAACGGGGACGCGGCCCTTGTCAAAATCAGCTTGTCGCTTTTCAGCAGGTTGATAAAAGTCTGACCCCATAATCAAGGAGTCCTGGATGTTGCAGTTAGATTCAATTCGCGTCCGAATTCCTAATACGGAATGGTGAATCTGGCAATTCTTCAAAATGCAGCCATCGCCAATCATCGAATCCGTGATGCGGCAGTTGAGCATTTTGCTTGGCGGCAAATATCGCCCTCTGGTGTAAATGGGAGCCTTTTCGTCGTAGAAGCTAAATGGGGGTTGAGGCTGCTGTGTTAGGGCCAGGTTCGCATCATAAAAAGCTTCGATCGTCCCGATGTCTTCCCAGTAGCCCTTAAACAGGTAGGCTTGAGTGTTGTAGTGGGGAGCTGCCGCCGGAATGATTTCCTTACCAAAATCAGTAAAGTCTGAATACTCGTTCAACAGGCGAATCAATGCTTCACGCTTGAACACGTAAATACCCATTGAAGCAATAAAAGGATTTTGCTTCGCTTCCTCCGGATTAAGACCTAATACGGTCGTGTCCACTGCCATCTGCTTCAGGGCATCACCCTTGGGCTTTTCACTGAAGTCTACAATCCGACCGTTGCCATCAATTTTGATCAAGCCAAAATCAGAAGCTCTCTTTTCGTCGATCGGTAGAACAGAAAGTGTAATATCTGCTCCAGATTCACGGTGATGATTAACGTATTCTGCATAGTCCATGCGATACAAATGATCACCTGAAAGAATGAGATACTCATCTACATCCCACTCCTCAAACAGGTTCATGTACTGCCGAACTGCATCAGCGGTTCCCTGAAACCAGTTGGAATTTTCTGGCGTTTGCTGTGCTGCTAGCACCTCCACAAACCCCTCGTGAAATCCAGAAAAGCTGTAGGTACGAGAGAGGTGACGGTTCAATGAGGCGGAGTTGAACTGCGTCAGCACATAGATCTTATAGATCGCTGAGTTGATACAGTTACTCACAGGAATATCAATTAAACGGTATTTCCCTGCTAGAGGTACAGCAGGTTTCGCACGTAATTTTGTTAGGGGGTACAGTCGGGTTCCGGCACCCCCACCAAGAATAATCGCTAGTACTTTCTTCACAGTAACCTCTTTAACTGCTTCTTAACAACCAATCAACTCCCACCTACAGTGTCGGACTGTAGGTAAAAGTTGGCAAGGGGCTATGGCTACAAAGATTTATGAATAAGGGTAGAAATTGAGGAGTAGACGTAGAGTAGAAAGGTGAAATTTTACATTGACCCAAGGGCAACCAGCAGGAAATAAAATTAAAAACAACTATCAAAGGGCTAGATTTTAGATCACTGCCCTGTAAATCCCTCGCTGCATTTAGCCCAATGCTTTTTTTGACGATTTGCCCGTGTTGGTAGAACACCCGTCAAACACCCACTCAACAAACAAAAAATTAGGGGGACGGTTGCCCCCCTACATGTGTTACCTACTACTGGAGTTGTAAACCAGGAGGTAAGAGAACTTGGTCGATCGCGTGAACGACACCATTGCTCGCAATAATGTCAGGTTGAGTCACTCGCGCACCATCTACTAGAACTTCTCCAGCCGCGCTGTCAACCACAAGGGAACTACCCTCTACAGTGCCAATCTCACCGGGGGTAACGCTGGGTGAAGTAATGCTGCCTGGAACAACGTGATAGGTCAAAATTTGGCGCAGAGCATCCTGATTTTCGGGTTGCAACAGCTGATCTAAAGTTTCAGGAGGCAAAGCTGCAAATGCCTCATCGGTCGGTGCAAAAACAGTGTAAGGTCCCTCTGCATTCAGAACATCTTCCAACTCAGCCGCTTGGATTGCCTGCTCCAATGTGGAAAAGGAACCATCTTGCTGAACGATTTCCGCAACAGTTGCATCACCCACTGCGGTTGTATCACCCGTTGTTGTATCACCCGTTGTCGGATCACCTGCTACCGGACTTTCGCCAACGGCAGGATCAGGAGATGTTGCTGTTGTTGGCGTATCACCTGCTGGTGCATCTGCCGCAGGATCAGTCGGAGGAGCGCACGCTGCCAAGGCACCCACTAAGCTCACTCCAAGTACTCCAGCAAACAACTTCTTAGAAAATTTAATGCTGTTAAGCATTGTAAAGACCTCCTAGGCATCATAAGAGCAACGAGTTTTTCAACTCGTTTAGGCGATCGACTCGCTTGTACTCTTGCCAAGTTAAATTAGGCACTCCCACATTGCCCTCAGCCGGAAGGTAGAGATCAATTCAGGAAAGATCTGCCATTTGTCTACTATTGAATTGAAATGAAACGCATTGTCAAACCCATGTAGTGTTCGCGTTGCAAGACATTGAACAATCTACCCCTCATCCGGAAATCCTCGCGCTACGCTTGTAGTTATAAGAACTCGTTATCAAAAGAAATGGGTAACTGCTGCAAACGCAGTCAACGACGACTATGAACCTCAAAACGCTTGCATTTGCTGTTCCCTTAATTACTTTGGCAATTTTTGTTGGAGTTTATGGTGCGCTGTTTGTTTCTCGGCAGGATCATGTGCAGCGACTGTTAGAAACAAGAGAATGTCAGGGTTGTGACTTGAGCGATGCCAACTTGGAACGTATGAATTTGGAAGGTGTCAATTTAGCAGAAGCAAACCTGGAAGGAGCCAGTTTGCGTGGGTCAAAGCTTGGAGGGGCAAACCTGCAACGCACAAACCTGCGCCGTGCCAACCTAGAGCAAGCTGACTTAGGGTGCAATGCTTTTAGCTTTAGCCTCCGCACCGATGAGCAGGCCGCCAACCTTGACTTTAACGTGGACGAAAATCCAGAAGCAGGCAATCCTCAAAACCTGCCCTTCGGCTTCAACATAAGTACAGACCCCAGAGGAGCTACCTTAAGCTTCAACCTGGGTGGCTGTGCTGACCTGCGAGGAGCTAGTTTGCAAGGGGCTACGCTACCCAATGGATCAATCCATCCTTAGGGCATTGTCCCTGGGGCATCGTTTCTAGAACGACATCTCCGGTTTGCCACCTCTTCGGACTAAACGCTAACGGACGATCGTTTCCTGAAGCTCCAAAGACTGCCCGATCGCCACACGCGGTAGACGATGCTTGAAGCTACAAAGAATTTCCCAAGAAATGGTTCCCAGCCTATCGGCCCAGTCATCGGCTGAAATGGACTGGTTGCCATCTTGTCCCAGCAGCGTCACCACTTCCCCTTCTCGCAGGTCAGGAATGGTACTCACATCTAGCATGAGTTGATCCATTGTGATGGCTCCAATCTGCGGGACACGCTGCCCTCGGATTAACACGGTCATCTGGTTAGAAAGATTACGTGGAATGCCGTCAGCATAGCCAATCCCGACCACTGCCATGAGAATATCGCGATCGGCAATATATTGATAGCCATAGCTCACCCCTGTTCCTGCTTGAATGGGCTTCACCTGGGTAATGCGAGCCTTCACCTGAAGGACGGGCTGAAGGTCGATCGCATTGCGTAAATGCGGAGCTGGATATAACCCATAGGTGGCTAAACCAACCCGAACCAAGTCATAGTGCAGTGAAGCATCGACCAGCGTTGCAGCGGAATTGGCAAAATGCAGCCGAGGGGCGGTAAAGCCAATGTTTTTTAGCTCTGTAATTGCCCGTTGGAATCGATCGTGCTGGGTTTGCATGATGGTGGGGTCAGGGCTGTCGGCGGTGGCAAGGTGGGAATAAACGCTGGCAATGGTGAGATGGGGCAAGCGGGCAACCAGTTGAATAAACTCTGCGGCGGCTTTCCAGGGCATTCCTAACCGAGACATTCCCGTATCAATCTTCAGGTGGACGGGTAACGATCGCGCTTCTCCCATTGCGGAAACCGTTTCCGAAAAAACCAGGGCTTGCTTTGGTGTACAAAGCGTGGGTTGTAGGTTCCACTGCACGATCGCCCGAACCTGTTCTGGGGTATTGGTTGCACCCAAGAGCAAAATGGGTGCATGGATGCCTGCCTCCCGCAGTTCAATCCCTTCAGGAATGGTGGCAACACCGAGCCAGGTTGCACCGTGCTTTAAAGCCGTTCGCGCTACTGTAACTGCCCCATGACCATAGGCATCAGCTTTCACCACGGTCATCAGTTCAGTTTTAGGAGAGAGTAATTGCTTCAGTTGGCGGATATTCTGCGCTAAAGCGGATAAATCAATCTCCACCCAAGCCCGTTCGCGCTGCATTGATGACAAACTGGGAGAAACATTCCAACTCAACATCTTCACTCACTCCTCACAAACTATTTGGTTGCTCATGGTTTGAACGAGGTACAGCAAAATAACGTTCTGAGATCACTTCTGCACCTTCCCGCTTAAAACCAAGTTGCGATCGCTATAGACGAGAAGGATAAAGGATAAAGCCAAAAAGATAAAGGATGGCAGAAGTCGTGTTTTGAAGCCCCCGATCGCCCCTCATTCAGGGTCAAGTTCAGGTTATGAAAACCGATCGTCCCTTCCACTATTTCTGGCAACGCCTGAATCCCTCATCCTTTCGCCTTTCTAGGTGCTACCTATGTTAATATCTGTAAAACCACTTCTCAGCGACACCAATGGGTAAGGTTCTGGTACTGAATGCCTCCTACGAACCGCTTAATATTACAAGCTGGAGGCGGGCGGTCGTTTTGCTGATCAAGGGAAAAGCAGAGCAAATCGAACACAACGGCAAGGTAATATACGCAGAAATGCCTTTGCCAACAGTGATTCGGTTGCGTCATTACGTCCGGGTTCCCTACAAAGAAATTCCTTTAACGCGCCGGAATATCCTCCATCGAGATGGGCACTCTTGTCAATACTGTGGCTATTCTGGGGATGACCTGACTTTAGATCATGTAATTCCGCGATCGAGGGGTGGTGGTGACAGTTGGGAAAATATTGTGACTGCCTGCGTCCGCTGCAATGTCAAAAAAGGAAACCGCACTCCCAAAGAAGCAAGTATGCTGCTGCGACAAACGCCACACCGACCTCATAGCGGGCTTTACTTTGAAGTGACAAAGCACATCAAAAGCGGTGTGCATCAAGAATGGCAAAAATACGTGATTGGAAGTTAATCCCCTGGCTGCATAGTTCGGCTGGGGGCTTGTTTATTGATGCAGTTTTTGGCTGAATACCTGAAAAGCAGGGTTTTCACTACTCCATCTAAGGACATAAACTCTCATAAACACAGTGCATTTACCAGAATTTTTTGCGAAGATCAGAAGTACGGCAACGGATAGTGCGTTTAGGACGGTTGAAATGGCTGAATCTAATTAAAAAAGAAATTGTCTAAACGATTCTGTCTTCGACTGATTCTGTCTGATGCTGTCGCTCCCAGATTGCAGGATCTTCTGTGAGGCGGTTAAGGGAGTATTGAGCAAACAACCATGTTGCTCTGGGGTGAGGAGACAAACAGAGATAGCCGAACGGTAGCGAAGCCGATACTCTAAGGGGCTAGGAGATAGCTCCAACACCTGTAATGATTAATATGAAATCTGATCAGCAAAAATCTCAGAATAATAATAGTTCACCTAGCAACGGTTCACTGTTGATGGCAGAATCTCTAGCAGGTTCCAATTTAGACACCCTGGTTACTACCCCTTCTGATCGCTCAAAACGGCAAACGACGATAGAAAGGCAGCAAAGAGAGGGAGGTATGAGCTATGAAAAGCTCTTTACCCCTCAAACATTGCAAATAGCAGAGCAAAAAGCAGATGAACTTCGTCGGATGTTGGAACGGCATCACGGCGATCGTCAATTAGTTTTGCTGCAAGATTTCCCTGATCCAGACGCGCTGTCGAGTGCCTGGACATACAAGCTCATCGCTCACCAGTTTGATATTCACTGCGACATTGTTTATGCTGGAACGCTGAGCCATCAGGAAAATATTGCCTTAGTGAAACTGGCCGGGCTACCCGCTCAACGCTGGACGGCTCAAGCTGCCAAAGAGAAAGATCTGAAAAACTACCAGGGCTGCGTATTTGTTGATAATCAGGGAACCACCACCCAGCTTTTACCCCTCATACAGCAGGCAGAACTTCCTGTTGCCGCAGTGATTGATCACCACACTAGCCAAGGCGATCTCAAGGCAGAGTTCACCGATCTTCGTCCCCAAACCCGTGCCACTGCTACCATCCTGACTCAGTATCTTCAGGTGGGCTTACTCAAGCTGGACAGCAGCAACAGTGAACATGTCAAGTGTGCGACGGCTCTCATGCACGGTTTGCGATCGGACACCAATCGGCTAATGCAGGCCCAGGAGGAGGATTTTGTTGCAGCAGGGTATCTGAGCCGTTTCTATGATGCTCAACTGCTAAACTCAGTGCTGCAAGCTTCTCGGTCAAAGCGGGTGATGGATGTGATTGAACGATCGCTCCGCAACCGCGTGATTCAAAACAGCTTCACCATTGCCGGGGTAGGATATTTGCGCTACGACGATCGAGATGCAATTCCTCAGGCGGCAGATTTCCTAGTGACAGAGGAAAACGTGCATACGGCGGTGGTGTACGGCATTGTTCATGATGAGGACGAAGACCTGGAAGTGGTGATTGGCTCCCTTCGCACCAGCAAGATTACCCTTGACCCAGATGAATTTATCAAGGAAGCCTTTGGTCAAGATCCCCAGGGACGCTTCTTTGGCGGTGGGCGATCGATGGCAGGTGGTTTTGAAATTCCGTTAGGGTTTCTTTCTGGCTCAAATGAAAATGCCGAATACACCCGTCTGAAATGGGAAGTGTTTGATGCTCAAATTAAGCAAAAACTGCTGCGGTTGGTTAACCCAGAGGATGGAGTCATTCGCACGGTTTAGGCAGAATTAAAGGGTTTTTAAACACTGCATAGGGAACGCGAATTTAATACCTGAAATTTCTGTGGGGTGGGCAGCGTTTCGACTGAGCTCAAGCCGAAATCTTGCCTGCCCAGTCAACCAAGCAGAATGATTACAGGTTATTTAATTCACGATCCTAAATCTTGCCTACCTACAGAAATGATAGGTATGCCCATTTCTTCAAAAAGCTATCCAATTATTTCTCAAACTTCATTAAGCTGCTCTTACAGGTCAGTTTGATTGGATGTATCCCACTTTTGCATTTGCATGACAAATATCTCACTGGCAAGCAAGATGCCTGCGCTACGGCAATTGATCGATTTGCCTAAATTTGCATAAAGCGGGATGCTCCCGTTTCATTCTTCCTCGACAGGAGCCTCATCCACACTGGGTTCACCCTCTTCTGATTCATTCCCTTCTAATGGAGAAACAGCGTCGCCTGATGGCGTAATGGGAGCATCAGCCGGGGAGGTGGCTTCAGGTGCGGCGGCAAGCTGCTGAATTTGGTCTTTATATTGATCAGGAGCAAGAGCCTCCGCCGAAGCAAAAAGTGGTGTTGCCTCGTCTATTCTGCCTTGCGCTTGCAATACTAATGCTTTGCCTAAAATTGGGCGAAAATCCTCTGGGCTGTCTTGAATCGCTCGATCGTAGGTTGCAATCGCTGAGTCATACTGCTCCTGCTTGAAGTAAACCTCTCCCAGCAAAACTTGTACTGAGGCAGTATCAACACTCCCAGGTTGGATCTGGTTTGCTTCCTCGGCAGTTTGCAATGTATCTTCTAGTAATCCGATCGCCGCTTGAGGACGCTCCTGCTCCAACAGCAAGGCTGACAAGCCCTTCAGCGCATTAACATCACCTGGGCGGGTTTCCAAAACGCTACGGTAAGACTGAGCCGCGCCTTCCAAGTCCCCCACTTGTTCTTTTACCTGGGCCAAAAGCACGGTGTAATCTGGCTGATCTGGGTTTGCGGCGGCTAACTGCTCTAAAACCGGAACCAACGCTTCCACATTGCCCTGCTCAACCCGAACTTCTAACAGCCCTCTTAAAGCCGCCTGGTTATCTGGCTCACGCTGCAAGACCAGTTCATAGCCCCTTGCTTCTGTTTCCAGCCGATCGCCACCCGCAGCCGTTGGACTCGCTGCCACCTGAGGTGTGCTTTGAAACGCTCCTAGAAGCGGCAACACGGAAAGACCAATAAAGGCAAGTGCCGCCATGCCCATGATAGAAGTGATAATCCAACGATTTCGCTTGTCGAACACATCTCGTCCCCAAACTCTATGGCCATCTTAGCGATCTCTGCTGACTCTGCCGATCTTAGAAAGTATGGACTCTTTGCAGAGAATTTATCGCAGAAATCCCTGATCTTGGTGATCGCAATTGTATAAACAAATTGGATGAATCAAACACAAATGTTCTCAAATCCCTCCTAAGAACCTGGCAAATGTCCGAAGCTAAGACGCTAGACTCAAGAGAATCAAACTTCATAGCTTTCAATATTAAAGTGCTGTTCTCATAAACGCTCTGTAATATGAAATCTATAGTCAAGCGTCTAAATTTGAAGCGATCACAAAGGACATTCAGACTGAATGCTAACCTAGTGTTTAATTCCACACTAGAATGTAGTGTTCAGGTTCATTTGCTGCTGTTTTAGCGAACGGTGAACAGCTAGGTTTCCGCTATGTAAGGAGGTTCTATGAGTTCTGCTGATAAATCCCATCAGTCCCCTAAATCGACTTCAAATCCGAAGCCGCAAGCTGATGCTAAAACTAATCCAGTCTCGCAACCTCCATCGTCCGCAGAAACTAAAATGGATCAGCCCTTAGACTCATCTCTGACCGCAGTTCCTCCTGCTCCTCATCACGCATCAGATCCCATGTCATCTACAGAACGTCCGTCATCTACAGAAGCTCAAACATCCGTTAATCCGTCCTCTTCTGGTTCTGAACTGCCTGCCGCTAAGCCCTCAGAGCCAGAGCAACAGTCAGAGCCAAATGCGACACAACAAGTGTCTATGGAGGCAGAGGCTGAATCTGAGGCAGTAGCTGAACCCAAAGCAGCGGCTGAGCCTGAAGCGACCGAGCCTGAAGGGGGGGCTGAGCTTGAGGCAGGTGAACTCGTTGAGGTAAATGAACCCGTCGAAGCAGAGACGAAAGTGGCGAATCCTCCCAAGGTAGCCGAACCTCCCAGGATGGCAAATCCGCCTAGGCCAGCCGAGCCTCCCAAAACAGCCGAACCTCCCAAAGCGATCGAGCCTTCTGGCGCAGCGAATCCGCCTAGGGCAGCCGAACCTCCCAAAGCGGCTGAATCCCCCAAGGTAGAGGCTAAAGCAGATGAACTCCTTGAAGGAATGGTGGCTGAAACGCAGTCTGAGGAGAGCAGTCCTGCTGAGGCAGCTTCGACCGATGAGCAAGATACGGCCAACCAGCTTGCACGCCAACAGCCTATTCCACCTGCAAGTGAACCGATGCAATATCGGGCGATCGGCTTGGTCAGGGGTAAGTATGAAGCTTCAGAAGAACAATTTACGCGGGGCAATTTAATTACCGATGATGGGGTTTCCCTGGGGGCGGTTTTGCTAGGACGGGTGATGAGCCTAGTTAAGAAGCACCTGGATTTAGAACAACCACACCTTTGGGTTGTGTATCCTCGTACGCGCGAAAAAGGCGATACAGATTTGCATGTGCAGATTGTGGGGGTCTGGGAACCTGAAAAGCTGAGCCGTAGAGATGGTGGTGATCTGTCTGAACAAGATGAGGCAGATTTAGATCAAGATGAAGCAGATTTGGACATGGACGACGAGCCAGAGTCCAATGAGCTACAGTCTGCTCAACAGGACTTGGACAGCGAGGCAGACACAGTAGACGAGCTAGACGAGGGAGATGAAGTCGAAACGGCAGATGAAGGAGATGAAGATGAAGGAGATGAAGTCGAAGCCACCTCGGCCGAAGCTTCTACCGAAACGCCTGAAGATACTACACCTTCACCCGTTGACACCTCCGATTTGGATGACAAATACTTTTCGGTGCGAGGCGAAGTTATTTATCAGTCGCTAGAAGAAGATCGGCTGCTGGTGAAAATTCGCCGCATTCCTAAACCCGGAACTGAGCCTAAAGCATTCAAAGTTGCTTTGAGAGGAACGTTGGAAGGAAAGGCCGTGGGCTATTTCTGGGATTTGAACGTGCAACGGGAAGGCAACGAACTGGTTGTGCGGGATGGCACGCTCATTGCCGCTGTTCCACCTCAAAAACGCAGGGGCGGCAGTGGAGGAGGACGACCCACCAGAGGCGGTGCTGGCCCTCGTCAGCGTAGACCCCAGAGCGGCCCTCCCAATCGGAAACGTTGGAATAGCCCTCGTGATGGACAACGCCAGCCCTCTCGCAGTGGCGATCGACCCAGCCAACCGCAAAACCGGAGTCCACTGCCTAAGCCTGTCATTAAGCGGCGGAACAACCCAGAGAATGGGGAAGGTTAGGAATTAAGGTAGATCAAAGAAATGGGGTTTACGTTACCCTCCCTCCAGGGAGATGCGGGTGCCCCATTCTTCTTGGGCTAGAAATGTCCGATTCATGGGAATTTGGGCGACGGGTTCTGTTAAGGTAAACTGCCCTGATTCAATCCAGCTTTTTAACTCTTGGGCAACTTGGTGAGAGAGATAAATGCTGGCAAGGGGGGCAACTCGCACCGTTTTGCCTTCGATCGCAATGCGTCCTGATTTAAGCTGCGCATAGCTAACCAAGCCAAAGGTGGGGCGGACTCGACGAGGAATGGAAAAATCGACGATCGGAGCGGCCAATTCCTGATCCTTAACCGCACAACGAGCCACCACGTCTTCTTGGAGTACGGGCAACGGCACGCCAATCCCCAACATCAGCGAGGGGCCATAGTTTTTGAAGTAGCAGCCCCGCACCCAGCGAGCATTCATTTGTTTTGCATCCCCCATCAAGGCCAGCGTTGAGGCAGGGCCAATGGGTGTGCGGTTTGGTAGTCGCTTTTGTTGAGGGAAATGTTGTGTTCCTTCGCCGGCCACATAGCCAATGCCGCCGCCCAGGAAAATGCGAGAGCCAACGCCAATCAGTTCCAGATCTGGATCATTGAACAGGGGGGAAATTGCTCCTGGGTTAGAATACACCGCATTCCCCAGATGGGGCTGCAAGGGGCCCAAATAGGTGTGCAATAGCCGATCGCTACCATTCACGCCGACAATAAAGTTTTGATACAGGTTGCGCGGGTTAAACAGATAAAACTGGTTGATGGTATCGCGGGTAATCGTGGTTTCCAGGACTGCGCGAGAATAACAGTCTGTGACATGGCCGATCGCCCGCAGGTGAATCGGTTTGCCAGCAATTAAATCCGCAATCACATGCCCACCGCCCCGTTCTTTTAATTCCAAGTTGTCTGCGCCTTCTCCCATCCCAACATAGTCTGCGGGTTGGGCTGCTCCCAGGTACAAATCAACCGCTCCAAAGCCAGAATAGGCCAGGACTCCATCTAACCAGCACTGGCGAATGTTAATGGGGGGATCAGTGTGGCCAATGTTGAGAATTGCTCCAGAAGATTCCATCGGCTCAAAGGTTCCAGTGGTGATGACATCTACTTCCTTTGCCGTTTGAGTGATCCCCACCTCCTGCACCCGCGCCTTCAATTCTTCAGCCGTCATCACAACAGCCTGCTGCCGTTGGATTTTGTCATTAATTTCCGCGATCGATCGCATAGGGCCGTTTAGTCTCCTTTCTCTCGCCAGCTTTGCCATCCCAAAACAATTGCCATCACTACTGTAGGCAGAAATACGGCAATTAGGGCGTTTGCCGAAGTCGCTGAAATATTGAGGCTAGGGGCTAAATATTTGATTCCAAGAGACAATCCAGTTGAAAGTAAGAGAACTTTGAGAATAAAGCTGGCAATATTCATGAAATAAACAACGAAGAAGGTAACAAAGAGAAAAAAGCACCCCAATGGAGTGCTTTTAGCCTACTGCATTCAGGAGAAGAGACGCGATAACCACGTTCACTCGTCCACTTTTCAGTTTCAATCACTGCTCAATTGCAGAGTGATTAACTATTTAACCCACGCACCACGATACTTCAACCGTTGGGGGGGATGCTGTTCCAGGTTACGCTTCGGTTGACGCAGCTTGACAGTGGCTCCTCGGTAATGCCCCAAAACACCGCTATCTGCCATTTCAACCGAAATATCATCGTGATGATAAGTTGTACCGCGATAATGCAATTCCATTCCGATCGCCTCCAGGTTCATTAAGTCAGGATGAGGCGCGTTCCTTCGGGATGCGTCCCTACTTCCGTCCCCCGTGAGTCCTACCCAAGTTCCCTTGAAGCGACCCACCTAAAGTTAAAGGAAATGAAAGGGGATGAACGATTTAAATTCTGTATACATTGTTACTATTTGAGAAATTTCTGTCAACCATCCCCAAGGCAGAGATCGTGCAGGGAGGTTGCAGGAGTAAGAATAGGAAAATTCGATTTACCAAAGCTTTTGCAAGTTTGCTTGCCCGCTTTATCTGGGTTCATCAGACACAATTCGTAACCAAACCTGACGATCGCGTGAGCCATCAAATTCGCATAGATAGATGAATTGGTAGGTTCCCAGCAGCAGCTTGCCTTCCCCGATAAACACCGTTTTGGCAGGGCCAATCAAAGCGGCTTTGATATGGGAAGGGGCATTCTTGTTGACGGTTTGATGGAGGTAAGGCAAATCCTTAGGCACAAGGCGATCGAGCGCATTCAGCAAGTCAGTATGCACATTGGGATCGGCATTTTCCTGGATCAAGATGCTAGCCGTAGTGTGAGGCACGTAAATTGTGCAAGCTCCTTCCGCTACCCCTGAAACGTCGATCGCCTCCTGCACCTGCGGCGTAATGTTAATGATTTCCACCTTTTGCTGCGTCTTCACCTGAAACGTCGATCGCATTTTTTGCTCTCCTTCCACCCAGTTTTTTCCATTAACTTAGAGAAAATCACACTCTGGATTCGCCTATTTTCGTCGCGAACGAACCCAACAA
>PVWD01000431.1 GCA_003003615.1 filamentous cyanobacterium CCP2 | reverse complement strand
CTCCCTACTCCCCACTCCCCATCTGCCATCTGCCACTTCTGCAAACTCTCCAACCCCAACGCACAGGTAAGGTTATATTGCAACGGCGTGACCGTAATGTAGTTTTGTCGAATTGCCTGCACATCCGTCGGCGTTTTGCGAAACCATTCAGCATCACCGCCACAGGCTTTTAACCCAGACATTCCCGCCTCTTCCAACTCTTCCTCGCTGACATCCTCCAGCACTTCTCCTGCCAGCCAGTAATAGGTTTTACCCCTGGGGTCAATTCGTTTTTCAAACATATCAAAGTACCGCCGAACTCCCTGACGGGTCATAGCAACGCCCGCAATTTGATCGGCAGGAACCGATGGAATATTCACATTGAGCAAGGTGAGCTTGGGGAGCGGGTTTTGGGCAATGCGATCGAGTAGCGAGCGAGCAAAGTTGGCGGCAGGTTGAAAGTCTTGGGATGCGAAGCTGGTGAGGCTAAAGGCAATGCTGGGAATGCCTTCGATGACTCCTTCCATTGCAGCAGATACCGTCCCGGAGTACAGCACATCGGTTCCCAGGTTAGAGCCATGATTAATGCCAGACAACACCATATCTGGCGGATGGTCAAGCAGTGCCCCTAAAGCCAGCTTGACACAATCTGAGGGTGTCCCAGAACAAGCCCAGGCGTGAATGGAAGGATTAAACACTGATTCAATCATTTCGGCGCGGATCGGATCATGCAGGGTTAGCCCATGGCCTGTAGCCGATCGTTCCCGGTCGGGGCAAACCACCGTCACCTGATGTCCGGCGGCAGCTAAGGTATCGGCTAAGGTACGGATACCAAGGGCGAAAATGCCATCGTCATTGCTAATTAAAAGATTCATGGGGAGTTGAGGAGGAATGGTTCAATAACTAAGAGGGTTGTCCAGATCCAGTTTAGGCGGATGGGTCAAGGATAAAAGATGAGAAAGGGAGAGTCGATCGTAAACTGGTAAAGGTAGACTGCAAAAGCAGCCTTTGCAACCCAGAGGCTTCACAGTTTTAATCAAATTCCTTATCGAACCTGCAACCTGAGCATGACCACACAGCTTAGCGATCTCGAATCACAACTGGCAACCCTCAAGCAAGATGCCCAGCAAACGGTGGCTGATGCCAATAGCCTGGAGGAGCTTGAACAACTGCGGCTCAAGTACCTGGGCAAAAAGGGAAGTTTATCTCAGGTATTGGGTGGAATGGGAAAACTCGATGCCGCTGAGCGTCCTCGGATTGGGGCATTGGCCAACGAAGTGAAAGAGGCGGTGCAAGCTGCCCTTGACCAACGGCGATCGGCTTTGCAAGCTGCCAAGATTGAGGCTCAGCTAGAATCTGAAACCTTAGATGTCACCATGCCAGGGGTTTACCGTCCCCAGGGACACACTCACCCCCTCACCAGCACCATCGAACGGGCGATCGATATTTTTGTCGGACTGGGCTACACGGTGGCAGAAGGCCCTGAAATGGAGACGGATTACTACAACTTTGAAGCTCTCAATACGCCTGCGGATCACCCCGCACGAGACATGGCGGATACATTCTATTTGCCCGATGGCAACCTGCTGCGAACCCACACTTCATCCGTGCAGATTCGCTACATGGAAAACAACGAGCCGCCTATCCGCATTGTCGCTCCAGGACGTGTCTATCGTCGGGATACTGTGGATGCCACCCACACCGCCGTATTCCACCAAATTGAAATCCTGGCGGTTGATGAAGGACTCACCTTCACGGACTTGAAAGGCACCATTAAAGTCTTCCTGGAAGCTATGTTTGGCGAGTGTCCGATTCGCTTCCGCCCCAGTTTCTTCCCGTTCACCGAACCCTCAGCAGAGGTCGATCTTCAGTGGCGCGGACGCTGGCTGGAAGTGATGGGCTGTGGCATGGTCGATCCGAATGTGCTGAAGGCAGTGGGCTATGATCCAGAAGTTTACACGGGGTTTGCCGCCGGATTTGGCGTAGAGCGTCTGGCTCAGGTACTCCACCAGCTTGATGACATTCGCCGTTTGTACAATAGCGATCTGCGGTTCCTGCGGCAGTTCTAATTTCTAATATCAACTTTCCCCAGCTTCGCCATCCATACAAAGTGGATTCAGCGTTAGCCGCTCCTCTTGACCAAAAGCCTCATCCCATTGTGCGATACACCTGCAATTCAGATCTGCGTTCCGTTTCGTGGGTATTCAGCGTGGGTACCCATGAGGTTGATATCAATCACGGTGGTGAGCCGAATCAATATCAACCTATTGAGCGAGATTGGCCCGATAGTCAATCAGGTCTTTGGGAGAACTGTGAACGTCAATGTGAGCCAACATTAGGTTCACATTGACACCTATTAATATCTTTTGCCATATCAAAACAAAGCAAAGCCGTTTGCGATCGGTCATGTCAGTAATAACGATCGCTCACCTTTCTGCTTCTGCCTGCATCGCACCCAGATACTTTGTCAGGTAAGGAGAAAACACTTCATAGATTAAAGTGAGCGGTCTGCCATGATGCCAAAACAGATAGTGCCGTCCCCAAAACGGGCCAGATTGCCCAAAAGCAAGTTCCAAGGCTTTAGAGTGCCCATAGTGGATGCCCTGCACATCTCGATAGAGTTCCGTGCGGAGCCGAGCCAAACTCGCCCAAATAGGGAGCGATCGATTCTGTAAATACTCATCCACATGACTGGCTTCCCACCAAGACGTTGCATAGGCCAAACGCTGACCGGAAGCTGTGCGGAGCCAAACTTGTCGTCGCAGACGCGGCCCAGGAACCACCTGAATTAACTCTGGTGCATTGTCCAGGTCGTTGCCAATGAGCGACATATCAATCACATCGACTTCAGTTGGCTCACCTGTGAGCAGTTGCAAATGGCGAGTTGGAGAACCATCCCCCAGCATCAAAATTTGCCATGCAGGAGCAAGCTGGGAATGGGGCAGCCCTTGCTGTACAATGTCTTCTCCACCCTGCCAGAGGGGATGAAGGGCGTGCCAAGCTGTTGGCAACGTTAAACCTTTGGTGGATTGAAAGGCTGGAGTCAAGGCTTTACAAATCTTTAAATTTCTATATATCCATTCTACAGGGATAAGCCCGGTGACTGGCGGGTAATCGCCAAGTTTTTTGAGAATTTCCCCGCTCATCGTTGAGCAAACCACTCTACTCACCCAGCCCCCCTAAAGCAAATGAGAACCAAGAATTCTTTTCAGATCTCAGTTCTCATTTCTTCGCTTTATTTAATGCGGATGGCGAGACTCGAACTCGCAAGGCAAAGCCACACGCCCCTCAAACGTGCGCGTATACCAATTCCGCCACATCCGCAGGTCTTATAGGAGTCGCTCAAACTTGAGCCATCCCAGTTATTCAGAATAGCGCATAAGTTCCCCTTCTGTACAATTTTGTTTTCAGTTTTGAAGCGGGCTGATTTGAAGCGGGCTGAACAATATCGTTATTGTTAAAGCTTTTTGCCCTCCGGGAACCCTGAAGTTACGGCACTAGAAGCTACAGCACTATGGGATCAGGGGATTGAGCATGAGGAATACATTACGAGGCAGGGGCGACAAGGCAGCATTGTTCCAAAACCGATCGCGCAAAAGACAGGGTGGAGGATATCTTCAGTCCGGCTTTACCCTAGTTGAACTGCTAGCGGTGATTGTTATTGCTGGGATTCTGGCAACGATCGCCTCTGTCAGCGTTCAAAAAATTTGGAATGCTCGTGTATTGACGGCTTCTCAGGATGAAGTTTTTCAAGCAATGCGCCAGGCTCAAGCCCAAGCCACGCGAACTCGTTCCACTTGGGGAGTTAGCTTCCGCGATAGGGGCAACACAGCACAATGGGCAATTCACCCCATCACCACTCTGCCTTCCCAAGCCAATTGGTACGACCTGAAGCCAAAAGTCCGCATTGATCCCCGTGAAACAACCTTGCCTCACACTAACGGTGTCTACCGCGTCGAGTTTAACCACCGTGGACAAGTTCCACCCCCCTTCGGCAGGCTCACGCTCCTCATTCAAAATGGTGGCAACCTTCGACGCTGCGTTTTTACTTCTACCCTACTTGGTACTC
>PVWD01000122.1 GCA_003003615.1 filamentous cyanobacterium CCP2 | reverse complement strand
CGCTTCGGTCGTCATGAGATCACGCATCACCCGAAACACAACTTCAGTGAGATCCCGTGCATCGTATAAGTCTGCGAGTCCGCCTTTAACCATGACTTTTTCCAGAAACGATCGATGCTCATCGGCAATCACATTTCTAGCATCTTCCACTTCTGTTGGGTCAACTTCTGGAATGTTTGTTCTAATGTTTTCATCTGCCATTGCGCTTTCTCATCCCTCCTATATTTCGTTCATGAATCGTTTTTTGATCTCCATTGTGAAACTTTGCATAAATTAAAAGGGATAAGCATCATCCATAGGTTTGAGATGGGAAGTGTGGGAGGTTAGAGATCGTTTAGGGTGACTGCATTACAATTTGCAAATAATTGTTTTAAATTCGCTAGTTACATCAGCAAAATACCCAATGCAGCAGTATGTAGAATAGTTCGTTCAGGTTTTATGTTCATCAATCGATCGGTTGTGGATTGCAGAGAATTTCACCGTCCTCATTCTTCCATCCGTTGCCATATTCATAGCAAAAATACTCACCGCAAAAATATTCACCGTGTAAAATGTGGGTGAAGAAAAAACGTAAGGCAGGTTGGTCATCATTAAGCTGAGCAAGATTCAAGGCGATAGCCGATCAGAAAACGAGGAATTGAGCGATCGTCAATTAGATGATGTTCAAGCACCTCAGAAGAAACGCGCACCCATGAACCGAACGCTGGAACTAACAGACGAAGATCGCTCAAGATTGCGTCCTCGTTTAATTCGATCGGCTCCAGCAGATGGGTTTAGCACTTTCCCCCAAGGAACCATTCATGGAGATTCGATCGCCCTTGCCCCTCAGTTGCCGATCGCGTCAGTGGATTTGCTCATTCTCGACCCGCCCTACAACCTCAGCAAAGATTTCAACGGCTATCGCTTTGCCAAACGCACGGTCGAAGACTACACAGAATGGCTCGATCGCGTTTTAGCTGCCTTTAAACCCCTCCTGAAGCCTACTGCATCCCTTTACATTTGCGGTGAATGGCTTACCTCCGCCTCAATTTTTATCGCCGCCTCAAAGCATTTCGTCGTCCGTAATCGGATTACCTGGGAGCGAGAGAAAGGGAGAGGGGCCAAGTCAAACTGGAAGAACGCCAGCGAGGATATCTGGTTTTGCACTGTTTCAAACACCTACACCTTTAACGTGAACGCGGTAAAGCTGCGGCGGCGCGTCGTTGCCCCCTATCGCAACCGGGACGGCTCCCCAAAAGACTGGAAAGCTACTCAGCAAGGTAATTTTCGCGATACCCACCCTTCCAACCTCTGGACAGATATCACCATTCCCTTCTGGTCAATGCCTGAAAACACCGACCACCCCACCCAAAAAAGTGAAAAGCTAACGGCAAAGCTGATTTTGGCAAGTTCGCATCCGGGAGATGTGGTGTTTGATCCGTTTCAGGGCAGTGGTACAACGTCGGTGGTTGCCAAGAAGCTGGGGCGATTTTATTTAGGAATCGATCGCAATGAAGAATATTGCCTACTTGCCGAACGCCGCTTAGAGTTGTCTGAAACAGAGCCAAGTATTCAGGGCTTTGCCGATGGGGTTTTCTGGGAACGAAATACGCTGGCGATACAGCCTTGATGGAAATTGAGAACACCCGACAGAACTTAACTAGGGAGCAGCCCATTGAGGCAAATGGAGCGATTCCCGTAGCGCAGGCATCTTGCCTGCCAGGGAGAGATTTGTCATGGAAATGCAAAAGTGGGATACACCCGACAGAACTTAACTAAACGCCACACAATCCTGCCCTTTAGAATGCAAATTCCGGTGTACGGTAGATAGGATCAGACCGTTTTGATGCTATTTTGACTCTACAGACCCTATGCAAATTGACTGGCAAGTTGTCAAACCATACGAAGACATTTTGTATCACAAAGCCGATGGAATTGCCAAAATTACCATCAACCGTCCGCATAAGCGCAACGCCTTTCGCCCCAAAACAATTTTTGAAATGTATGATGCCTTTGTGGATGCACGGGAAGATCCCCAGATTGGCGTGGTGTTGCTAACGGGAGCGGGGCCGCATACGGATGGGAAGTATGCCTTTTGTTCGGGTGGTGATCAGAGCGTGCGGGGTGAGGCGGGTTATGTGGGGGATGACGGTGTGCCCCGGTTAAACGTGCTGGACTTACAGCGACTGATTCGATCGATGCCAAAGGTGGTGATTGCGCTGGTGGCAGGTTATGCGATCGGCGGTGGGCACGTTTTGCATATTGTGTGTGATTTAACGATCGCAGCAGACAACGCCATTTTTGGGCAAACGGGGCCAAAGGTGGGCAGTTTTGATGGTGGGTTTGGAGCCAGCTATTTGGCGCGAATTGTGGGGCAGAAAAAAGCGCGGGAAATTTGGTATCTCTGCCGCCAGTACGATGCTCAGCAGGCGGTGGATATGGGATTAGTGAACTGCGTGGTTCCTGTAGACCAACTGGAGGCGGAAGGAATTCAGTGGGCCCAGGAAATTCTGGAGAAAAGCCCGATCGCGATTCGTTGCCTCAAGTCCGCCTTCAATGCCGACTGCGACGGACAAGCAGGGCTACAGGAATTGGCAGGAAACGCCACACTGCTATATTACATGACCGAGGAAGGAGCCGAAGGCAAACAAGCATTCCTGGAAAAGCGTAAGCCCAATTTTCGCCAATATCCCTGGTTGCCCTAATTTTTTAAGGCACATGAAAGGGAGGAAGAGAGATGAAACTATCTGTAACGTTTGTCCCCGTTCGCAAAATTAAACCGAGTGCGTCTCGTTGGAATTTTTCTGATGATGAAATTGATAAGGCGGCGCGGTTTATTGCAGAAGCAAAAGGCATGGTTCAACCGATCGTCTTACAGCGTGAAGAGGGGTTTGAGTCTTATACGGTGATTGAAGGCGATTTTGAGTATTATGCGGCTGCCAAAGCCAGCGAATGGGAACCCCAAACCTGTGATGTGATTCCGGCTTTTGTCGTTGAAAGCCCCGATGATGCAGAAGCCATTCAACAGCAGATTCAACTCTTTCGCACGCAGCGATCGACGCTCAAGCCGACACTCAACAGCATCAATAATGATCAGGAGATTGCATCACGCTTGAATGAGATTGAGACACGGCAGGTAAATCTCGAATTACGGCAAGCAATACTGGAACAGCAGGAGATCCAGGAGATTAAAAAACAGCTAGATGATCTGAAACAAAAAATCTGTCCTAGAACAAATTTGCTTGACTTGTTTAATGTTTCAACTCACGCAGAATTACTACATCAAATGAAGCGAGCCGGACTCATTGGTAAGAATGCTGAAAAGATTGTAGAGACGATCGAATATGAACGGCAATACCGACTATTTGAATCTCTGCGAGATGTAGTGACACGAGTTAAAGGATTAACTTACGAAAAGATGGTGGATTTAGTTGAGGGTGAGTAAACCTAGAATCTCACCCGGATGAATTCGCGAAACTTGCCGCAGGAATCAACCGAAATTCTCCACCGGATCACAAGCGTTCAAACCAAACGCCGGGGCAACAACCGATCGCCTTTTCACGAACCCATCAGGCTGGCTTAATGTTGTGATTCAAGCGGAAAATATTCTCAGGATCATACTGCATCTTCACTCTAGCCAGTCTCGCATAGTTCTCCCGTCCTAAACCTGCTTTAATCCGCTCCTCCCCCTCATCTCCAATGAAATTGAGGTAGGTGGCACCACTCGCCCACGGTCTCAAATCAGCCCGGATGTCATGGGCCCATTGCTTGCCGCGATCGTCGTCCTCAGGGTTTTCCCATAGTCCAAACGGATGAACACACCAGGGAGCCATTCGCCAGGGAATTGGATAGTCCGACGGCCCACGGGCAATCATTCCACCTTGGGGGAAAAGCACATGCTGGGATGGGGAAGGCACAATCATGTCACGCGATCGGGCACAGAACAAATCAACCGCCTCATTCGGCAGAGCATCCAGATATTCAGCCGACCAATAGTTTCGGTAGCCAGGCGGATCATCAAGCATACACTGGAGTTCGGCATAGGGCATTTCCTCGATCAGTTCTCCCTCATGCTGGAGCGTGAGCAATGGGGCAACAACTTCTCTCGCCTCGGCTTCTGCCCCGGCATAAACGATGAGAATTGCAAAGGTGCGCTGACCAACCAGATGCTCAGGGACAAATTCCTCAGCAGGGCCAGTGATGTACAGCACACCGCCACCCACCTCATCTGGAGCCGTTTCTATGAAATCGCGATAGGCCCGCAAAACCTCCACTCCTGCATCTGGCTGCCACAACAGGATAAATGCAGTGACCGTTGCCAACTCTTGCAAGCGGAAAGTGAACGAAGTCGCCACACCAAAGTTTCCCCCGCCACCGTGGAGTGCCCAGAATAGCTCAGGGTTCTCGGTTTCGCTGGCAGTTACCACGCTGCCGTCTGCCGCCACAAGCTCAACAGCGAGGAGATTATCACAGGCAAGACCCAACTTGCGGGCCAACCAGCCATCCCCACCCCCCAGCGTATATCCACCGACTCCAGTAGTAGACACCCTGCCTCCCGTTGTGGCCAGCCCGTAGGGTTGAGTTGCCCGATCGAGATGGCTCATGGTGGCACCCCCAGCAACAGTGGCTGTGCGAGCTTCAGGGTTCACCGACACAGCATTCATCCGTCGTAGGTCAATTACCAGTCCACCCTCCGTGAGGGATTTACCCGCAACACTGTGTCCACCACAGCGAACTGCGATCTCAAGATCGAGGTTACGTCCGAAATGCACCGCACTCACAACATCCTTTACATCGGCACACTGGGCAATAACGCTGGGTCGGCGATCGATCATTGAGTTGAAAATCTTTCGGGCTTCATCATATTCGGGGTCGTTGGGTACAAGGAGTTGTCCGGTGAACCCCTTACGGAGGTCTTCAAGAGCAGCTTGATTGACCTGATTAATCTGAGCGGTCATATCCAATCCTCCTTTCGGTTTACCCGGCGGGTACAGAAAACACGCAGAGGGGGTTCCGCCGGAGTCCAAGTCAGGCTTTGCAGTTCATTTAGCCAACAGATAAACTTACCCACGGTTAATATATTTAGGCAACAGGCACAGCCAAAATGTATTAATCCGTCCGATCGAGGTGTGGGTTAGCCTTCACCAAAATAGCGGTACGAAAATGATCAAGAAAGCAGAAATATTCCGTCTATTTACCTTCGTAGAGAGATATAGAAAGTATTAGACTGAGATTTTCATCAAAATTTTAACCGATCGCCCCAAAACTGCTTGGAAGACTCAACAAATCTTCAGCTACATGGCAAATCTTATCTACTCTATTCCTGCCGCGAAAGGGGATTAATCACCTCATTTAGCCCTTCCCCCACGAGCGACAGTCCAACGACGAGCAGGGTAAGAGCCAGTCCGGGAAACAGAGCTGTCCACCAAATCCCTGTTGGGAGGGCATCTAGAGCATACTGTAAATCTCGTCCCCATTCAGGCGTTCCTTCCGGCAAGCCTAAACCCAGGAAGCCCAAGCCTCCTAATACCAGCACCGCATCGGCAGCATTTAGGGTGAACAACACTGGAACGCTCTGAATCACGTTGAAGAACAAATAGCGGGTTAAAACGCGCCAAGTGGAAGCTCCCATTGCCTGAGCCGCTTCAATGAATAATTCTGTTTTAATGCTGACGGTGTGATTTCGCACCACCCGATAGTACTGTGGCACATAGGCAATGCTGAGGGCGATCGCGGCATTCCACACCCCCCGTCCCACCACAAACGCCAGCGTGACAGATAACAGCAGACTCGGCAACGTGTAGATCGTATCCATCAGAAACAGAAAGAAGCGATCGACCCGTCCACCCACATAACCGCTCAACATTCCCAACGGCACGCCAATCAACACACTCAAAATCGTCGCTGCCACTACCACCTGCAAAGCTGCCTGACTGCCAAACAGCGTCCGCGAAAATACATCATAGCCCTGACGACTCGTGCCAAACCAGTGTTCGGCAGAAGGTGGCTGATGAATTGGGTTCGCCAGGGATTCGAGCGGGTCTTGTATCCAACCCCAGGATTGCAGCATGGGGGCAAACAAAGCCGCCAGAATAAACACCAGTGTCATCACAATTCCTACTGCCATCATTTGAGAGGACAGCGTTGAAGGCTGGGAAAGTAAACGGATTCTAGGGAACCGAAATTTGGTGGTGGTCATGCAAGTGCAAGAGTAAAGGCAGACGATCGTATTTCATCTTACCTTTAGGGGTACTCAGTCGATCGCGGTCAACCTTTCGCAGGATAAAGCAGATGGTTAGGATCTAACCAAACGATATAAAAGATTTCATCAATGAAAAAGCCGTGAACTCTGCCATGCGCGTTTGAGGAGAGTGAAAATTGATAAGGAGTATCTACTAACTGTTCTTCGTTGGGCAATCCAAATTCATTTTCACTGGTATACTCCCATTTGATTGGATGACATTTGAGCGTACTGCTACGATTCACCAGTAACTCTTGAGCAGACAAAACCGATAGAGTCTTTAAACGGTCAAGTAGGGTAAGCCAATATGTCGCCGGTTTTTCATAACAAGAAAACTTCTCGTGACGATCCTGATAATACTTAAATGAAAAGCTGATGCCTTGCGACTTCAGCTTTGTTGACTTAATCCCCGATGTACTCGCCTTTGGAACAGCCGTCTTCTTAATCTTCTTGGGCACGTGCTCCGTAATACTCCTTCATCCACTCTTTTTTGATCACGGCATCAGAAGGTGCATCTAGTGGCAAATCTCCTCTAGCCCAATTCCACGGAGCTTCAGCATGGGTCATCTGCTCTAGCTCATAGGCATCACAAGCAAAATACTCTTCTGCAACTTCATCAAGAAATTCAAAGATATTTTCAGAAAGTTTGGGGACAGTTTCTTCAAGAATTGGCTGCCATCCAAAAGATTTGTATTTTTGATAGAGTGCTGGAACAACTGGCCCATGTACCCATGCCTGAAAATCTTCTTCAAACAGAGGATTACCATAAAGGGCTAAATGCCAAGCTTGGGCATAGTAAACAAGTTTCTGAAGCTTCAGATTACTAATGAAAGAGCCAGTTTCATTCGCCAGCCAGATAAAATAGTTTGCGATGTCAAAACAGGACAGCATTAAGCTCACCCCCTTGCTTCCAGCTTTTCAGGAAGACTGCATCTGCACCCATAAAAGTTATATCGTTTGTGTAATAAAACCGTGAGATGTTTGCTTGCTTATAGTCTACTTGTACTATTGTAAACTTTTGACTGAGAAGTTGTGAGAATTGCATCAAGCTTTAGCAGTTTGTACTGTCAATCATCTCACAATATTCTTTCTAAATCTCCCAAATAACGTTAAGCCGTACCACTCCTGCTGGTACTCCAGATGGGTGATGAGGAGAAGACTTGCTTCAAGATAGGGTGAAGGTTAGGGGTTCACTGCGCTGAAAAATAAGGAGGTGTTGCGTGGATGTCGGAATTTTGGTGCGGACGTTTGTGGCAGTTTTTGTATTAGCGGATGCGTTGGGCAATGCCCCGATCGTTTTAATTTTGACCAAAGGTATGGAAGCTTCAGAGCGAAACCAAGTGGTCGATCGCGCTACGGTGGTCGCGACAACAGTATTACTTGTTTTTGCATTCATCGGGCAACCAATCCTGAACTATCTCCACATCAGCATTGGCTCACTCCAAGTGGCAGGTGGCTTACTGCTGTTGCTCATTGCCCTGGATATGCTGAATGGAAAGCTCGATGAACCGATCGTGGAAGGCGATCGAGATGTGGCAATTACTCCATTAGCGTTACCGTTACTGGCGGGGCCGGGTACATTAACTACCGTAATGTTGCTCATGTCTGAAGCACCCGATGCCCATGTCAGCGTGATTGTAGGAATTCTCGGAGCGATGCTGGTTTCCTGGCTAATCTTCCGGCAGGCAAACCGTGTTTCCCATTGGATTGGGGCAGAAGGGGCACTGATCGCAATGAAACTCCTGGGCTTTTTGCTGGCTGCACTGGCTGTAGAAATCGGCAGTGAAGGCATCCGGCAATTGTTTTTAACCTAACCCTTCAGTCGAGATGAAGCCGAAGCGAGTACACTGAGAAATGGACTTTTGTTAACTATCTGTCGAATTTATTAAAGGTGTCATGCTGAGAGCCGGGATCGTCGGACTACCAAACGTGGGGAAATCCACTTTATTTAATGCCCTCGTCGCCAATGCCAAAGCCGAGGCAGCCAATTTTCCTTTCTGCACGATCGAGCCTAACGTTGGAGTGGTGTCGGTTCCCGATGAACGCTTGCAGGTCTTAGGAAAAATTTCTGATTCTGCCAATATCATTCCGGCGCGGGTCGAGTTTGTTGACATTGCAGGGTTGGTGAAAGGGGCGAGTAAAGGAGAAGGGCTGGGCAATCAGTTTCTTGCCAATATTCGCGAAGTGGATGCGATCGTCCATGTGGTGCGCTGCTTTGACAATGATGACATTATTCATGTATCTGGCTCTGTTGATCCAGTACGCGACATTGAAGTCATTAACCTAGAACTGGGGTTAGCCGATTTATCACAAATCGAACGGCGAATGGAACGACTTCGCAAACAAGCCCGTACCAGCAAAGAAGCCCAAGCTGAATTAACCGCCTTAGAAAAAATTAGTGCTGTTCTCAATGAAGGTAAATCTGCCCGACAGGTGGAACTAACCGAAGAGGAAGAGGTATTCATCAAACCCTTGGGGCTACTCACTCGAAAACCCATCATCTACGCCACCAACGTTTCAGAAGATGATTTGGCAACGGGCAATGCCTGGGTCGAGCAAGTGCGGGAAGTGGCAACCCAGGAGAATGCTCAGGTGGTGGTGATGTCTGCCCAGGTGGAATCGGAACTGATTGAACTGCCGGAAGAGGAACAAAAAGAATTTTTAGAATCCTTGGGCGTGGAAGAGGGCGGGTTGAAATCTCTGATTCGCGCCACCTATGAACTGTTGGGACTGCGGACTTACTTTACCACTGGGCCCAAAGAAACTCGCGCCTGGACAATTCACGCCGGAATGTCTGCCCCCCAAGCGGCTGGAGTGATTCACTCTGACTTTGAGCGGGGCTTCATCCGAGCAGAAACGGTGGCATACAAAGATCTGGTTGCAACAGGTTCAATGAATGGTGCTAAAGAGAAGGGTTTAGTGCGGAGTGAAGGCAAAGATTATGTGGTGCAAGAGGGCGACGTAATGTTATTCCGCTTCAATGTTTAAAGAGTTGCAGTGGAATGGGCTGTATCCATCCAAGCCAAGTTCATTTGAACTGTGCGAAGCTTTGTATGGTTCATGACAATGAGCTTGGATGGATAGGTTTGAGATACATCCGGCGTGTAGATGGTTATTAATCGAGCGGGACTACGGCTATATCACCCCCTATTTCCCGATTTGGCTTCTCACCCAAGTCCGAAAGGCTTTGACCAATGTAAGGTAGTCTTCCGTTGTCGCCTGCTGTAAAAATCCAGTAATGCCTGAAATGGGAATATTTGGGAAAAGTTGGCTGGTGGGGGAAGAGACATAGGCATTATTTTGCAACTGTTGGATGCTCAGCGATTCTCCGTCGTAAATCCAAACTTCTGCCACACCCAAATCTGCATAGACCTGAAGCCGGTTTTTAGAACTACTTGTGACATCAATTTCGATCGCCAAGTCAGGGGCAGGGTCGTTGTTGAGATCCAATCGCTTCTTCCCCCGAACGGCATCAATATTGCGGAAATAAAAACATTCATCCGGTTCGGCACCGCTTAGTTTAGGACGCTTGAATGTAGCTGAGCCCAGGGGTTCTATCCGAATATCCAACTCCTCAGCGATCGTCTCAACAAATCGTCCAGTTACTTTTTTAAACCGTTCGTGTTCGGGGGAGGGAGCCATGATTTCTAGCGTGCCGCGATTGTAAGTGAGCCGCAAACGACGATCGCTCAATTCTTGGAGTAAGGTTTCGTAGGTTTGCCAGCTAATCCCTGAAAGGTGAATGATTTCAGTTGGAGGAGCAAGGGGAGTTGCAACCATAACATCATGGCTCCGATGAGGAAGACTAAACTTATCTAAATCTTAGTTCACGCGATATTCTAGTTCACGCGATACTCTAGTTCACGCGATACGCCCTACTGCACCTGCTCCAGAACCACTTCGATCGCCCTTTCTTTTTGCGGATCTGCCCCCTGAGCGTATTCCACTGGGAATGGAACCACTACATCAGGAGTGACACCCACCCCTTCCAGTCGCTCATTGCCATCCACATAAACATCCGTTACCGCAACATACAAAACGCTGCCATCCCGCATCAAAAACGGACGACCCGCCACCACAGCACCTGCGGTCGTTTCACCCACAACTTGACCAATGCCATACTGCTGGAACCCATAGGCTAGGATTTCTTTGGCACTGCGGCTGCGATCGTTGACCAGCATCACCACGGGTTTATTCCAGTAAGGATATCGAGTAAACTGCCTGCCGTCTCTGAGGATGCTCGTAATACTGGGCCCACGTGCTGTGTAGATATTCAGTGCCGTTGGAGGGGCACCCCCCCAGCCTTCGCGTAAATCCAACACTAACCCATCTGCTTCACTGAGGCGGCCGTAGAGCAGTTCTTCCTCCAGCAGTTGTTGATATTGATCTCCGGCATACGACCAGATGTGAATGTAACCAATCTTTTTGCCGTTCCGTTCCATCACATCAATACTGGCTGCCTGAGCATCTAAATACATTGTGGTGACATCAAACTGCTTCGGTGTCACTTCGATCGTTTGTTGGCTAGCCGGATCAGCCGATCGCTGAATTTGCACCGTCACAGGTTGATTGGCTTTTCCCTCGAATGAATAAAACGGATGAAATGGTTGATTCTCTACACTCAAAATCCGATCGCCCACCTGAAGCCCTGACTCCGCTGCCGGACTGCCATCCAAAATGGCGCGAATAAAGGTTTCACCGTTGATTGCAGTGGTCACAATGCCAATATCGGTATATTCGATCGGGTCTTCTGGGAAAAATTCCGCAAGCTCTTCCCGAAATTCGGAACTTCTGGGTGCAAAAATGCCCAAAATTTGATAATACTCCGGTTCATCCGGCGTGTAGAAGCGAGTGTGCGACGTTTGCAATTCTGACAGCATTTGGTTAATCAGGGTCGCTGTCTCATCGGAGGAATTCGCCTGGGACACAAGCGGCGCATATCGATCGCGCATTGCATTCCAATCTACTCCATTAAAAGCTGGATCAAAAAAATTCTCGTTAATTGTTTCCCAAACCTGATTAAACCGTTCAATTTGGGCTGGCTGTGAAGCCGAAAAGACAGGAAAATTAAACCAGTGCAGCAGACTGATGAGTACACTAATCAATCCGATCGCTACCAGACGATAAGGTTGAGCAAATTGTTTAATCGTCATGATCTACCGAAATCTATCCCTTTGGGCTTGAAGTACTAGACGATCGGCTTACGTTCGCAACGTTGGCAACTTGAAATTGTTTCCGTCCTATCGCAAGGCAACCGTATGCAACTGAACTCTACTAATAACCAGGTGAATGATTTCGATGAATCAGGTAATGAACTGATTGAGACACAATCGTCACCCCTTAGAGTCCTTATTGTAGAAGATGACCCAGTGATGCAGTTAGGTTTATGCCAACTGCTATCAGAATATCCTCACCTGGATATCATCGGGCAGGCTGGCGACGGGTATTCAGGCATTGAAGCGGCACGCACACTGAACCCCGACCTAATTGTGATGGATATTGGGTTGCCTCAGCTCGATGGCATTGCCGCAACTCAACAAATCAAGGCAACAACACCAGAAATCCGCGTGGTGATTTTAACTTCCCATAATACAGAGCATGAAACGATCGCGGCTCTCTCCAGTGGAGCAGACGCATACTGTATTAAGGGGATTGGCATCGAAAAATTACTCACGGCAATATCAACCGCTCAAGAGGGAGCGATTTATCTTGATCCACAAATTGCCCGACGAGTTTTAGACAAGCTGCAACCGCCTTTACCGAAACACAAAACTCAACCGCTTTCCGCCAGAGAGCTAGATGTTCTAAAGCTCATCGTGGAAGGGCGATCGAATCCTGAAATCGCAGCAGAACTTTACCTTAGCGTTAGTACGGTAAAGGCACACATTCGCAGCATCATGAACAAACTAGCCGTAGACGATCGCGTTCAAGCTGCCGTTGTGGCATTGCGATCGGGACTAGTGTAATTAAGAGAAGTGTGAGGATAACGAACGCCGCAGACAGCTTGCAAACAAACTGCTTGCAAAACTACTTGCGACGACGGCTTGTTGAACGAGTTGTAGTTCTCTTCGCTTTCGTTGGAGATGCATCACTCGTTGTCCGACGACGGCCTCTACCCGTGGTTTTGGGTTCGGTTTCGGTGACTTCTGCTGTCGGTTCAGCTTTTGTTTGAGCGGCCGACCGTCCTCGTTTCCGAGTCGTTTTAGCAGGAGCATCAGATGATTCGGTCACATCTGAATCAACACCGTCTACCTCGTCGAGTGCGGAAGAATCATCCTCTCCTTTACGTGTCCGCCTCCGAGTTTTGGTAGCGGTGGCTTTCCGTTTGCCTCGACCGGCAGGGGCATACCGTTTGAGCGTTGTCACACTGATTTCAATGCCATTGCTGGAGAGAATATCTGCAATCTCATCATAGCTGTAGCCTTTCCCCAAAGCTGCCCGAATGTCTTCCTGAAGTTCATCAACTGCCTCTCGCAGTGACATGACTTCCTTGGGTTTTTCTGGCAGGTTTTGGAGCAGTGAATTGGCCTGATCGATCGCTTGATTTGTGACATTCGCGGACTTGATTCGTCGATTTGCTGAAGTTGCCATTTTTGATTCACTAAACACAAAACAGTTTCCATTCATTCTATTTCCTAGATGACAGAATTGGCATGAGTATTTTCAATTCGATGTCAATTTTTTTTCTTGAAGCGTTACAGACGACGTGTTGGGTCTTGTCTGTTCCAGTGTGCTTCCTGTGTCGTTTGAAGATTCTGTCATCATTTCTAACGCCTAGCCTTCTCTAGCAGGTGAAATCTTATCAAAAAGAATGAATGGTTTCGATCGCCTGCAAGCCGCTTTAGCAAATTTCGCAGAGCGGGTCATTTCAGCATGAACAATTATGTCTTTGGTCTGTTCGTCGATCGAGTGAGATGCCATCAAGTCGGCTTCGTGACCAGACACCTAAAAATGGCAAAAGGCAATTCTCACGGAACGCTCACTTACCCGGCTGTCTGGATATTCGCCTGAATGGATTTGATCTAAATTGCAATTGCTATCTTGCCAATCTATCCGACTGTTCGCTGCCTACCCGCATGCTTCAATACCAGTGACATCTTATTTATTTCAAGATTATCCTATTTATTCATCTAAACATGGGCAGTTTCATCCGGAGAGATAGATGACCCATCTCACCCATGATTAGCATTTGCAATCACAAGGGCAACTTAGTTATACCGAATTTTGTTCTCACCTCTTTAGTACAAAGGTTCCAATTTGATCAAAGGCGAATCCTGCAAGCATATTGGATAGATTTGCAGATTGCTATATGATTCCTGCATCTCTTTTATTGATTTGCAAAACATTTAACCTTATGAAGCCACTTAAGCTTCTCTTTGTCCGCCATGCACAGTCGATCGGTAATCAACAGAAGCGGATGCAGGGGCAAGGTGAATTTGAGCTATCCGATGAAGGTAAACATCAGGCAGAAAAACTAGCGCAGCGATTGTTCAATGAAGGGTGGCGGCCGTCTTATATTTATACGAGTCCTTTAAAGCGCACCGTTCAAACAACTGAGATTTTGCTGGCACGATTTTTGATAGACCCCTTGCCGTCTAATATTAGTGATCTGATCGATGGTGAAGGGGATGGGCCGATCGAAAAACTGGTTCCCCTCACAGGGGATGCAAGCCATTTGGTTGAACCCGATCGCATCTCTGAGCCTCATCTGCCTACCGAAGTTGCCCTAGCGCATCCCACCCAAACGTTCCAAACGAGAGACGGTGACATCACTGTCGAGTATGCCGATGAATTACAAGAACATCAGAACGGGATTTTTCAAGGGTTGACCTGGGCAGAAGCACGGGAAAAATACCCAGACCTATGCCATACCCTCGAATCTTCCCCCGATTGGATTCCGATTCCTGGAGCCGAATCCCTACAGGCAGCCCGAAACCGATCGCACCAATTTATCCAACGCCTGCTCGATCGCCACACCAACGGTGAACAAATTTGGATTATTACCCATAGCTGGATTGTGCAACACCTCATCTCAGAATTAATGGGCTGCGATCGCTCTTGGCGACTTCATGCCCATAACACCGCTTTATTTGAATTTTGGATCGATCGATCGCGCTGGCAACGCACCGATCAAAACCGCTTTAATACGGATCTGTGGCAAATTCGCCGATTTAATGACTATAGCCATTTGGGGAACGGATAACGGCAACTAGAGAAAGGATAAAAGCGAACGTAGAAAGATTTTGTTGTAAAGGTAAGAACCAAATCTATCGAAAAAGCAAAAAAAAAGGTTATTTTTAGTATCAACGACTTCATGTTTTGAATAAAAAGGCGTACAACGTTAGGGGTTCTCATACCCAACACATGTCGGTGAATGATGGTCGATTCGATAAACGATATCGCAAGGCAAGCACGTCAAGGCAGCGTTTCTGCGATTATTCAAGTCCTAAATGACAACTTAGCTGACTCTGGTGTTCGCACGAGAGCCGTTTTTGAGCAGGGTGTCCTACAGCTTTTGTGTGAAGCCCCCAAGCCCGAACAGTTGGAACAAACCGTCCTTGTGCCCAACATTCGTCAGATTTTAGAGTCCCTGCAACCGCGACAAATTCGGCGAGTAAAAATTAATAGTCGAATTGTCCGAGAACAACAACTGCTTTGGCTAGAAGAAATCCAACGAGATGGCATCAACCAACTGCTTTGGTCTGAAGAAATTGTTTTAAACCGGCCAAACCCCATCCGCCGCTTTTTTCGAGATTTGGGGGAACGGCAGCCGCTTGATCCAAAGGCGGGCTTCCCAAAGAAATCTCCTTCCCGGTTTATTCGTGAAAAACGCCTGTTTTGGCGAGGTCTGATTGGGGGAGCGAGCCTGAGTATTTTTCTATTGCTGGTGGGCTGGACAGTATATAACTGGCTAGAGCGATCGAATTCGCAGGTGGCAACCGAAACGCCATCGGAAGCAGTGGATGAGAATAATGCAGCCGATAATGCAGCCGATAGTGAAGCCAATAGTGAAGCCAATCCCAGCCTGATTCAGGTGGCTCCTGGCACTTCGGGCACATCAGACCCATTTGCAGATGCGGTGCGGCTGGCGGAGGCTGCGGTACAAGCGGGGCAACAGGCTGAAACTCCGGCAGAATGGCAGGCCTTGGCAGAACAATGGCAACAGGCCTCTGATTTAATGAGCCAAATTTCCCCGGATGACCCGCGTTATGAGGTGGCCCAAGACCGGGTCGCCGTCTACCGTCAAAATAGTGAATCGGCTCGGCTGCAAGCGGAAAGTAATTAGCCTCCTGATGGCGATCGGGCTGGCACGTCAGGGAATGTGCAATGGAATGTGCAATGATTGAACGTGCAGTTATCGAATCATCCAGCAAGGGAAGCCATGATTAGGATTGGCAACGGTTATGACATCCACCGTTTAGTTCGCGATCGTCCGCTCATTCTAGGGGGTGTCAACATTCCCCATGAATTGGGTCTGCTGGGTCACAGCGATGCAGATGTTTTAACCCATGCCGTGATGGATGCCATGCTGGGAGCCTTGAGCCTTGGCGATATTGGGCATTACTTTCCCCCCACCGATCCTCAATGGGCCGGAGCCGACAGCCTCAAACTACTAGCGCAGGTGAATCAACTCATCCATGCCAAAGGGTGGAAAATTGGCAACCTGGATTCGGTCATCGTCGCGGAACGCCCCAAACTCAAGCCCCACCTTCAGCCCATGCGCGATCGACTGGCAACCGTCTTAAACATTCCCGCAGACCAGATCGGCATCAAAGCCACAACGAATGAGAAATTAGGGCCAACAGGACGGGAAGAAGGAATCGCCGCCTATGCAGTGGTGCTTTTGGTGAAGGAGGAAGGGGAGTTGGGAAAATAGGGAGTAGGGAGTAGGGAGTAGGGAATAGGGGTGAGGTTAGGATCAAGATGTCGTCGGAATGGCTCAAGGATATGGCGATCGGCAGAACAATGCAGATTGTGCTGTCCCAATTACCCATTACCCATTACCAAGCGCAACTCTAGTTGCAAGGTGTGATATTAAACCCGCCACCAATTAACCGTTCCGCAATCCAACCTGTCCGAGTGGCATTCGTGAGGCTGGTATAGCGAACCTGCATCCAAACGTAGCTGCCTGCATTTTGCCGGGTGGGTGGGTTGGTCGTTGAAAAGACCTGGGAACCGCCTGCTGGGCCATCCAATAAGCCAGTTGGAGTGCGCTGAGCCGCCCCATTGGGAGCTTCACGGGCAATTAACCCATTGGCGGGCAACACTTGAAAACAAACCTGCTCGACGGGTGGAGGCTGATCACATCCAGTTAGAAAAGCCGCATCGACCCAGCCAACCACTCGGATATCTGCCGTCGGGCTTGGGCGGTAATACACCTGGGCGCGACCCTGCCGCAATACGCCTGTGAGGGTAACGGGAGTTCTGGGTCCAAATGTTCCAATCCGGTTCACTGGGGAAAGGTTGGAGTCGGCAAATATTTCCACAACGCGATTGGTGGCACGGCAAGCACCGATTAAGCTGGGACGCTCAAAAGTAGAAATATCTTCGGCGGCAGCAGGGGAAACTTGGCGCGTTGGAGCTTCTGGTGCTGGGGTAAAGCCTGGTTCTTGGGCGAGCGTCGGTTGTTCTAGCCCTAGGGTGGCTGCGGCTACAAGGGAAACAAACCCAATCCGCCTAATTGTTTTGTCATTAAAGTTCATAAAATTCACAGATGAAAACACTCCTCAATCTTGCAAAACAAGACAATTTACGCCGAGAGTTTACCACAAGAGCTTCACCGCTTGATATGCCTGATTCGTAGCATGTTTCCTCACCTACCCCACCCCAGCCGATCGATTTTTCCGCCTTTCCCTTTGCCTGATAT
>PVWD01000430.1 GCA_003003615.1 filamentous cyanobacterium CCP2 | reverse complement strand
GCCCCAATGAGCGACAGAGTAAGCAAGAGCAGCAGAATCAATTTTGGAAATACAACTCGACAGTATCTTCTAGCTTACAGAATTGGTGTTGCCGGACTAAGTTCATCCTGCTAAGTTCATCCCGCTAAAACCGAATTTGCTCCTTATCCAATGACATTCCGCAACTGCCGTGTATTAGAAGCTCGGCTGGCGATCGTCGCACTGTTTCCCTCAAGCTGGACATAGATCTTGCCGGAGAATAGTTTGCGAAAGGACGATCGCTCATAAACCTGAACGCTTTCTATTTCAGAGGTTTGTTCGTATCCAAGTTCGCGTAACGCAGTATCCAGTTCTTTGAGGAATTTTTTGCGATCGCGAAACTGCACTGAGAAAGAGGTGGTTTGGTTCATGTAGGCTCCAAACCCTCCGGCAACTAAGCCACCCACCAACCCCAACTGCTCTGGGACACCCGTACTCAGCCCCAGCCCTAACCCTTTTACGGCCAGCAGGGTGAAAATGATGGTGGCACCTGTGAAGTAGTAGAGGAAGGTGGGCAGAAATCCGGGGCCGATTTGCATAGCGTTTGCAAACTCAGAGATTGAGAGGGACTTGATCAAGGCAAGATTGAGTTGAGTATACCGCTAATGCGATCGAGCGGGAGATGCTCTGGCAAAACAGACCGCTCAAAGCCGAAATCCCCAATTTTCCGTAGCGCAAATGTCTTGCTTGCTGAATTTAGATTTTGCCCTACACAAGCGAAAGCCGGGGAACAATCCCGGCTCCAGGAGGAATGGATTTGCCCACCGCAGTGGCGATCGGTTCCAAACTCCGCACTAAATGAATCATGTCTTCCAGGGAAAGGGTTTGCCGCGCATCGGAGATAGATTTTTCAGGTTCAGGATGACACTCAACCATGATGCCATCGGCTCCACAGGCAACTGCCGCCCGCGCCAAGTCTGCCACTAGTTCCCGTTTGCCCGTTGCATGGCTGGGATCAACCAAAATTGGCAGGTGGGTGATCTGTTTTAAAGCAGCTACTGCACCCAAATCCAGGACATTGCGCGTGTAGGAGTCAAAACTACGGATGCCACGCTCACATAAAATGACATTGGCATTGCCATAACTCATAATATATTCTGCCGCCATCACAAATTCCTCTAAGGTGGCAGCCAGTCCGCGCTTGAGCAAAACGGGCTTCTCTACCTCGCCCAAAGCCTTGAGCAGGTCAAAATTTTGCATATTGCGGCTACCCACTTGCAGCACATCAGCATGAGCCGCGATTTCTTCAATTTGAGAAATTGCCATAACCTCAGTAATCACCGGCATTCCATACCGATCGCGCACTGATTCCAGAATTTTCAGCCCTTCCAGCCCCATTCCCTGAAAATCATAAGGTGAAGTTCGGGGCTTATAAACACCGCCTCGTAATGCTTGGACGGGAGCAGTTGCAAGGCGGTTGGCAATGATTTCCATTTGGTTTTGACTTTCAACGGAACAGGGGCCGCCCACAATCAGCAGGTCTTGCCCGCCCACTGAAACCCGATCGGACAACTGAACGATCGTTTTGTGATCAGGGCTGGATTTGAGGGTCAGTTTTGCTTTCTGCATGGAAAACTCCTTTAAGAGAATGAGGGAATGGGGAATGGGGAATCGAAAAAAAATTGCCTGGAACCGTTTCCAGTCCCAGGCTTTGCGTGCTTTCGCATGAACAACTCACCCAGGACTGTAACTGAGCCAGAAAAAGTAAAAGCTAAAAAAGTAAACGGGACGCTGGGTGTTCATGGGAAGCAATGGAAATGAATTTAAAACGATCTACAGTTGCTCAACGAAACAAAATAAAAACCGCAAGAGCCAGTCTTTGCGGTTCACCTAGAAGTTCCATACGACGTTGGACTCACTCCGGGTGAACCTCCATAAACCAAAAATAAAAGTAAAACGCAGGTTGAGACATGGCTGGCGCGTCTAAATTTTGCAGATTTACTAGCAAAGGTAACAAAACTATCAAATTAAAGTCAAGTCCCCATTTGGGGGAATCGGGTAAACCGCTTACATCAAAACCGGCATTAAAAGCGATTTACCCTTTACAGTATGGTTTTTATGACTTATGCGGCCCGCAACTTGGAGCGATCGACCCCATGCAGCATCGGAGGGGGGGCTGCTTCGGAGGTGGTTTTTAGCAGGCGAGGAATTTCGTAGCTGTTGTAAACGCGGAACTCACTTTCAACGGTGGCACTGGCAGTACGAACAGCCTGATTCAGAACGAGGGAGCCGTTTGGGTCAGACACCGATCGGTGGAATGTGCCAGGCGGAATCCGAAGAATGGCTCCGTTGGCTTCTAAGCGAACGATATGAAAGGGCTGCTGCCAAGAAAAATTAATTAAATAAAATGTTCGTCCTCCGGTTAGAGCCAGAAGGTTATCCTCTTGGTTAGGGTGAAGATAAAATTGCCAGTATCCTTCAGGGCTGTTGTTGGGGCTTGTGGCGGGCCCATCGTGAAACACTAAGTCGCGAGCATTGGAGTTAGCAATGGTGATATCGAAAAACCGAACGCTAGGCGTATCTCTAAACTTTTCGTAAGGAATCAGTTCAAACATGACAGCAAGAAGGTGTACTAGACGACAGGATTGGTAGATGGGTATGTTTCAATCCCTTGACCAATGTCCATCTAACTTAACGCTGGGCATGGGGCTGAATCAAAACAGATTGCGATTTGTATCTATCTCAAAATCGAATCGATCGACTAGATGAACATTTTTCACCTACAGGTTTTGCTCACGGTCGTAGAGTGCCGAAACTTCTCGTCGGCTGCCCTAAAGCTGGATATTTCCCAAGCGGCAGTCAGTCGGGCCATTGCGGCCCTAGAAGATGAACTGGGGGTATCGTTGTTGACACGCGGACGGTTTGGAGCGCATCCCACCTTGATTGGAGAGCGGGTAATTCACCATGCCCAAAAAATTTTGCAGGTGCGCGAAGACATGGAGGACGAAATTAGTCGGGCGAAGGGGTTAGATGGAGGACGAGTTCGCATTGCTTCTTTCCGCAGTGCTGCTACCCACTTATTGCCGCCTCTGATTGCCCGTTTTAGCCACCGCTTTCCCAATGTGGAGGTGTCTTTGGTGGAAGATGATCCCACCGGAGTGGAGCAGGCCTTGCGCGAGGGCAAAGTGGACATTGGATTAGTTCCTTTACCGCGATCGTCTGAAGAGTTGGAAACCTGGGAGATTGCCAGAGATGAATTTGTGGTGTTGCTGCCTGAATCGGCGATCGTTCCAGAAAAGCTGACCTGGGAGGAACTGTCAGCCTACTCGTTTATTTTGCTGAACTACGGCGAATGTACTTCAGTGGTGCAAAGCCACTGGGCCAAGTGGGGTCAATCCTTTAAGGTGGCGTACGAAATTAAAGAAGATTCTACGATCGTTAGTATGGTGGCACAGGGTTTAGGGGCTGCCATTTTGCCTCGGTTAGCCGCAATGCCCATTCCAGAAGGGGTGCAAGTGCGATCGTTACCTGTTCCCTTAGAGCGAAGTATTGGTGCAGCAGTGATGGCAACGGTGATGCATCCGCCAACGGTGTTTACCTTTCTCGACTTGCTCAGGGGAACGGGAATCTTTGCAAAAACAGCATAATTTTTACAATAATTTGCATCTTTCCTATTTCAGGAATGAGTCGCTTGATAAAACCCGATCGTTCCTGCCCAGTTCACGGATTGATTCTTGAGAAACCGATAAAATACGTCTCGAATGGTTTCCAGTTCAGATTCTGATAGATGATGAGAGATTTGATCAATATAACTGGGGCGATCGGGATTGGGGGTGAACCAACGATCGAGCAAGGAGACAGTGATTTGCAGTTCGGTTTGAATGGAATCGATTTGAAATTGAGGATGTAAGTGATGTTTCTCAAACAGCAAAGCAATATCCTTCGCATCCCAATTCACCATTGGATTCGTTGAATCATGATAAATGGCTTCCTCTGCCTTTACCCATTTTTTGTAAAGCTTGGGGCTGATATGTTTTGGATCAATTAAACCATAAAGCCTCTGCGTTTGCCGAGCGATCGTTTCTGCCAGCACGATTACCCCGTCTGGACGTAATGTTT
>PVWD01000429.1 GCA_003003615.1 filamentous cyanobacterium CCP2 | reverse complement strand
TCGCAACTCCCCATTCCCGACTCCCCATTCCCGACTCCCGACTCCCGACTCCCCATTCCCCATTCCCGATCGCCGTAGCCCAAACGCCAAGTTGTCATACACCGTCATATGAGGATACAGGGCATAGCTTTGAAACACCATTGCAATGTCCCGTTGTTTCGGCGGAAGCGTGTTAATCAGCCGATCGCCCACCCAAATATTGCCGCCCGTCAAGGTTTCCAAGCCAGCAATTAGCCGTAATAGAGTACTTTTGCCACAGCCAGACGGCCCTACCAGCACCATAAATTCGCCATCTTGCACAGTCAGATCAATTCGCCGCAGCACACTAACACCTTGGCTCGCCCGCTCTGCCGAAGACGGGTTTACACTACCCGATGTCGCATGAACCAGCCGATCGCCATGACGATGCGGGAAACTTTTGTAAATGTTTTCTAGAACAACCTGTGCCACGATGGATTTAAACTTGCTGTGTCTGCTTATTGTCCCCTATCGTGAAGAGTTTACCTGAACTCTCCGAAGTTGGGACGTTTTTCATTTTGCTCTGAGGAATGAGAACTTAAATTCTTTTGCACAACTGCAAAATTTTGCGTTTCTCCATCCTTTTCACCCACTTGGATAATTCCACTGAATGAAGCCGATCGTCGATATTGTTCGTCAACATTAAAGAGGAATTCTTACGGGGTGCAGAGAAGATACTGTCACATCAATGAGTTCATCACAGGGTTGCAGGGTGCATAACAGAACTGGGGTTAAGTAACCGCTTCCCCAAAGGTGAACAAAGTCAGTAGCGATTGCCAATCAGGTGTGGTTGCTGCTCATGGTGTGGTTAAGGAGTGATTCCGATGGAGCGGTTTGTCAGTGCCCTTTCATTGACCATATTGCTCACAGGGCTTGCTGCTGTAGCCCAGGTGCAGTCTTCTCCCCGTGACCCCATACAGGAAGTGTTTGCATCAGGGCTGATGTCTCCGTCACCCGATGGAGAATTTCGCGAAGATGAAGCGGTCAGCCGTGCCGAACTAGCCAGCATTTTGGTTAAAACCTTTCGGCTCAACCAGCGTCATATTGAACATCACGTTTTGCTCAATGTTGAAGATGTGCCGCCCTCCCACTGGGCATATCATGACATTCAGCTTGTCCTTCGTAACGGCATTATGACGGGCTACCGTGAAGGACGGTTTTACCCTGATCAACGGATCACCAGAGCGGAGGCCTTCGCCATCTTTGCCCAAGCTCACGGAGTCTTTCAATTTTCAGAACAAGCCATTGACGAGGTTCTGGCTCCCTATCCTGATGCATCTAAAATTCCAGGTTGGGCTAGAAAATCAATGGCAACGGCTATCCATGAAGGTTTTGTCAATCTCAAAGACCACAACCAAATTGAGCCGCTTAGCCCCATGACCCGTGAAGATGTCGCTTATGCCTTAAGTTCGTATCTGACGCGACAGAATATTCCGTCAGCTTCACCCCGTCCTGTTCTCAGACCCATGAGAAGTTAGGAATTCATCAGATCTTTAGCTAGGACTCAGGAGGGTTTTTGGTTTCTTTAACCAATCGCTTTGATCCCCTGCCTATGCTGGTAGTCAAGTCAGAACTATGTTTTCAACTCATTTAGGCTTTCATAGCCAAATTTTGGAGCGCACGCTTCTCGTCGTTTCACAGAGTTTTCAAAGGTGCAATATGAATCTTTCATCTGCATTACGCTCCAACCGAAATTCCGTTTGTGCGAATCCACTGCAACCCATCCGCAACTGGTTGGACAATCTTGATGTTCGCCACCCCAAATTTGCCCATTCTGTCATCAAGCTGATCCCAGCGCAGTGCCCCTTCGAGCGAGATATCAAGCTGTTCGATCGCACGATCGCCCACATTCCGCCCTTGTGCAAGCTGAATCCTTTCTACGAACAGTTTGTGGGGCTAAGATTCCGCGCCCTCTGCTACCTGGCAGACGAATGCGGTGAAGATGTCAGCCAGTATTGTTAGTAATACTGGATCGCGATCGGTGTCTTGGTGGAAGCTTTGGCTAATCGGTAATCGGTAATCGCTAAAGAAGGGAAATTAAATAGACTGTAATTCTTGTGAGGTTGGCATCTTGCCCGCCCAGTCAACCCAGCAGAACGATCGCACAGGTTATTTAATCCAAAGTTCTAAGAAAAGAACTTGCTCCCGCTCTTAATTATCCAACTATCAATTACCAATCACCGATTACCCATTACCAATTAATAACTCCCGCTTTCAACGCTTAACCCCTTCCTTGAATCTTGACTGGCTGCCTTGGACTCGTCCGAGCAGCCTTTTTTGGTATCTTGACCAACGACGATCGTGAAAGAGCGTATAGAAACAGGGGATCAAAAACAGGGTGAGTAAAGTAGCCACCGACAGACCGGAGAAGACCACTACGCCAAGGGGTTGGAGGAATTCTGAACCTTCGCCAATGCCCAAAGCCAGGGGAAACATGCCCAATACGGTGGTGATGGTGGTCATTAAGATCGGCTGTAACCGTTCAGGGGCCGCCTTTAAGATGGCAGTGGCATGATCCACCTGCTCCTGCTGCCGGATTTGGTTAGCCAATTCCACCATAATGATCGCGTTATTGACCACGATCCCCACCAGTAACACCGCACCCACCAGCACCGTAGCCCCGATCGCCGTTTGGGTAATGAACAAGCCCAAAATTCCACCTGCTAGTGCAAAGGGGACTGTCACCATGATGACCAGGGGATCAATCAGGGAGTTATATTGCACTGCCATGACGACAAATACCAGGAAGGCGGCTAGCCCACCTAAAACGCCCAGCGAAGCCTGAATTTCCCGGTTGCTTTCGGCACTGGAACTGGGCAACAGCGTCACCCCTTCCGGGAGGTCGATCGTCGCCAAGACCTGATCGACTTCATTCAAAGCTGCCCCTAAGCTGGCTCCATCCGTCAGGTTTCCCGCAATCAAAAACACCTGCCGTTGATTAATCCGCTGAATTTCTGCCGGAGATTCACCCGTTTCAATTTGCGCCACATCGCCCAACCGCACTAACTGATTACCGTTGGTAAATAAGGGAAGTTGACGCAATTGAGTTGGACGCTCGATCGCCTGTTCGGGCAACTGTACCCGGACATCCACCAGCCGATCGCCCCGTTGCAGTTGGGTGGGTACTGAACCTTGAATTGCCGTTTGAATCGTGTCGCCAATTTCCTGGGCTGTTAATCCCAAGGCCGCAGCCCGTTCCCAATCCGGGCGAATTTGCACCTCAGGTTGGGGTTGGTCAGCATCGGGACGATACCGAGCTAAGCTTGCTTGCTCATCCAGGGCAGACAAAACCTGAAATCCGGCTCTCCGTAGGGTTTGCTCATCCTGTCCCTGTAACGCCAGGTCAATTTCTGCCCCGCGAATCGGTGAGTTGTTGAGAACTAACCCTCGGACGGATTCAGGAGTCAAGCGCAAACGGGTGTCTACGAGGTTTAACTGATTGAGTTCACGGGTCATGCGATCGACAAACTCAGCTACATTTGTTCCCGGTTGCAGGGTGATGGTGCTTGATCCCCGGAGTGGGTTTTCAGTGGTGTTGCTGCCAAACAGAAAGCCGCCTGAGGTTGAAAAAACATACTCAACTTCGGGTTGTTCCACGAGGAGTTGGTCTACCGTTGCCATGACTCGGCGGTTGGCTTCCAAAGTTGTTCCAGGGGGAAACTGAGCAAACAAACGAGCTTGCCCTGTATTAATGCTGGGCAAAATTTCTTGGGGAATCTGGTTCACCATTAGCAGGCTACCGCCTCCTAAAAGCAGCACCGCCAGTCCAATCACCCAAACTCGATGCCGAATCACTCTTGCCAACACCCCCCGATAGTTTCGCCGTAGCCCGTCCAGCCGTTGCCGAAACGATCGCAGCAGCCAAAACTCGCTGACACCACTTGACCAACGCACTGCCAATAAGCGCGATGTAAACATGGGCACAACGGTTAAAGCCACCACCAGCGAGGCGGCAACCGCAAAGCTAATGGTCAGAATCAGTTCGTTGAACAGCAGCGAAACAAATCCACCAATCAGCAGGAAGGGCAAGACAGCCACCAGGTTGGTAGTGGTGGAAGCGACGAGAGCCGATTCAAGTTC
>PVWD01000428.1 GCA_003003615.1 filamentous cyanobacterium CCP2 | reverse complement strand
CCAGCGGATCATTCGGGTTGAATTTGAGAGCCTGTCGAAAATGCACCTTAGCCATGCCCGTTAGATGCTGCATCAGGTAGGCTGTTGCCAATAATGAGTGATACTCGCTGCGGTTGGGTTCCAGCCGGATCGCATCCCGCAGTTCCAGAACAACTTGCTGCCACACTTCTTGCTTGGCGTACTGTTTAGCGCGATCGTAGTGGCGTTGGGCATAGCTAACTGCAATTTGGGCCGTTTCAACGGTGGAGGGCGTGAATTGGGCTGGTTTTGCTTGCTTAGCGGACATAATGCCCGTCGGCTTTTCTCGCAGGGTGGGTTCGTTGGCCTTGAGGTGGAGATACAGGACATTTAGCTCGGCAATTTGCTGGGTGATGTACTCAAACTGGCTGAGCGGATGATATTGAGACTCTGCAAGGCTTGCAATTGTCTGCTCATAAAAGACATCTACCTCTTGCGGTGGCATCTTCAGGAGTTGTTGGGCAACCTCACTCTTGGGTAAAATGCCTCCTTCACGGCTCAATGATTTTGCCCTTAAACGCAGGATTGCTATTTCTTCGGCCCGCGTTTTTTCTTGCTTCAGGCGTTGATAAGCGGGGTTAACCAACCGTGCCAGCATTTGACTTGCTCGATCGCGCATGGCTCCATCGGCGATCGGGTCGCTATCAGGGTGTAGACGTTTAGCAATGGCGTGGTAACGTTTCAGCACACGGCGATCGTCTGCGGCCACAGACAATCCCAGGACAGCATAAGGATTCGTTGAAAATTGATTTAGCCATTCTGGGAAAAATATCTGCGTCATTGCCAAAATCTCTTCGAGCCTAAAAAGTTCTATTAATTAGAATTGCCATTTGTGGCTAAAAACCACCGTATTTCAGGATACGGATAAACCGGAGCTTACAACATGACATTCAGATGCACCAAACCTTGAGGGCTTTACTCCAGGATTTAAGCTTTCCTGATTCCCTCTCCGATCGCAGCAAACGGACTGCCTTCATCAAAATCACATTCGTACAAAATCACACGAGTAATAATAGGGATCTCAAATTGGCGATCGACTATTAGACGATCAGAAATTAAATCATTGCAGTGCAGCACAACCAGCCCCTTAAGACGTTTGCAAGCAGGTCGTCTCACAAACTTCATCAGTCTAGTTAACCAGCACCTGCACCCAACTGCACCCTGACTCTAGTCAATATCTCAGTTTCAAGCGGAATAATCAACACCGTTCTGAAGGCAACTGCATCAAAGCAGTGACACTAAAGCAGTAACATTAAGGCACACTCAACCTGCAATACTGCATTGAACAAAGCATTTTCCAGTCTGCATTCAAGTCAGTTAGGCGTAACAAGCAATGCAGGCAAATTTGATTTAGAAACGTTTGGCTGACCAACAGATTGAACTAGGCGGAGACGGTTTTAGCTGGAAGCAGTTGGCATAAACAGTCATGGAGAGATCAAGACAGAACTCACTGCTCAGCCACATTGCCCATGTATATGAATATATCGCTTCATCTTCTATTTGCGGCAAGTTTACGGGATCTTTACTCAAACTCAAGCCAGTTCAGTTAGGATACTGGGTTCGATCGTCAAGCCATATGATAAAAGTTGTGCTGAAGTATGGCATCTTAGGTGCAGCCCGATACGATAGAAAGGGCAAAATTTTCGTCCTCTCTCAGCATGTCAGCACAAGCCAAAGACCGTCGAATTGCAGCCCTTCTCGCCTTTGCAAGTGCAATTCCTGTTCCCTTCTTTCCATCCGGGTTACACAAGTTTTACTTAGGGCAGTCTCGCTGGGGCGTTGTTTACTTAGCGTTGTCTTTAACTCCGATTCCCCGATTTGCCAGTGTCCTGGAAGGAGTTTGGTACTTGTTTCAAGACCCAGAAGAGTTTAATTTACACTTCAATCAGCTTGCTCCCTCATCCACGAAAGATGCATCTTCCCTTAGTAAAGGCAAACCCTCTGGCATTGAGCCAGCTCAGGTTGAGACGATCGCCGATGCCCTGCGCCAGCTAGACCAACTCCGTCAAGACGGATTAATTTCCGAATATGAGTTTGAACAAAAACGGCGGCAGATGTTAGACCGAATTTGCTGAAGAATTCACCATTTTCCCCTCCTGTACAGACGCAAAATGTTTGTCTCTATCTTCCCACTCTCCCCCTTCCATGCGCTTTAATTGGCTCTCCCCTGCTCATCATTCCCGCCGATCGCAAATTCTTAATGACCCGTATTATCGGTTTCGCTCGTTAGATGAAATCCGACTAGCGGTGGAGTTGGGCATTCGGATTGATGTGAACCGGGCAAGTGTGGATGATTGGCTGCGGTTGCCGGGGTTATCCATTCATCAAGCTCGATCGCTAACAGCATTGACACAAACCGGAGTACCGTTTCACTGTATTGAAGACGTTGCAGCGGCTCTAAGCTTGCCTGTACAACGGTTGCAGCCATTCGCTTCAATCTTACAGTTTTGCTACTACGACTCAGAAAGCCTGGATACGATTCAGCCGATCGACCCGAACACAGCATCCGTGCAGCAATTGACCTGTGTTCCTGCCATCGATTTATTTCTGGCAAAGGCGATCGTGCAAAATCGGCAACGCTATGGGGTATATCGTAATCTTGTTGATTTACAACATCGGTTGGAACTGTCTGCTCAGTTGACGGCTGAGGTCATGCATTATTTGCAATTTAGGTAGATCACGCTTTTCTTGGTCACGCTTCTTTAAATCATGCAGGACTTACGCAAAACTTCATTTGTAGGGTGGACAGTGCCCACCTTACGCTAAATCTAACGGTATGAAACAGAGCCTGCGTAAGTCCTGTCATGCTGCTTTTGTGGATGGGGTTGATGAAAACCTTCATCAGTTTTTCAGATTTTTTGCCTAATCTAAACGTCATTCACACTGCAAGCATCTTATTAGAAACTTTTCTTTCAGTAGGATACTTGCTTCATTGAAAGGCAAAATTTAACATGGCATCTGCCACTGCAAAGCGACAAATTTTAATTGTTGATGATGAAGCCCATGTGCGTGAAATTGTGAAAACCTGTTTAGAAACGCTGGGAGGGTGGAACACTATTAGTGCTGTATCGGGAGAAGAGGGGTTGCTTCAGGCAATGGCGCATCGTCCTGATGCGATCGTGTTAGATGTCATGATGCCAGAAATGAATGGGCTAGATTTTTTGCAACGACTGCGGACGAATCCCGTCACTCAATCTATCCCTGTAGTTATACTGTCGGCTGAAGCCGATCGCTTGGAACCTGGCTGCTTTCCCGGTTTAGCGATTGCCGGTATCATCCCTAAACCCTTTAACCCGATCACGCTCCATCAGCGAATTGCCCAAATTTTAACGTGGGAATCTTGCTAGCCTTCAGAAGTTTTTCATGTTTTTTCCATATCATCACGCCAACACACTACAAAAAGTAGATCGATTATTTCATCCACAGCAAATCGGCAAATGACAATCTTTTCCCGCTTCAAGTTTCCGCTCTGTTCTTATCTGTTGCAGCTCGTGTTTTGTCCCGAATCTAGAATTGTTGATCCGTTTTGGTTTTGGTATCAATACAGTATTGAGCATTTAAATGCGTGCTGGAGCAAAGGCCATTTCACCCAGTTTTACAGCAATCACACTGCTACAGAACACCAAGACAACTTTCCTCTTCAACCGCCCCTCTCATCGTCCGCAAAATCAACCGAAATATTCGACTCACCTCCTCAGCTTTCATCCCAACCAGACCTCGACCCAGTTCTCATACAGTTTTTAGAGCAATGCTGGGAAAAAAGCCAGTAGTAATCCTGGGCATTCTGAAACCCAGATTTGTGCAAAGCGATCGTGCTGCTTTCCTTGATTTATCTTCTTTAATTTTTTTTGATTTGTTTTTTTGATTTGTTTCCTTTCACTGGCTAACCCCTTCATTAAGTACAAGTGAATAACCGATGAGCAGAACTTCTAACACAGTATTTTCCCAAGCGCAATTTTCCCAACCGAAACAGTCATCCGCATCTCTTCCTCCTTTCACCATGGCAGAACAGGTTTCATCTACCCCCAAGCAGCCGTCTGGCTTGATTTTACTGGTCAGCGACGATCGGCTTCTCCAGTCTATGCTGCATCAGTCTGCAATTAAG
>PVWD01000121.1 GCA_003003615.1 filamentous cyanobacterium CCP2 | reverse complement strand
GGAGTGGGGAGTGGGGAGTGGGAATGATGATCAAGATGATCAAAGGGAATCAGTGGTTCAAGCTCGGTATCGAGGGTGGAGGGATGCCTGCTGGTTCTTTGATTTGTGGCGAGTCCTGCTTCACCTACTGTCTCTTCAATCTGCATAATTTGCTGCCAAAGGAAGCGATGATGGCCCAGGCTGAAATCGAGATCGCGTTCTTCTAAAGATTCCTTAATTAGCAAACGATAGTCAGGCATGTGCAGGTAAAGGCGTAATAGCTGAGCCTCTGATTCTTCCAGGAGGGTACGATCGCTGGGTCGCTGCCATTTTTGCGATCGTCCGTGCCACCGTTGCCCTCTGACCTGGGTACGCAAATCAGATTCCAGTTGGACAGCGAGACGGGCATTGTTCTGGCTGAGACGCTCAGCACATTGGTGAATGTAGTGAGTTCTCAGGGTGGCATTGGGGAGGTTGCCCAGTAATTTGGCGATTTCCTGGGTAGACTGCTGAAACTGATCCGCCTGAGTTAAGTCGGTTTGGGCTAGCACCTGCTGAATTTGCCAATCTAGCCAGAGGGGGGCACTCTCCAAGAGCGTTTGATACTCTTCTGGGGAATGGGTTCTGAGAAATTCATCGGGATCTTTGCCATCGGGAATATTGAGAATCCGCAGTTGGACTTCACCCTGGTAGGCTAAATCTGCCACTTCGCCGATCGTCCGTTCCGCAGCTTTTGTTCCGGCGGCATCGGCATCAAAGTTGAGAATCACCTGCTTGGATTCGGTGTAGCGCAAGAGTTGCCTGACCTGCGCCAGGCTAAAGGCAGTTCCCAAGGAGGCGACTGCATTCGTAATGCCAGCCGTGTGTAAAGCAATCACATCAAAATAGCCTTCCACCACAACCGCCCGATCCTGCTTGGCGATCGCCGTTCTGGCCTTGTCCAGACCATACAACGTTTTGCCCTTGTCAAATAGCTCGGTTTCCGGTGAATTGAGATATTTGGGCTGCTCATCGCCCAAAGCCCGTCCGCCAAACCCAATCACCCGTCCTTGCAGGTCATGGATTGGAATCATCAACCGATCGCGAAAGCGGTCATAATACCCCCGCTCTCCCTGACGCGGAATGATTAACCCTGCTTTTTCAATCAGCTCCACCGGATAGCGTTTTTGCTCCACCAAATAGCCGTACAGCGTTTGCCATCCCGCCGGAGCGTAGCCCAGTTGAAACTGCTGAATCGTTTCGTTTGATAGTTGGCGCGATTTTAAATAGGTAAGAGCCGCTTCCCCTTGAGACTGCTGTAACGCATGTTCATAAAACCGTCCCGCTAGAGCCAACACCTCATAAAGCTGTTCCCGCAAAGAAATCTGGCGTTGTAACTCCTGCCGTTGGGCTGGCTCCAGCGTTTTTACCGGAATTTGATAGCGTCTGGCCAAATCCAGCACCACATCCGCAAACGATCGCTTGCCCAACTCCATCAAAAACTTAATGCTATTTCCCCCTGCTCCACAGCTAAAGCAGTAGTAAAACTGTTTACCTGGGCTGACACTAAAACTAGGGGACTTGTCATCATGAAACGGACATAACCCAACAAAATCCTTCCCCTGCTTCCGCAGAACCACATGTTCAGAAACCACATCAACAATATCAACGCGATGCTTTACGTCATCAATGGTGTCAGGGTGCAGGCGAGGAATGTCCATAGGGGAGAATTAACCAATCCATTTCGTTGATATGGCGTTATATTAGCCTAAGTTTGGCTAGTTAACCGCTACCCGTAGCGTGATCTAAATTGTGGCTCTGAATTATAGGAAAAATGCAGCAGGCACACAGCAAAAATCTCCGAGAATATTTTTATATAGTTCAAATGTATCGCATTGATGTAAGCCTTTATTAATTTTTATAAATAAAGACAAGGGCTTGAAGCTGGTTTGGGATGCGATCGAGCAGTGAAACGAAGAGGATGGCAGAGCAAATGGGACAGATTTTTATATCAGCAGGACGGACAGATTTCCCTGGGCAAGGCGATCGCAATGAAATTGTATTAGCCATTACCGCAGTCAAAGAAATGATGGTAGCGCGAGATTTAATCGTGCAAAACCTGCGATCACGCAACTATGAAGCCCTGACAGTTCCAGACGATTTGGATACACCTGAAACGGTGCGCTGGATCAACCGCCATGCCCGTCCCGGAGATGTTGCCTTAGAAGTTCACGCGAACCCCTTAACCGAGCTAACTCGCGGTGCAGCCGTCTTTTACATTACTCATAACGAAACCCGCAGAACCCAGGCAGAGCAGCTTCTCCAAGCCTATCTCCGGCGTGTTCCCCAGTTAGCCAGCCGTGGAGCCAAGCCAGATATTCATGCTCCTTTAGGTCAGTTCACCTTCTGTCGTCAAGTATCTATCCCGTCCTTACTGCTTGAAGTCGGTTCATTCGCCCATCCCGACGATCGCCGCATCCTGCAAGCCCAACGTCAAGACACCGCCTTTGGCATCGCCGAGGGCCTGGCAAACTGGAGCCGATCGGTTGTCTCTCTCACCTTCTCAGAGTCTGAGCCAGATACCAGCACAGAATACAGTCCGATCGATCTCACCCTCAACGGGGCCGCCACCGATGAACAAGGCATTTTAATTCACGGCAACGCTTACATCCCAGTAGACTTAATTGATCAGCTAGGAATTGATCTACCCCTGGATGACTCGATTCGCCGTATCGGGTACGGCAACAGAACCTTTGTCCGGGCGATCGACCTGCGAGAATTCAATATTTCAGTCCGTCCCAGCAACGAATTGCTCTCCCAGGGACTCAGCCTCCGCTCAACACTATCCCTTCATCCCAGTCAGTTTGAATCCATCATGGGGCAGGGTGTCACCTCCGAAGTGCAGATGCTCATGTTCCTCAAAAGCAACAGTGCAGAAGGGCTATCGCGCTTTCCAGACCTACCCAAACTCTACCGGGAAGAAGCCAACCTGGAAGGAGTAAATTACGACATCGCCTTTGCCCAACTTTGCCTAGAAACAAACTTCCTGCGCTTTGGGCAAACCCTCAAACCAGAGCAAAACAACTTCGGCGGACTAGCCGCGATCGGCAGCAGTGAAGGAGCCAGCTTTTCCACCCCCCGCATCGGCATTCGGGCCCACATTCAACACCTGAAAGCCTACGCCAGCACCCAACCCCTCGTACAAGCGATCGTCGATCCCCGCTTTCCATCCATCCGGCGCGGCATCGCCCCCCATCTCCACCACCTCAGCGGACGCTGGTCAGCCGATCTCAACTACCACAAAAAACTGCTCACCATCCTACGAAGACTCTACGAATCCACCGGATTCTTCTAACCCCAACTGACCCGATGTTAGCTCCACCACTTACAGCAGATTTCAGATAGGTAGACCACAGTGAGGTTGAAGAGTGGGGAGTAGGGAGTGGGGAGTAGGGAGTAGGGTGGCTTAACCAAAAGAAAATTGCTGTAATGAATGCTCCCCACTCCAAGCCTACCCCCCTCTTACCCCTCTTACTCAAAAAACAGCAACCCTAAACCTCGAACCTCCCACCCATTACCTCGTCTGGAGGGGGTTTGGGGGCGCAGCCGTCCTCCAATGGGGGTTTGGAGGGAACCCCCAAGGATCGGTTGTCCAAACTTAAACTTGCCAAACTTAAACATGGCAACGGATGGGAGGGTTAGGACAATTTCAGGTGACTGAAACCCAAAACGGATAGGTTTGACATTACGAACTGTCTTAACGTGCTTGCGTAGGGCTATGAATCCTAAACTCAAATAGAGTAGGCAGCACCTACTCTACATACAAAAGCCTTACATTCACCCAATGGGCAACTTGTTCTAATCTCTTGTGGGATGAGCATCTGGCCCGTCCAGACTCAGCAGGCAAGATGCTTGCGCTACGGAAAATCAGAAATTTCAGGCTTTAAGTTGCACACCGCCTTACATTCTCAAAGACTTAACCCTTACAACCCCGGCAAATTTAACCCGCCCGTCAGGTCTTCCATCTTTTCACGCATTGTCGCCGTCGATCGGTTGTAGGCATCCTTCATTGCAGCCGTCACCAAATCCGACAAGACATCTGCCCCCTCTCCCAGCGCATCCGGAGAAATTTCCACCCGACGAGGCTCCTGATTTCCACTCAGAATCACCTTAACGAGACCACCGCCCGCTTCTCCCTCAATCTCCATCATCTCCAACTCTTCTTGGAGTCGCTTGGCACCCTCTTGAACCTGCTGTGCCTTCTTAAGGGCTTCGGTTAGCTCCTTCATTTTGCCCAGACCGAACCCAAAGCCTTGTCCTTGTCCTTTTGACATAACCTTATTCTCTGTCGTACTTAGCTCTAAACAGCAATAAACCAAAGATTTCCAAATTTACAAGACTTTTATCCGGTCTTGCAAAACTTGCAAGGAAACAATGTAGCCTCCTCACTTTATACCCTATCTCAAACAAAAGGGCTTTATGCCATCTGAAACTCCCCCAACATTTTCACCTCTGGCTCCAGCAACAGCGACCATTGCTGCTCAACGGTTTCCTGAACATGCTGAATCAAATGAAAAATATCGCTCGCCGTGGCACCCCCACAATTTAAAATAAAATTTGCATGGCGTTGGGCGACTTGCGCTCCACCAATCTGATAGCCCTTCAGCCCCGTTTGCTCAATCAACCATCCAGCCTTATAGGGAGTTGGGTTACGGAACACGCTGCCGCAGTTGGGCAAATGATAAGGCTGAGTAATGCGACGGTTGTTAAGATGGGCCGTCGTGGTTGCCAGCACTTTCGCGGGGTCGCCGCCCGGTTGTAGTTGTAATGTTGCCTGAGCAACTAACCGTACCTGATTGGGTGGTGATTGGCTGGAAATTTGTAGTGCTGAGGTGCGGTAGCTGTAATTCAATGCTTCAGGAGACAGCCGTTCTGAACTGCCATCCAAGGAAAAAACATCCGTGCTGACCAAAAGATCCTCCATGCAACTGGTGTGGGCTCCAGCATTCATTACCACTGCACCGCCAACCGTTCCAGGGATGCCAACGGCCCACTCTAACCCTGTCCAACCCCGTTCTGCCGCTTGCCATGCCAAACGAGGTAAGGGTTCACCGGCTCCGGCTGTCACCTGCCCTGTCTCTGGGTCAAACTGAATATGGCGGAGGTGGCGGGTAGAGATCACTAACCCTGGTAGCCCCCGATCGCTCACCAGTAAGTTACTCCCGGCTCCTAGCAGCGTGATGGGCAACCCACGAGCTTCAGCCCACTCTAAACTTGCTAAAAGATCCTCAATTCTGCGGGGAGCCACATATAGTTCTGCTGGGCCACCTACCCGAAATGAAGTCATCGTAGACAGGGAAACTTGAGGTTTAATCAAGCAATCACGGCCAGGAACAGGAATCGGTTCAGGGGAACGACCGAGTGGCGCAAACCAGGACTGTTTCAGGGAATCAGGGAATGAATCAGTGCTCACACGAGTATTAATGGGGGAGTCTTGGGAGAGCGTCATGGTAATGAAGTGGCAATGCGCAAATGGCTGATAAACAAATGACTCTGAGAATAAAACAAGAGATGGCAACCGCTAGACGCTGAAGGAGTATTGTTGACAATTTTCTTATCAATTGAACGTGTTCTATAGAGCAGTCCATTGGTTCAGAATAAACGAGCGAAGACCATTGCCGATCTCTTCAAGGGGTGCTAGAACGGCTACGCCGGACTGCAATAGGCCTCTGATTTAGATTGCTCAATTTGCTGATAGTGGGCAGCCAAATCTGGAATGACTCGGTTGAGATTGCCTGCACCCAGAAACAGAACTAAATCGTCAGGTAACAAGGTTTCCATGAGATAGGCTGTTACAGCCTGAAGAGTCGGTTGATAAATCACCTGCGGATGGTGGACAGCGATCGCATCTGCCACCTGTTGACCAGTAATCTGCCCTAGGCTTGGCTCCCCAGCACTGTAAACATCCGTCGTAACGACGAGATCAGCATTCCCAAAGGATTGAGCAAAATCTGCAATGAATGCTTGAGTCCGACTATACCGATGCGGTTGAAAAACAGCAACTACCCTACGGTGTCTTTCGTTTAAAGGCTGGGCACGGAGGCGGGCTGCTGCCAGGGTGACTTGAATTTCGCTGGGATGGTGGGCGTAGTCATCAATGAAAAGAATGTTGTTATATTCTCCCCGAAGTTCAAATCGCCGACGCGCCCCTTCAAAGCCTTCCAGAATCAGGGAAATTTGCTCAAATTCTAATCCCAATAATCTACCAATGGCGATCGTAGCGAGAGCATTACTGAGATTGTGTTTACCCAGGACTTGAAGCTTAAGCTGCCCTAGCGGCACACCCCGTTCCCAAACCCGTGCTAACGTTCCACTGGATTGATAGACTACCTGATCGACGGTGTAATCTGCTCCAAGTTCAGGGTCTAAACTGTAGCTGATGGTTGGCTTCAAAGCTTCTCGAACGCTAGCACAATCGATACAGCCAATTAACGTTTGGCATTGCTCTGCAAACGTCTTGAAGATGTCGATAACCTGTGCCAAATCCGCGTAATGGTCGGGGTGATCTAGCTCAATATTGGTGACTACTCCAATGTAGGGAGCCAGCTTTACCAAAGAACCATCTGATTCGTCTGCTTCTGCCACAAAATGAGGCCCTTGCCCAACGTGGGCATTCCCTCCCCAAGCATTCACCTCCCCTCCAACCACGATCGTAGGGTCAAGCCCAGCTTGCAGTAACAAATACCCCACCATGCTGCTGGTGGTCGTCTTGCCGTGGGTTCCAGCGATCGCAATTCCCTGGTACTCACCCATTAGGGCCGAGAGTAAGTCCGATCGGTGGAAGACTGGGCAGCCCAAGTTCAAAGCCGCCTGATACTCAGCATTGGCTGGATTAATTGCCGTGGAACAAATGACCTGAGGCAATTTATCCTCATCATGTCCTTCCAAATTTGAGGCATCCTGGCTCCAAAAGATATGAGCACCAAGCTCTTGCAATCGTTGAGTAATATGATTGAGGCTCAGATCAGATCCCGAAACTGGAAGCTTTCGCTGGGTTAATACGTAGGCGAGGGCAGACATTCCGATTCCACCGATACCAATGAAATGGAAAGGTCTCCCGCCGAAATCTACAGAATTCAGCATCACAGCTCCTTACACACCACACCACACCAATAACACGCGATATCATAGCAAGAATTACTTTTTTTGCGACATACCTTTTTCATCAAATTTGTGTATTTCTGTTCAATCTCCCCTTTGTCGCAGGCAATTTGTGAGTTGCTTCATCATAAGTTCACCGTCCCACATTAGCCCGATTCAGCCTCAGGTTCATAATTTTGGATGTTGAAGTACAGGTATCCAAGATTAAAGTCAAATCTTCAACGGTTTTTCAACAGATATAATTCCCATCTTCATGCGTGAAATTGCCTAAACTTTCACCCAATTCCTTTCTACAGCACTCACTTTTTGGATTATGCGAAAGCTGGCAATTTTTGGAGGAACATTTAACCCCATTCACTGTGGACATTTGCGAATGGCGGAAACAGCATTCAGCCAATTTGCTCTTGACTTAGTAATCTGGGTTCCTGCTTACCATCCTCTACACAAATCTTCAGGAAAATTAGCCGCGTTCCATCACCGGCTGAACATGGTTCAACAGGCGATCGAACCTTATCCCCACTTCATTTGCTCTGATATTGAGTCTCATTTGCCGGATCGCACTTACGCGATTGATACATTTACTGCCCTGCAAGCACACTATCCCGAAAGCCGTTGGTATTGGCTGATTGGCGTAGATGCCTTTAAACTATTACCTCACTGGTATCAATCCCAAAATTTAGTTCCTCAGTGCTGCTGGCTCATTGCCCCAAGGTTAGGGACGGGGATGCCGGAAGCCCACTGCAACCCTTTCCCATCCTCCCTGGCTCTCTGTGAGCAAGTTGCCCAAACGCTCGCAGCAAAGGGAATTCATTTGGAATGGCATCTCCTTTCAATGCCCTTACTAGAAATTTCCTCTAGCCTAATTCGTCACTACAGCCGCGATCGGCATCCCATTCGTCATTTAGTCCCAGAGGCAGTCAGAGCATATATTCTGGAACACGGATTGTATCAAGAACCCGTTGGCAGCTAGCAATCAAAAAAAATTTGAGTTTTGCCATCAAAAAAATTGGATTTTTCTGTATTTTGTTTCTGTCCTCTAACTCCCGTTTTCCAGTCATACCCTCTCATTCCTGCCCTCAGCTTTTCATCTCGAACCTCAAACCTTCGATCCCTAATCCCGCTTTACCGATCCCCTGTTCTCTTGAGAGGCTTACTCGTAAGAGTGTATGATCTGTTTCACTACTTTTTTAATGATCTCTTTATCTACAGAGGGCAAGACGCAGTGATTAGAGTAGCGATCAACGGATTCGGACGCATCGGACGCAACTTTTTACGGTGTTGGCTCACTCGGGAGGATAGCCAACTGGAAGTTGTAGCGATTAATGATACCTCTGACCCCAGAACCAATGCCCACTTGCTGAGATACGACTCCATGCTGGGGAAATTGGATGCTGATATTAGTGCTGATGACAACACGATTACGGTAAACGGCAAAACGATCAAGTGCGTGTCCGATCGCAACCCCCTTAACTTGCCCTGGGGAGCTTGGGATATTGACCTGATTATTGAGGCAACGGGTGTCTTTGTCACCGATGAGGGTGCATCAAAGCACATCGAAGCTGGAGCGAAAAAGGTTTTGATTACGGCTCCTGGTAAAGGGGGCAACATCGGCACATATGTTGTCGGTGTAAACCATCAGGACTATTCCCACAGCAAACACAACGTTGTTAGCAACGCTAGCTGTACAACCAACTGCTTAGCACCAGTGGCGAAAGTACTCCATGAGAGCTTTGGCATCGTCAAAGGGACAATGACCACCACCCACAGCTACACCGGGGATCAGAGATTGTTGGATGCCAGCCACCGCGATTTGCGTCGGGCACGGGCAGCCGCACTGAACATCGTACCGACGACGACTGGAGCCGCTAAGGCCGTTGCGCTGGTGCTACCAGAACTGCAAGGAAAACTGAATGGAATTGCCCTGCGGGTTCCAACCCCCAATGTCTCCATTGTTGACCTGGTGGTTCAAGTTGAAAAACCAACGATCGTTGAACAGGTCAATGAGGTGTTGAAGCAGGCTGCTGAAGGCCCCCTCAAGGGAGTTTTGGACTACACCGATCTTCCTTTAGTATCTTGCGATCACCGGGGAACAGATGCATCGTCGATCGTGGATGCCAGCCTCACGATGGTTATGGGTGGTGACATGGTGAAAGTTGTTGCCTGGTATGACAATGAATGGGGCTATAGCCAACGGGTTGTTGACTTGGCTGAAGTTATGGCTCAACATTGGGCGGCTTAAACCCCGCACCGTTTTGATCAGGAGATAGGTCGCGATAGGGGCACTTTTTTCAAAGTGTCCTTGTTTTTTCTTTGACCAATTCTCCAACCAAGTGTTTGATCGACAGTCTATCTGTCCATAGGAGCACCGACACTAAAAAGTAGAGCATCCCTGTCAGATGCCCTACTGGGTTAAGTGAGTCACTGCTCAGGAAGATTCTCCCTTTTCAGACTGTAGAGGGGCTTCAAACTTATAGCCAACCCCCCGTACCGTTTGGATTAAAGCAGGCTGCGACGTGTCAATTTCAATCTTCTTACGAATTTGTCCGATGTGAACATCAACCACCCGTTGATCGCCCACATACTCGTAGTCCCAAACCTTCTGAATCAATTCTGCCCGCCGCCAAACGCGACCTGGATGGCTTGCCAAAAAATGCAGCAAGTCAAACTCAAGGGCTGTTAGCGGAACCATTTCACTGTTTAGCATCACTTCACGACGGACTGGATCAATCACCAGACCATTGAAGCTTAGACATTGTTGTTCAGCTGTTGTTACTGGACGCTGGCGTTTCAGAATGGCTCCGACGCGCACTTCCAGTTCCCCTAAACTGAACGGCTTTGTCAAGTAATCGTCTGCCCCTTGGGAAAAACCCCTAATTTTGTCTGCTTCGTCACTCCGACTGGTCAGCATCAAGACAAATACGCCTGTACGGCTTTGCATTTCTTGACAGAGGTTATATCCAGTCGCATCGGGCAAATTAACATCTAGGACGACCAAATCAGGATTGAATTGCTCAAAAATCGCCAAAGCAGTCTTACCATCTTCGGCAGACTCCACCTGGTAGTCCTGCTTTGAGAGAAAGCGATAAATCAGCGTTCGGATCGCAGGGTCATCATCAACTACGAGTATTTTGGCCTGTGCCATAGCCGTAACCTTAGCGTCAACGATTGGGCGTACATGAAAGAAAAGTTAAGTTAAGGCTGCTTTTTCAAAATTGGATGAAAAGGTGCAGATTGTTAACTAACCTTGTCACGATAGATTCACAATAACTATATACTCAGCATATTGAAGTATTACGGAAACTCTGACTGATAAATCACTATCAGCAGATTATTCTCCAAGATTAGCAAGACAAACAACCCTGATCTAGGATGGAAGCAGTGGGAAACATGCTATCAAAGGTAATCTTTTGTTGACTTTGTTTGCAAGAAATAGCTAGATGGTTACACTTATGGCTAACAAGAGCATTAAGCAGTTTAGGATAAAGCCATAAAACCATGCCCCTTGTTGTCTGTGTGAATTATTCCCATGTGAATTATTTCCTTATGCCAATCATAATCGATTATATAAAGGGAGTCTTCTGGAGGTTGTAGATGAGCGACAAAAGTCCCTACGAGAGGCTTGGGGTAAGCGAAGATGCGTCATTTGATGAAATTCAGGAGGCTCGCAATCGCTTAGTGGAGGAGCATGGAGACGATCGCAAGGAGGTGGAGACGATCGAAGCTTCCTACGATGCGATTTTGATGGAACGGTTGCGGATGCGTCAGGAAGGTAAAATCAAAGTGCCCGATCGCATTCGATTTGCAGAACGACGCGCCGAACCGCCTCCAGACTATACTCCTCCTTCCACTCAAAAGGCTCCTGACTGGTTACAGCAGTTTGTTGACACTCCCAACCGCAATGATATTTTGTTGCCAGCCGCTTTGTTTGCTGGGGCAGGTGTCTTGACCTTTGTCATGAGTCCTGCTGTCACGCTGGCTTTCGGCGTTGGGCTGAGCCTTTACTTCATTACGCGCAAGGAGCGTAAACTTGGACGCGCCTTTTTGTTGACTTTGGTGGGGTTGGTTTTGGGGGTTGTTGTAGGCTTACAGATTGGCGGTTTATTGGCTGGTCAGTTTGCTCAAATTCCTAATTTTGCCGAAACGATCGCCGCTTTGTTCACATTTGTGCTGCTTTGGCTAATTAGCAGTTTCCTAAGGTAACGGCAAGGACTGAGGTCTGTTTAGCCCGTCTTCTAACGCTCAGTCCTCAGTATTTTCTACTCTTTAAATTACGAATTCTCGCCGGTTTCTTCCAGTTCATCAGCCGCTTCTAGCTCGGAGGAGCGCGTAAACAGCCCTGCTTTAATGATGAAGTCGATTCTGGATAAATTGGCGATCGGTGTGCTGCTGGCTGCCCCAATGGGTGAGGAGGAGGGCAGCGATACGGAGGTTTGGTGGCAGAGGACGGTGAGAATGCAAGAGCAAACTGCCAGCAAACAGAGGTCTAGATTTCTGCCAGAACGGAACCATTGGGCAAGGAAGGGTGCCGTGGAGGAAGAGGCAGGAGTAGGAGTCCGACGAGATAGAGCAAGGTCAGCCGATCGCGGCTCAAAGGCATCAGGTACAGCCGTGAAGCTTTTTGGGGGGCGAGCTGGGCTATTGTATCCTATCTGCATTAGTTTGGTGCGTTTCTCCACAGTTGAAAGCCTCAATGCCAAATCCAATTCCAAATCCCTATGATAGCGTTGACCTGCTTGTAGACTACCCAAGTTTCAAAAAGAGGCGACAAGGATGACCAGTCTGAGCTGATGAAAGATATCCCTCACAGGTGAACACCGATCGCCAGAAACATGGCAGTACGCAGAATGATTGGGACAAGCTTTATGTTCAGACCCGATGACGAAGGTTTTAGGGGTCACGTTCCGGGCAGAAACAGATTGTTTACCCCGTCAGTCTTCAGTCTGGTTTAAGGTTTGTCGCCAGAAGCATCGCCAGAAGCATCGACGGGGGTGGATGACAGATCTTCGTACTCTGTGAGTTGTCCAGAGGGGGAGGGCAATTGGGGAAGATTTAATCCACGCGCTTCAGGGTTCGGCTTTTGGATATTACATCGCTCTAGGCGCGTCAAAATCGCTTCCATGCCGCCCATCCAACACCACCATCCCACTAAAGGAATCATTGGCAGATGTCCCTGAGGGGCTTCCTCAATCCAGGAGCGCAGTGCATTTGAATCAATTATCTTTTTGATTGCGGCATTGTAGTCAATCCAAATATTGCTTGTCCGCCACCCCAGCAGATCACCAAATTGCTCAAGGAATGTGCCATCTACCTGGATTTGCTGTTCTGCACGAGAATTGTTCTCAATGTACTTCCAAACCTCCTGCTGAGCACTAAATCCAAACCGTCCTTTGCTGGCATCTTTCCAGAGTTCGTTAATCGTTTGTAGATCATTGCAGGGGAAAAATTCAAAATCTCTCCAGGTGAGATGCCACCCCCGATGCTGCCAGCCAACGAGTAACGACTGAAGTTGAGCTTGGCGTTCTCTTTCAGAAGCTTGGGGAAAGGCTGAAGAGTTGAGCAGGCGGCGAAGGGTAGGGCGATCGGCGGCGGGCAGTTGGCTAGCAGATGCGTCCTTTAGCAGAACTTTTACCATCTCCGTCACCTTGATTCGATCCTCTGTAATCGCTTCAAATAGCAACTCAGTACACTTCTTGGAAAGTCGGTTGGACAACTCGCCAATAGGATAATCGCTTCCAAGGGAATTGTCTGCATTATTGAATTTTTTGTTGAGGCGATCGGAGAGAAAAATTGTTACATTCATCAAAATCTCTAAAACCTTCATCAACAGAGTCCCATTGGCAGACAAAGATTGCCCAAAGGATTCTAGTTCTTGCCCTTTCAACTGCCGAAACACATCTTGCTCCATCAGTAGCTTGAGCACTTTCGGTAATTTAAATCTCTTAGAGGCAAACGCTTTTGCTAACTTAATTACTTCGCTTCCATCCAGCCGGTGAGATGAATCTAGTTCTGCTAAAGTCTTCAGGATGTCCTGTAAAGTGGCTTCATCAGAAAACACGAAATGATTCAGCAAATTGCTGAGGTCTTGCTCGTCTAATTTGTCAGCAAGTCTTAACTCTTCCATGATTTCCAACAGCTTAATAAAACTGTATTCCTCAGTAGAGGGCGGTTTGCTTGACAGCACATTTGGATCTGATTTGGGGAGATGAGTAGAAGAATCTAATGCGGTCAAAAGATCCAATATTTCGCTAAATTTTTGGTTGTCTGAAGGCGTTAGAGGGGTTAAGGGATTAAAATCATTTGAATTCACGCTACCAAAAATATCTGAGGGGAAATTAATATCTCCTAAACCCATTGGAGCAAGTAGTTCAGTAGTTGGAGTGGCGCGCTTAAGTAACCGAACTAACCGAAATTCATCTGAAGCCAAAGCGTTTACAAGGCTTTCTGCTTCCGCCTGATTTAATTTTTGTGCAAGGTTGATGATTTTAGCGAATCGAATTTGCTCAGGTGCATCAAGTACTTGCTGTAAGAACTCAATATCTTGTTTCGTAATTAAACCGAATACAGCCATTGCCAAAAATAGCTTGACTGCTTTCTTTTCCTGCGATCGATCTGTCCGCAGTAACTCAAAATATTTTTTGGTTTTAACTTCACTGAATGCTTCAGCTTTGTCCAAAGCTAAGAGTAATTCTAATGCCAGTAGCTTAAGCCGCTCAGGAACAGACATCCAATCATCTAACTGTTGGAATAAAGCCTCCAAATTTGCTCTCTGCAATCGGTCAGAAATTGCCAATGCTTTAAGAATTTTGAGCCGCCCTTGAGCATCCAATGCCAAAAACAAAATATCTACATCTTCCCGCACCAAACGGCCAGATGTAATCAAAAACTCAATACGTCCAGAGGCCTCCAGTAACTTGAGCAACGTTTCTTCATTTGCCTCTTTCCATTGATGGTTTTTGAGCAAAAGGGCTAAGTTGTTGTAATCTACATCTCGTAGCGAAAGCATTCTTGAAATGTCGCGATTCAAGTCCTGCACGTCGCTGTCACTCACATTCCGATCTAGCTTCCCATTTGTCATTTTTGACGCTCCAAAGAAGTGAATCCGCGCCACTAGGGAGTTAATGGAGGGTAAACAGTAAATACAGAGTTGGCGAACGTATTCCGGAATACAAGAGTATTAGCAGTGTTAAGTTTGGAGAATTTCCTGAGAGAAGGGCAATCGGCACCAGAGTTTATTCTGCTTGTCGAATCTTGAGTCTTTTATGATCTTAACGATTTTGTCATACCTCCTTCCTGAGTTCCGCTCAATGGGACTCTGTACTACCTAGTTTAATCAGTATGGCTGCTGCGGCTCTACGAAAGCGTAAGCAAGAAGGTTCTGAAAGCGAAGCATAAGCCGATCGCTTAAATTAGATCAACTCGATTTGAGTGCGGGTTGGATGTCCGCACTTTTTTGATTGAGTTCAACGAGCAGCGAGAAGTTGATGATAGGCGATCAACATTTGTTGAGCGATCGCATCCCAACTGTAGTGTTCTAATGCGTGAGTTCTGGCATTCGCTCCGCGTCGCTGGCGTTCTGCGGCATTTTGAAGGGCAGCTCTTAATTGGTTCGTTAGACTAGATCGATCGCATGTACAAATCCATCCTGCTTCTGCCTGCTGAATCTCTCGCCAAATATGGACTTGATCCGAAATCACCACCGGAATCCCTGCCACCATTGCCTCTGCCACCGCAATCCCAAAATTTTCATAGTAGGACGGCAACACGAATAAATCAGCCGATCGCAGTAACTCGGTTTTTGCGTCCCCCGAAACGAATCCTGTGGTAGTGGTGGAATCCTTTAGGGGAGAAGACTGGATGCGATTGTGAATCTGCTTCTCATAGTGCGGATCTTGAGGATTCCCTCCTGCCAGAACGAACTTGAACTGTAAGCCTTCAGATAAGAGTTGCTCCAGGGCAGGCAGGAGGAGATCGAGTCCTTTTTTTGGATCAATGCGGGACATGAAGAGGAGCGTAGGGGGGAGGGAAGAATCGCAATTCGTCCGTACAGAAAGGGGTAGGGGCGCATTGCAATGCGCCCGTGCAGGGAGTGGAGTGACACCAAGAGGAAGGATCAGGTCGCGGGTGAGGGCACCGAAGCGATCGGACACTTTAGCTTCTTGGTCGCTGGTGAAGTGGAGGGCAGCGGCTCCGGCAATGTTGGCGCGTTCAAACAGTGCGGCGTAAATCTGTTTGAGAGCACGTTTCTTTTTCAGGTCTGCCGGATCAAGCGTTCCCAGGGGACGCAGAATGTAGGGCAGATTTTTAGAACGGGCGATCGTGGCAGCAGCCGTACTGACGGGAGAAAACAGAGCATGAATGTGAGCCAGATCATATTCATTGGCATGAGCCGAGAGCCAGCGCAATAAGTCCAACGAGAACTTATAGCGACGAAACGGAGAACAGGGAAAATAACGAATCTGATAGCCGTCCTGCTCCACTGGGCGATCGATCGGCACATCCAGGGGAGCCTGCCCCGTATCCCCATTCGCGGTCGTCGTCAGAATCATCACCTCTGCCCCCTGGGATGCTAGAGCCTTTGACAAGCCCAACACCATCTGGCTGGGACCACCGTAGATCAGAGAAATGGAAGGGACGATTTGGAGGAGACGCATAAGAATGGGGAGTGGGGAGTGAGGTAGGGGCGAATTGCGATTCACCGTTACACGGAGTGGAGAGAGGGAGTAGGGAGTAGGGAGTAGGGAGTGGGGAGTAGGGAGTAGGGAGTAGGGAATGGGAAATTCAAATTCTTGTGGGGTGGGCATCTTGCCCGCCCATTCATACACTGGAGTTTTGGCTAAAGCCGATCGCAAATTTCCCTGATTAAAAAGCACGTTTGTCCCCTACTCCTGACTCCTGACTCCCCACTCCCCAGTCCCTACTCCCCAACCTCCGATAAAACTGCATTTGCCGTTGAGCCAACGCCCGGTTTGTGTAGTGAGTCAGGGCGCGATCGTATCCCCGTTTAGAAAGCTCAATGGCGCGATCGGGTTGAGAAATCAATTGCAGGAGGCAGTCTTTGAGGGCAGTGGCATTGCCTTCGGGGAAAATCAGTCCGGCATCCTGGATCACATGGGGAATTTCACCAGAATCAGAGCCGATGACGGGAACCTGACAGGACATCGCTTCAATTAAAACGTGCCCAAATTGTTCTTTCCAGCCTGCTGCCGTCAGGGTTTTGAAGCCATAGGTGGTTTGAGAGGGCAGAACCAGGGTGTTCATTAAGTTGATATAGCGGGGCACATCATCATGGGGAACACTTTCCACGAAGATCAGGCGATCGGCGATTCCGGCTTGCTCTGCCTGTTCAAGCAACTTTGCTTTTAGGGGACCACGACCCAGGAGGAGCCATTTCCAGGGGCGATGGGTTTCTGCCTTCAGTTGAGCCAGGGCATCGCAGAGGGTGAGGAGTCCTTTCTCTTCGACAAATCGCCCCACAAAGCCCACGACAAATTCATCCGGCTGAATTCCCAACTTTGCGGCAAGTTCCGGTTGCGGCTGCGGACGAAACAACTGTTCATCTACTCCCAACTGGGGCATCACTTCGATTTCACCCCGATAGCCATGATCGCGGAGAATTTCGGCTCCGTCTTGATTTCCTGCAATAATGCCATCGGAATGACGCAGGTTATAGGCTTCCAGCCATGACACCGGAAACTTCGAGGTGTAGGGCAAATTCCACCAGGTAAAGAACACCATTTTGGCATTCAACCGCAGCAACCGATTCAGCATAATCAACTGGGCATAGCCGATCGACTTTGCCCCCTGCTCCACCTGAATCACATCTGGACGAAATTCCCGCAGTAAAGGCACAATCTCTGCCCCAAAACTCAGCAACCCCTGATTGTTCTGACTCAGGTTGGACACCGGAACCACTCGAAACGACCCATCCTGCCAAAACCGAGTCTCGATCGTCTTATTTTGCACACCTCCCGGTCGCCACTTTTTCGGAACGGCGATCGTCACTTCAGTTCCAGGTTCCAGG
>PVWD01000427.1 GCA_003003615.1 filamentous cyanobacterium CCP2 | reverse complement strand
TTGCTGCAGCACCCGTTGAATCGTCCACAGTCGAACCGTGCTGCTGGATTGCGCGACAATTCGCCAAGCGATTGGGAGGGGTCATGCGAGAATAGTTACCTTGGATATTCATGGAGGTTGGTAAATGACAGTCGCTCCAACTCGATCGCTTGATTGGAATCAGATTTTTACAGAACTTGGAACCGTTGAGATTATTCGCGATCCGGCTCAGGTGGCAAAGCTCTCCAAGGATTATTATTCCTACAGCCCTTTACTGGTGGCAGATTTGGCAGATAAGGTGGGCGATGTGGTTGTGCGACCTGCTAACGAAGCAGAGGTGATGCAAGTGGCGGCAGTCTGTACACGCTACAAAGTTCCACTGACCATTCGAGGAGCCGGAACGGGGAACTATGGGCAGTGTATTCCACTGCGGGGTGGGGTCATTTTGGACATGAGCAAGATGCAGGCAGTGAAGTGGGCCAAACCGGGAGTGGCTCGTGTGGAGGCAGGGGTGAGGATGGCGGCCTTGGACAAGCAAACCCGCGAAATGGGTTGGGAAATTCGGATGGCCCCCTCAACTTACCGTACAGCGACGATCGGCGGCTTTATTGGCGGCGGTAGCGGTGGGATTGGCTCCATTACCTATGGGCAGTTGCGCGATCGAGGTAATTTGCTGGCTTTGCGGGTTGTGACGATGGAAGAACAGCCGCGTGTCATTGAGTTACGGGGTGATGATGTGTACAAAGTGGCTCATGCTTGGGGCACAAATGGCATCATTACTGAATTGGAGATTCCCCTGAGTCCGGCGTATCCCTGGGCAGAACTCATTGTCACCTTTCCTGACTTCATGACGGCCGCTCGGTTTGGGCAACGGCTTGGTGATGCAGATGGCATTGTCAAAAAGCTGATTTGCATTTGTGCGGCTCCCATTTCCAACTATTTTGCCCCTTTCAAAGAGATCATTCCAAACAATAGCCACTGCGCCCTATTGATGATTACGGAACCCTGTTTAGAACCTTTTAGTGAATTAGTCAAGGAATTGGGTGGGACGGTTCGTTACCAAAAGTCGGCCCAAGATGCAGGAAAAGGCGTGGCGATCGGCGAATTCACCTGGAACCATACAACGCTTCATGCTCGCAGCATTGATCCTTCGCTCACGTATCTACAAACCCTCTTTCCGGCTGATAAAGAACTGAAGCTCGTTGAACACATGTATCACCACTTTGGAGATGAAGTGATGATGCATTTGGAGTACATCCGCGTGAATGGTGTTGTCCTGCCTGCGGCCCTGCAAATTGTCCGCTATTCCACTCCAGAACGGCTTCAGGAAATTATTAAATACCACGAAGATAACGGAGCCTTCATTGCCAACCCCCACACTTACATCATCGAAGATGGAGGACGGAAAACGATCGACCCGCTCCAGCTAGAGTTCAAAAAAATGGTCGATCCACACGGGCTGTTGAATCCCGGCAAGATGAGAGCGTGGGAAGAATTGTAAGGGTGCATCCCATTTTTGCATTTCCATAACAAATCTTTCCCTGGCAGGCAAGATGCCTGCGCTACGGAATCGATCCATTTGCATCAATGGGATGTTTCCGAACTGTAAACTGTGAACCGTTGGTAGGGGCAACGAATGCCCCTTAAAGGTTTTATTGAGGTTTCATTATGGATGATAAATTTCGGCAGGAATTCCCTGAGATTCTAGCTGTTGAATCAGTTCTTCCGCCTTTGCCGGATCGCTGAATGCACCCAGTTGGACACTTGCCCCAGCATCAAAATTTCGCACATAGGCTTCTGGAACTGCTTCGCGGGCATTCTCTAAACTCGGATCACCGCTGTAGGGTGTCACCACATAGTAATAGGTTTCGGTTGGGGCAGAAGCCGCAACGTCCGGTGAAGGGTCGATCGCGTTATACGGTTCATTGACAGCAGGCGGTTCATAAACCGGGGCAGGAGCCACACTAACGGTTTCCGGCGGGACATAGGATGATTCGGGTGATGATTGAGGAGCCGATTCGTATTGGGGAATGGGGGCAGGGGCAGGCGGATTTGGGTTACTGCCTGAAGACGGACTTTCGGGAAGCGGAACAGCTTGAGGGAAAGCCGGAATACCAGGAGGAGCACTTGTCCCTGCGGCAGCAGAACTAGGTAACGGGGTTGCAGACGGGGTTGCTCTGGAGGGTCTGGGCAACGTGCTGAGGCTGTTTACATTGAGGTCTACAAACTCCTCAGCAGCCAAATTTGGTGAATCAGGAACAAAGGGAGAACTCGTTGTGGGCGAGGCAGAGGCAGAGGGAGCCGCTTCTGGCTTAGAAGGTTCTTGAGTAGCCAAAAAGTCCATGCTGGAGGGATGCATAATTACATATCCCAAAGTGGCACTCGACAACAGCAACAGCAGCATCGAGCCAATTCCTAACGGGGATAGCAACGAATCCAGCAGACTTGTTTCTTGCCCAACCTGGACATTCGGCGTTTCTTCAGCAATGCTTCTCAACAGTTCTTCAGAAGATTCTAAATAATCTTCCAAGGATTCATCTGCATCTGAAAAACCAGCCGAATTGTTGAGGCGATCGGACTGTACTGCCACCAGAGCAGAGGAATTTAGTAGTGAACCTTCCTGATCTTCCGAAGAAATTTGCGGGTTTGGGGCCTGTTGGTTTTGCGATCGAGCTTGCACGGTAGCCAGTTTCCCACCCCTAGGGACTGAAGTTTGCATCCCATTCACTGAAACACGGGATGGGCGATCGGTCTGGTGTTGAGAAGTATTGCCAGTCAAATCGGCTTGGGGTTCATCTGCCCAAACATCTGCTTCAGTAGGAATTGATGCAGCTGGAATTGATGCAGCCTTTGGCGCAATATTTGAATCAATCGTTTGTTCTCGCTGAGAGTCTTGTTTCAATTCTCGGACAGCACCATCTGCTTGCAGAGATGGCTTGATTGGATGCTCTACAGCCTCACCCTGCTGCAATGATTCTCGAAATGGCAAGTCGATCGCAGGCTTCTGCATTTGTCGGTAAGACGGCTTCCAGGCTGGAATGTGCTGATTATACCCCACTTGCCTGGACATCCGGTGCTTCTGCCGACGATACCGAGTCAGCTCCTCTTCCAGTTCCACATCCAAACTATCTAGAGCAGCCTCTAATACGGAGTGCAATCCACAGCCCAGAAACGCTTCCGGGGCAATAGAGGAACCTTGACGCATTTCCCTTACTCCTGCCAAATCACTAAACAAAACGACTCAAAGTGAAATCAAAGTGAAAATTTATCTGTAAAACCGATATCATATCGATCCTGACGGACAACGAATCAAATTCTCTGCTGAATGTTTACGAACCCGCAGCCCCATCCTGCCCCCAATTAATCAGCTAAGCTAAACAAAAATCTAGACTAGGCAAAATTGATCTCAATCATGCCACAGATATTTGCTATATGTAGCGTGAAATGGAAATATTTTTGAAATATTGCGCTAGGGGTAGGAAGTGCAGGCGCATTGCAATTCACCCCTACCCCACTCTCTAATCCCTACTCCTTCACTCCTCACTCCCTATGCCCTTCATCTCCCTCACTCAAGTCATCGGCGGTTTAGAAAATCAGGATAAGTGGGAAAAACGGCGGCAATTTCGGCAACTGGTCGGCTGTTGGACAGAGGTAGTTGGAGGGGTCGTTGCTGCACAAACCCGTCCCTTATACGTTCAACGGCAAGTGCTTCATGTTGCCACTGCTAGCTCCGTATGGGCGCAAAATTTAGCCTTTGAACGTCAACGAATTTTAGGAAAACTGAATGCCAAGCTGCCCTATCAACTCACCGACATCCGGTTTTCCACTGCCCAATGGCAACTGCCCAAAAAACGCAGCCCAATTTCCTCAGAATCGGATATCCTGTGGCAGGAGCATCCCAGTCATGTCAAGCTTCGTACTAACTTATCGTCGTTCAATGCAGCAGAGTCCGCCCCTGCCGATCCACAAACCGCCTTCCAAAGCTGGGCAAACACGATTCGCGATCGAACCCGTTCCCTACCCACCTGCCCCGTTTGCCAGTGTCCGGCTCCCCCTGGAGAACTTCAACGCTGGTCAGTTTGCGCTCTCTGTGCTGCTAAGCAGATGAAGTGAGGAATGGGGGACGGGCACATTGCAATTCGCCCCTACC
>PVWD01000426.1 GCA_003003615.1 filamentous cyanobacterium CCP2 | reverse complement strand
GTGGCGGGTGTATGGAATGCGGGTCACGTGGACGTTGATGCGGGTGATGCTGCTGGGATTTTGTGGACTGGCCTATGTAATTACCTGGAATACGGCGCGGGTGCAGGTGGTTGCCGTTTTTTTACTGGGAATTCTGGGATTAGGGGGCTTCACCGCCGCAGAAGCTTACTTTTTGTCTCCTATCTACGCTTCCCTAAACGACAACTTGTTACCCACCGGAATTTATCGGCAGACTTCCAGCAGTAGCTGTGCCCCTTCTGCCCTGGCTAACGTGCTGCGGCTTTGGGGAATTGATGATGCGACTGAATCGAGCGTGGCCCGGTTGGCAGGAACCAGTCGTTTGGGAACCTCAATGCCCCAGTTGGTGGTGGCGGCTCAGGGGTTTGGCATGGATGCAACGGAACTTTTTCCCACCTGGGAGCAAATGCGACAAATTAATCGACCCGGAGTGCTGGCAAGTTGGCTCTATTCAGACGTGGGCAAAACCCCCCATGCGATCGCCTTACTGGGTATGAGTGAGGATACAGCGATCGTGGCTGACTCTGCTTTTGGCAAGATTTTTGAAGTGCCCCGCCAACAGTTTGAAGAAATTTGGCGGCAAGAATACGTGCCAATTTTTCCCCACATGGATGTATTTTTAGCTCCAGGTGAAGCCGCTACTTATCTGCATCAGTTGGGGTACTTGGCAAAACCAGCGATCGAGCCTGCTGACCACTTCAAGGCGGCAATCCAGAAATTTCAGCAAGACATGGGCATTAAAACCACGGGAGAGCTTAATTTGGAAACAGTTCTTTTGTTAACAGGGCCGTTTTTGTCGGGGGTGCCCACCTTGCAGGGTGAGAACCAGCTAACTAACTCTAATTTGCCGATTCATTGGACAGGTGAACTGCCTTTTGGCTCAGCCTCCAGCCCTCTGCCCTCGGATGCGGTAAGCACAACGTCGATCGCCCTGTAAAATATGCTCAACTCGCTCAACCGTCACTGCCGAACCGAGTACCGATCGAAACACCTCTAGCTCTGTGCTGCACAATTTCTGGCACGTTTGAGCCGCAACGCAAATCGGACAATGATTTTCGATGAGGAGTAAAGCTCCCTCCGACTGTTCAACCACCTCCGCCATGTAGCCCTCTTGGGTTCGCAACTGAGCGATCGCCCGAACTTGCTGCTGCCATGTGCCCTGAGTCGAAAGTTCTGCAATTCTGGTGTGGTAAGTCTGAACCTGCCGCTGCCTGCGGTCTGCCATCAACCGATCGAGACCACGGCTGCCAAAGATGGATTCAACACTACGTAGCAAATCCACCGTTAAATCGGCGTGGCTATCAGGAAAGTAGTCCTTGCAATGGGTGGTTAGCTGCCAGAGCTTGACCGGACGACCCAAAGGACGACGCTCTTCCTGGTAAGTCACCCACTTTTCTGCCTTCAAGCTTTGCAGGTGTTGCCGAATCGCCATCGGAGAAACGTGCAGTTGCTCTGCCAATGTGCTGGCTGTTTGAGATCCCTGCATTTTGAGCAGATGTAGGATTTGATCTTTGATCGTTTGCTTACCCTCAATCATTGAATCGGTTTGAAATGGGAGAGATGAAGTGAACACTTTCGCTCAACCAGGATGCCAGTCGGAAGCTGTGAAGTTGCTCCGCTCTCGATCGCCTCTATACGTTTATGCTGCCGTCTCTAGCTGCTCTTGTGTGAGCCTTGTGTGAGCCATTGTGCGACCCCACAGTGCGACTTACCACGGTGCCACACCATCCTACAAGAAAACCTGCTTGGTGCCTTGACCGATCGCAGGTTATCCGCTGAGCCAAAAGTTTGAAATCTCTGCCGTTGAAGAAACCGAAGAATTGAAAGACAGGTGAAACGAAGCGTTCACAGATAAAAGGAACGAAACCTGCCTCCCAACGCCTACACCAAAACAGGTTCAGATACCGAGGCTTCTGAAGACCGATCGCCGGAGGCAAGGCGTTGCTGCTTTAGGGTTTGAAGTTGCTGAAGGAGCGCGTCAATGTCTTCTTGAAGGTGGATCAGTTCAGCCTTGTGGCTCGCTTGGTATGGAAGCTTGTTCACCTTGGCTGAAGGGGTTAAGTCTGGAGCAGCCATTTGAGCAGACCGGGTAGATTCCTGTTCAGGGACTGCTTGAACCCTAGGTGATTCGGATACGAAATTTGGCATTAGAGTCCGACTAGTCATTATTACCTATTCACACCACACAGGTATTCTATCTTAAAGACTGTTCTTAATCGTAGTGAATCTCACTACTGGCACAAGCACAAATGTGGCGGTTTGCAAACTGGCTGCAATTTAGTCTGCTCTTTCCACCCACTCTGGGATGTAGCACCAGCTTTTATTGAGTTCAGCATCATAAAGCTTGTAGTCTGGCTCTTTTTTAGCCACCAATGCCCAAAAATCTGCGGAATGGTTCAGGTGAACGGTGTGGCATAGCTCGTGGATGAAGACGTAGCGAACCAGATAGGATGGCAAGAACAGCAGCTTGTAGTTAAGGCTGATGTTTTTTTTGCCTGAACAGCTTGCCCAGATGGTTTTTTGTCCCCGCACGGCAGCATCGTTATAAGGCAGCTTAACTTCTTTACTGACCTGCCGCAGCCACGGTAATAGGTCTGCTTCTGCCTTCCGCATTAGCCAGTGCTTCAAAACTCGGTAACACGCTGGGGGTTGCTCCAAGGGGGCATGAACCGCTAACTGTTTCGTCCCTAAAACGCTAGCCACAAGCTGCTGTCCACCGCCCTGATGGTATTTGACTGTCCAATCTTCTCCGATCGATCGCAGTTCTAATTGGGTAGGCAGCTTTTGGAACGAGTCTACAGGTTGGGCATCCACCAGTTGCCGTTCGGCCACAATGCGCTGAGTGGTTTTTGCGATCCAGTCTTTCCGCCGTTCCAAAATTTCTGGAATCTTCCGGCGATCGAAGCCCTTTGGGACAACGACCTCCACCTCGCCCAAGTGCGATACTTTAATGCTGACGTGCTTTGCCCTCGTGCTTTCTCGGACACGATACGGCTTTGTATGAGAGGATTTCGCCTTCGCCATCAGTAGACCGTTTTGATAATTGCTCTAGACAATTGCTCTATATCTCACTGTAAGCCCTCCACCGTCGGTTATTTTCGATGAGTGGAAATTTCAATGCTTTGTGCGAGACTAATTCAGCTACAACTCTAACCGATCGCGGGAGTGGTAAAATTCCAGCAAAATTTGCTGATGGGGGTAAGCAATGGGGCGATATTGCTGTAATCGTGGGGAGTAACAGTGCCCCTGCTGAATTTCTTCGTAGTTTGCCAAGCCCATATCCATGCCTTCATTTAGCTCTAGTGTGTTCATCTCTACCGTTAGAGGGGCATAGAACACATGGCGATCGACCGGGGCATCATTCTGGTAGGAGCGAAACAACCGAACGGTGGGCAAAGGATAGCCAATTTCTTCCATGACTTCTCGCAGCACCCCATCCTCCGGCGTTTCCTCTGGCTCTAAATGTCCGCCAAAAAAGGCCCACTTTCCCGGATGGGCGATCGTGGGGATGTCGTCTCGCAGTTGGAGCAGACACCGTTCACTTTGATACAGAATGGCAAGGGCCACTTGAGGACGGCTAGGGCTAATTGGCTGAGTCAGCGATGCAGTACTGTGGCTCATGGGTTCATTAAATCACCGCTATTTATTATCCTCTGCCTTCCCAAAATTCGCACGACGATGGCTCACTGCTCGTTCTTTGAAGTCATTCCTGCTTTACTCCCAGCCTCAGGTTCAGAATCATCCGCTTGCTCCACCTCACGCTCAGTTTCCTCAATGTAGGCTTCCCCCAGTTCTAGCTCCTCGATCAGGATGCTTTCAAAGCGCACCGTTCCCCGCACCAAAAGCCGATCGCCCCTTTCCACTCCTGGCTCAGCAGACAGCACCCAAATTTCCCCCGTCTCATCCTGAAGTTGATACATCACCGCTTCAATCATCGGAGCGCGATCGACCACTGTTCCTCGTAGCTGCACCGTCTCATTAAACCAATTCCGATGCGGGTTTTCCTGTACCCTCCGCACCGATGTCACCCCACTACAGCCACTCATCCCCACCCAAATTAAAACCATCCCGACCCCAACCTGCCTCACCAAATCCTTCTTCCTCCGCTTCTAGCCGATCGTAAGC
>PVWD01000120.1 GCA_003003615.1 filamentous cyanobacterium CCP2 | reverse complement strand
ATTTAAAAGTACCCGTGGGGGGAATAGCAAAGTGAATATACGACTTTTACAATAAACCTATCTTGAAATACTCTACTGTATTTGCAATGTCACTCTAAACAGTAGAACAGATTGGGTCGCTATTTCTCAAGTTAAGAGAAAGGATTAATAAGATAAATAGGGGAAAGAAACATGAGCGAATCATTATCATCTGGATATGACTCTGAATCTCGACTAAATGAAGAGGAGTTGTGTATGATTGCCTCTGATAACTACCCAGATTTGGAATCCATTCAGAAACTTGTACGAAAACTAAATGAGCAACCAAAAATAGCAAGAAAGTTAGCAAGATCACTCCGAGAAGATTTTGTAAGAACTGTTACAACGCTCTTCAAGTTAGATGAGGAGATGGTAGCTACAGCGAGGGAGATTGCCAGACAACCTTATCATCCGGTATCTCTCTGGATCACAATGCTTGAGCTTTTACCAATTCCCAATTCAGCCCTCAATTTTATATCTTATGAACGCCTTCCAAGTCAGGCAAATAGGGCAAAATGTAAAGGCAGCATATCCATAAGGGCTAACTGCAATCCTAATGATCCAGATGACTGTGAGGTAGAAGTAGGAGGGACGGTTGAATTCTAAAAAGTTGCATTTGTCAACCCAGAGGCATCCGAAGGTAGCATAATCTATCAACAGTAAATCCTTGAACCATGCTGAAGCCCTCTTCAAATAGAGAGGGCTTTTCAGTTGCGATCGGTGGGCTATGGGTGAGGAGTGGGGTTAGAGGGTTAGAAGTGTGGCTAGTAATCAGTACAAAGTAGTCGGTACTCATGGGGGGTGATTGGTCGTGAGTAATTTGGTTGGGGATCTACACCCGCGATGAGTGTGATGTATTGTTCGGCGTGAATTTCAAGCTCTTGGCAGTCAGGAGTTACCCCGTAAAGGTCGCTCGACGTGCTAGGGCTGTCACCGACCTGGTGAACGCTGCTTACACGCATTTCTGATGGGTAGTAATAAGTAAATCTTTCAGAATCCTGATCAACTTCTCTAATCCGAAAATGATCTCTCATCTCAATCACTTGCAAAGCGTTAGCCTTTTGAATCAATAAATCTTCGGCTCTTATCGCCTTTGACGGTTGTGGCTGTATTTGTGCTGCTTGAGGTATCTGAGATGAAGCGTTGCTAACTATTGAGGAGTGCATAGCAAAAAAGACTATTGAACCCCCAATTACAGCACCAGAGGTGAATTTAACGATCGAGCTTAACGAGACGCTATAAACCATAGAGAACCTCTTTTTAACCCAACCTATCCCACAAACGTTTAAGTGCAAATAAGGCAACGATGAAGCCTTGGTAATCTTGCTGAGAGGAATAGTAGAGGAGTAGGGCGATCGGACGTAGATAGGGGTGTGGGGTGGGGGTTAAGGACTTTGAGCAGTGAACCTTTTGATCAAGAAACTTTGATCTATTGGTGCTACTGGCTTGACTATCGCTCTGAACAAAGCTTTTGAATCGGGGGAAGGATCTTGGTGTTGAATATCAAGAATCTGGCACATGTAATACAACTTGAAGTCAGGAATATACCAGATCAATGATTCTCCTAGCTTAATGTCTGATGTAAGAGTGTCTCCTAGATTTTCTCCGGTAACGATGTTGATAATCTCTGTGAACATCTTTTTACTCTGTAACTCAGTGTTCTAATGATTCCTTGTTGACCGTGTTTTTTCAAGTTGCGCCGCATTACTACGAACAGCGAAAGCGGCTTCTACACTGGATTTGCGCTCGTAAAATTTGACCACCAAAATGGCGTGGGATGGATTGGAGGGTGATCTTGGGAACTCTAAGACTGTTGTGTTAGCTTTCCCTATGCCTCCGATTTTTGACCAACCTGACGAACAGATTCCACTACTGATACTAATGTTCTTTGTTTTTGGCTACATCCTCTACGAGGCGTGGCGTTACGAAAGGTAATTTTCTGCTGACTCATTCTGTGTGATGATGCCCTCATTTCCAGAAAACCATAAAACCAGATGAAGCTGATAACTATAACTGGTTATAAAGGGGGAGTTGCAAAGTCCTGTACAGCCGTTCATTTAGCCACTTTCCTGAGCGATCGTGGCGATACTTTGTTGGTTGACGGCGATCCCAATAGAACCGCTCTCAAGTGGTCTGAGCGTGGAAAACTGCCCTTTCTGGTGGCTGACGAGAGGCAAGCTATGAAGATGGTTGCAGGACGTGATTATGTGGTCATAGACACGCCAGCTCGACCCCATACAGATGACCTTAAAGAACTGGCTAAAGGCTGCGATCTGCTCATCCTCCCTACTACTCCAGATGTCATCAGCCTGGAGCCAATGCTGGAGACTGCCAGAGACTTGGGTGAGGCTCACTATAAGGCACTGATTACGATCGTTCCTCCATATCCATCCCGCGAGGGTGAGACGATGCAAAACGATCTCCAATCAAACGGCATCCCGGTTTTTAAGTCGATGATTAGGCGATCGGCTGGATTTCAAAAAGCAGCCCTGGCAGGAGTGCCATTAAGGGATTTGCCAGAATCTCGGTCTAGGCTAGCGTGGCTCGATTATGAGGCACTGGGGAAAGAGGTATTGGAGGATCTTGGCAATGAGTGATGGAAAGGGGAAGTATGGCGATCTAATCAGGCAGGCTAAACAAGAAAACCAGAAACCCAGCGAACCAGAAGAAAAGTTAGTTAACCTCTGCATCAAGGTTCCTATTGGTCTAAGGCGATATTGGGCTGCACAAGCCAAACTGAAGGGCATCACCATGACTGAGGTTATGATGGCAGCTTTAGAGAAAGAATTCGGGATACCTAACGATCGCTAGTTTGAAATCTCGCTTTCGTTTATCTGCATATTGGCAGCAATTGTAAACAACCTCAGTCTCGTTTCGTCTGATATTGATGGATCGTTGGCTATGCCTGTGAAGAATAGCTCAAGTTCACTTCTGGTTTGCTGTTCGCTCCTTTCGTTGACCTTTGCCTCAAATACAGGCTCTAAGCCCAGTAACTTCGCTTTTCGTTCACCAATCTTGACAGCCTTATCGATCGCACTTAGATCCCCTTCGCTCAACTCTGGTGCGATCGTCGTCAAGTATTGCTCTAGACGTGCCACTTCAAGCCGTTTGATATCTTCATCAGAGTGGGATAGGTCAGCTAACCCATGAAGCCGAAGATCATTGCGTTGCTTTTGTTTGTCGGCATTTTGACGAGCTTCTATGACCTTCTGAAGAGTTGAAAAGCTGATGTCCAGATCTTTGATCATTGAGCCAGGTGGATGCTTTAGCTCACCTCTTAGATGCCTCTCTAGTTGCGTTTTCGCTCGCACTGCTAGTAAGAAATGAATGTGGGCATGGATCGCATATAGCTTATCGAGTAATCCGTCTGGGTTGGGATTTGAGAGCCAGTAGGAAGCATCGCACTCGTCTATCTGCTCTCTCAGGTCAATTTCTGGCTCTAAGACTTCTATTTTCGTGGATTGAGACACTTTAATATTGTGCAAGTCAAAGTGCTGTTTTAGGGTTGATTTCGAGATAGTGAAGCCCAGATTTTCCTTAATCCAGGCTTGTATTTCATCTCTACTCATTCCCTTGTCAGGAAGGGCGTTTGTTGTCTCGCTATGCCCTTCCCGACAAATCTTACAGCTACAATCAGCCATTGTTTAACCTGCTCACAACCTGATCTACTATTGTTCCCATCTTATCCCCTCTAATTGAGTAGGAATGATTCTTAATCAGATTACTCTCATCGTTCGAGTTTCCATTCCAGCATCCGAACAAAGCATGATTTTCTCTAATCTCGTCTTGCTTTTTGGGATAAATCCGATTCCAGAGACTCGCAGCTAACCGCTTGTCTTTCCAAGCCTTCAGGACACGCTGAACAGAGGTAAAGGTAATGCACACCTCATAGTCTCCATTCTGATTAGCCTCCTGGTTATGCTCAATCATCGCGTCTATGACCATTTCAACGTCATCTCGCGCCATTTCATGCTTAGAAGGCTTTACCTCTTCAGTCGCTTTACCTTCTGACGAGAGCAGCGCAATTGCTATCGCGTCTTCGACATCAGAACCCGCCTGCATTAATTCTGAAACCTTACTGCGGATAGCCTCAGATCGCTGGCTTCCTAGCCTTCTAACGTGGTGATCAATTCGCTCAAAAAGCTTCTCTAAGTCGAAAGTAACGCGAGTGCTGAATGGAGAGTCTACTGGGTCAATACCTCTAGAGCCGATTTCCTCGAACGATGGAAGGGTTAACTCGCTGGGTACAGACTCAATTTTGAAGATGCTGTAATTGGCTACACTGCCCTCATCTTGGTGTGAGAGTGCCCTGGCTGCATACTCGGAAGGTTCAAACCGATCGCCGAACTGCATTGAAGCCAATTCTCTGACAACTGATTCGTAGAGGTATCTGAAGTTCTTGCTAATGTTCTCCTCAAAGCCCTGCTCTGCAAAGGCTGGGCGAAACTCGATGTCATAGATCTTCTTCACTTTGCGGTAGACATCGGACTGATTGAAATCTTTCCCTTCAGCAATCCACTCGCTAGGGGGTAACTGCTGTCTGATTAGCTCAATGGCTGCAACGATCGACTCTGAATCAATGAATGTGGGGACAATGAAGCATTCCTTTTGGGCTTCCCCTCTCTTTTTAGCGATACCTCTGACCCAGCAACGGTTTTTGTCCAACGCTCTAAATTCAGTAGTTCCCCACACTTCAGAAGGTCGTCTACCAGTCGCAATCAGAACGGCAAAACCAGCTTCGATCGGATCGCTCGACTCAATCCACAGTTCGGCTAAATTAAACCAGCTTTCAAAGTCAAATGGCTTACTATTAGCCCGTTTCTCATGCCGATTTGAAGCTCTCTTGTCAGCATCAATACGTTGCTCATCCTTGCTGAAAGAGATTTTTAGGTGATTGTAGGCTAAATGAACGATCACCCCTCTATCGTCCTTCGTTTGCAGGTTTTCAGGAATTTTAGCAACATCTAGAGCTTTTACTGCCTTGCGAACCGAGGTGAGATCAGATGATGCTGCATTCTGCTTCCCTCGCAATTCCTTAGACTTACACCGATCGATCCGTGCCTGAACAATAGCAGCGCAATCACGCTTTACCTGCTCTGGAGTTTCCCACACATCAATCAACCCAAGGATCACATCTGGTAACGTGGCGCGACTTGCTTCCTTGATCTGTCTAATGTCTAGCTTCATCTGAAAGTCCTCTGTTGGTCTTAACTGTACCCATCATAAATAATGAGTCATCAAATGTCAATAATGAGTCATTATTTTTAGGGGTACGCAAAAAGAAACCCCTACAAGGTGTAGGGGTGATAGACCAACTAACAGAACAACTAGTGAATAAACTCTTCTACGATCGCCACAAACGCCCTTCCTTCCTTCAGTGTGGGGGAGTCAGGGCTTACCAGTTCCAACACTTCCAACCAAACTTTAAGCCGCTCCAGTCTAATCCTGATATTGTTTTCTGGTTCAGTTTTTGGCATCAGGCTACCTTGCTCCAATCGATCGCGGGAACCTTACCCTGGTTCCTGATTTCAATGTATCTATCCCAAGCTGTTTGATAGTCGAAATTTGGATGTTCTGACATCATTTGTCGCACCACGCGATCGGCATGATTGAACTGTGCTTCAGAGAGTCTAGAGATAGTTTGATAAGCCGTTGTTGAAACTTGCGAGAAATTTCCGTAGATCATGCTGCCATCTTCCTTTTAGTTTCAGATTTAACCTTGCTGCGACAATCAGCCAATCCTAGCCACGCTCCAAATTCAGTGCCTTGATCCGCAACAATCGGGTTTCTGTTTGGCTCCAGGATAATCCTGCCATCGGGCAACAAATCGACGCTGATACTCGATTGGCTCAACGCCTTGACCTTACCGCAGTAAACACCAGGCTTAGGGAATTGCGGGGTTTCCAGGCTGGATTCCTCATCGGTGATTACCTGAGCCAGTCCAGCAAGCTCTAAGAGGGTTCGCTGTGCTTCAGCCTGGAGTTGGTTGAAACGATTCAGTAAGGCTGGCTGCTGTGCCCTTAGCTTGCCGATCCGCTCCTGTTTAGCTTTGATTGCAGCCTGAACCCGATCGCGTTCAGCTTTAAGATCAGTAATCTGGTTTTCGATCGCCTGCCTGGTTTGCCCTGATTGATTGCGGCGATCGGCTTCAGCCCAAAGGTTACGCAGTTCATCCAGCATTGGATAGCTTGACTCGTCAATTCGCACCGTAGGAGGTTGAAGTAGTAACTCCAAGGACTCTTCAAGCTCGGTGATTTGCTTATTCAGTTGTTCTAGCCGGAAAATCAAGGGAACCATTTTCAACTCCTACACATACTGCTTAAAACGCAAACCTTGAGCACTATCCCGAAAAACACTGTGCGGATAATCCAAACTCAGCCAGAGTTTTCCTTGATTGAATTTGGCGATGATTTTGCTTTTCTTTAGTGCTGAAGGTTGATCGCACTGCACACCAGACAGAATGAATTTGCCGCCGCTGCGAACAAGTTCAAGCTCTTGAGCATTTTTAATCAACGCTGCAAGGGCTTGATCTGCCTCAGCTTGAGCGGTCTTGAATTTCTCCAAAAGTTCGGGCTGAAGTGCAATCAACCGATCGATTTCAGCATTCTTCTTTTCAGTCTCAATTTCATCTTCAATCCGTGTTTTTTCTGCCCTGAGTTCAGCAATTTGGCTTTCGAGTTGTTGCCGTGCAATCGAGGCTTGTCCTTGCTGTTCAGCTTCAGCGAGGAATTTCCGAACCTCGTTCAAGGCAGGGTAGGCAGATTCATCAATCTTCAGCGTAGGAGGGTTCAGAACGATGCCGATCGCCTCTGTCAGTTCGGTGATTTGCCGATCGATTTCCTCAATTCGGTTTAGCTTCTGTTGCTCGGTCGCTTTTTCCAATGTTTTAGGCATTCAGGTTTTCCTTTTTTAAGTAAACGTTGTGTGACTTGAAGCGTTCTGACCGTTGCAACCGCTTACCCTGTCTCTGCTCCGTCAGAGCTTTGCAGAAGTTCAGAACTCGAAGGCGATCACCCTCTGGCATTGAATAAATTAAGCGGTTGATTTCAGCGATCATAGAGGTTAGAAAAATTCGTGCTGTTCAGCGTCTATCTCTTCTTCACAAGGCTTGATTTCACTGCTATTCCAATCAACGGGAATAATTTTGCCTTGTTTAGCCAGTCTCACCCATCCGTTTTCTGGCACAAAACTATCCAAAATCCATCCGTTCTCCCATATCCCATCGATAAACCTTTGAACCCGATCGCCCTTCTGCCAGTAGTATTCGGGTGGTTCTGTTGTAAGTTTACAAGGCTGTATTTGCTCTTTTGATTGGGTAACTAAGTCTTGACCAAACTGGATAAAGAAATAGTGCCCAGAGTCAACACTCTCAACTACACCGATCGCACCCGTTGAAAGCTGCTGTACCGCATCCCCTGGCTTAATTGATTGGCTGGACTCTGGCTGAGTTTTAACGGCGATCGGTCGATGATCAGGGCTGCTAGCACTGATACGCACAGTTTGCCCTGTTGGAGTGTGTGTAAGTCCAATCGTGCCGTCTGGGAGGTTTGGAGCCGATACCACGTATCCAGCATCAATCCATTGACCATCCTGCCTTTGTTCAACCCGATCGCCTGCCTTCCATTTATGCCGAGTCGAGCTTGATCGGCTTGCTTGAACTGGTTCTGATTGCTGAATGGCTGTAGTTTCTTGCTCCTGAACCTTCTGGTTGAAAGCATCGCGGAATAGAGCTAAACCGCCCTCAGACTGCTTGATAATATTGCACAGATATTCAGCCCGTTTCGTACTGTCACTTGAATCCCCTAAAGAAGGCTTTGGTTCAAACAAAGCTGAATCAGCCAACGCAATCATGCGGAACTGCGATGGGGTATTTACCTTGATTCCGTTCTCCAGCTTAGAAGATCTCCCAACTTCAAACCTGAATCCAAGAGATGACTTCATCTCAGAGCAGAACTTGTTATAACCCTTTGAAGATAGTTTATTTGCATCACAAAACGCTTTGTACCAGCCGTAAACGGTAGGTTTAGCGATCGGGCTATCGTTGCCAACGTCAGGAACCAAACAAGCATCAATGAATGCCTTCACTGAATCTGAAGCGATACTTTGAGCGTCGCGTAACTCAATCACACTTGAAGCGAATTGCTCAGGATGCTTCAGGGTCTTCATTACCTCATCACGAGGCATCGCCATTGCCCAAGAAATTACTTCAGCCTTGCATTCCTCCAAGGATTCAGCGATCGAATCATCTGGGTCAGCGTCACCACGCGGTTTAGTTGCCAGTGGCAGGCATCGCCTATCCCACCCTCCAGACGATCGCTCAAAGCTGATTTGACCAACAGAACCAAACAAGAAACGAACATTCCAGGTTCGGCTGGGGGCACTGCTTGAAAAGAGCGGTCTACCTGTCATCGCTCCGTTATCGACAAGCTCATAGAATGCGCCCATCTTCCCCATTGCTTCTGTGACATCAGGATTGGCTACAACCCTTGCACCCGTTAAGGTTTGGTAGCGTCCTTCTGGAGTGTTAAGCGAGTGAAACTCGGTAATAGGTTTGTAGTAATCACCATGAATGGAGCCAATAAAGCGGATTAGCAACCCTTTCCCAGTACCAGACTCACCCACTACATGAAGGAAGTAACCGAAGGGTAGCGAGAAATCAACGTAGTAGCGGATCAATGCACGAATATACGGCATCTGCTCTAACCCGTAGCAACGCTCTACAAATCGCTTAAACGGTTCAGGGCACTCGCAACCTTCCTTGTAATCCGATTGAATCTGAGACGTTAGGAAGTAATCTCGATCGTAGGGAATCAGCTTATTTTGCCGAACATCTAGAACACCATTTCTGAAGTTAATCAGGTTCGCAGAGTCGAATTCCTCGTCTTTCCTGAGTGCCAGGGCTGACTGATTAAACTTGTAGGCACTGTCAAGGTTTCGGCTGGTAGCAAATTTGTGAATTTCCTTAAAGGTAAGGTCTTCCCCGTTTTTCTCTACCTTCAGAAGATAAAGTTTTTTCAATTCTTCAGTGATTACCGCCCTCATCTCCTCATCAGGGCAATGCTCCCAAACATTGGACTCAGAGTGTCTGTAGTAACCACCCTTGATAGTCCGATAGTCACCATCGCCCTCTAGGAAGAAGTGTAAGTTTAGGTGATGCTCTGGTGTAGCGGCATCGTCTGTAATCCTGTGAGGGCAGAAGGGTCTACCTTCCTCCAAATCCGTATCGTTGTCATTAGGGCTGCTTTTAAGCCGTGACTCAAACCCTTCCCCTGTAAACGAGTCAGGATAGTGTGGTGTCTCCTGGCTGGCTTTAACCACGTTCACAGGTTTAGGCGCGATTACCTTGTTTGCAGGTTTTAGGGAAGTACTGAGGTGAAGTTCAGTTGCAGTCATGCTAGAATTTACTCACAATATTTTTTGTTTTGTTTGGGAGTCGAGCGATCGACCCCCTCTTTTTTTTGCCATTGGTTAAGCCGCCGGGGGCAAGTTCTTTTTTGGGAAGGGAACTGTTTTCGATTGAGATTCAAGGTACTGGTGGATAATGTGCCGCGCAAAGGTTCGCTCAGGGATGCCCTGTTTTTTGGCGATCGTTGCCAATTGATCAATGTCAGATTGAGCCAACCGAAAAGTGAAAAGTTCGAGAGCCATAAGAAAGACCTCCTGCTCGTTTTCAAAGTGTAACAACGCTCAACTTGCCAGTTTTCCGATGCCACGATTTGAGGCAAACATAAAGGAAGGGGGAGCAATCTTCTTAACAAAAAAGAGCTTCCCCTGCTTCATTTCTGCTAATAGTGAAATCGGTTGCCGATCGTGCAATCCTTCAGGCAAGTTCTCAATCTGGATAAAAGAGAAGCCCTTTCGATCGGAACTATTTCGCCCTACAAAGACACTGCTTGTCTCAGCAGCGAAAGTTCCGCAAATCGTAAATTGTCCAGGCTGAAGATCGGACGGTTTAGGGTTAATCGAAACGAGGTAAAAAGACCCGCCCGTGTTGGGGTAAACGAGCCACTGCGTTGGTATTGCGGTCGAAGCTAAATTGTCGTCAGTTAACAGCCAGATAGACAATTTAGGAGCAATTCCCGTTAATTTCAGCTTCACTCCGTCAGATAGTTTTAGGTGAGGACTGCCCTTAACTTTGCTCAGTCTCCCCTCAACTAATCCGATCGCCTGAAAGATCGGTTTCGTCTTATTTTTCACACCTTTTCTACCTCTGTAGATTGGAAACGATCTTAGCGTCGATCGCCAGTTTCGTATAACAACGTTTAAGTTTTTCTTTTGACTGGAATCCTGCCCTTTGTTGGGTGCGATCGGAGCATTTTTGCAAACAACAATTCCCTTTCAGGTGTTCAACGTGCGATCAAGTTCCTGACTCAACTTCGCAAGCGTTCGATCCTTAATCAGATCTGCGGCTGCTCTAGCTGATTCGGATAAAAGCGTGTCGATCGTGGGTAGCTTTGGGTTGTTTTTCGCGCTTACCAGGTAGCCCAGACATCTCAGATATGAATCAGCCAGATTACAACTCGAAAGCCGCTTAACTTTGGCTGAGTCACCCTCATTAAAAGCTGCCAGGGCTGCTCTTTGGGCTTCAGTTTCAGGACTTCCAAGGACTTCTAGAATCGCATCAATAGCGGCAAAGACGCGATCGGCTGTGACTTCTGGTAATTGAACTGCGGTCATTGATTTAGCTCCAGTTTTCAAAGTTTTCAGCATCAACTTGTGACTTGTATCGCTTCTCCCAGTTCCTTAGTAAGTGTTCTCGGACGATGCGAGAGACGAAACCGACCGCATTGTCACGGTCGTAAAGTATCCCAACCCTCAACATTGCTACGTTTTGCTTCCCCAGCGTGATGTAATTAATCGACCTTCTTTTTGCGTTGGGAGGTACAGATATCTGCTGTAAGGGATTGGGAGGGATATCGCGGATCTCTTCCTTGTAAGGAGGTAGGCTTTCCACCCCCTTGGTAACGATCGCCATTCCCCAGTCCTTGAACGACATACCCCTAAGCTGGGCATCCATTCGCCCTAACCCCAAGTAGTAGTCTCGATTGTTCGAGAGCCATCCTCGAACGTATTGAGTCACCAAGGTTTTCTCTGTATCGCCAGAACACTCTCTAAACGCCTTGAGACGGTCTTCATCTTCAGGTGTGACGTAGTAATAGGTCAGGATAAACTTTTCAGCCATTTCGTTGGACGGTTCTATATGATCGTCCATTTTCGCATTAGACACGGCAGATAATCTCTATAAATTTGTTGCATGTTTCAATACTAACGTGCTATGTTTAGTTCAGCAATACGGAACGCACTCAAAACGAGACAAGAACAGGGTTGGTACACAAAAGCCTTGATTCCGAAACGTGCCGGGGAACGTTCCAACCCGTACCAAAACCGTCCCAAGTAAGTTCTATCAGTGGTTTCAACTATGTCAAACGCCGAAAAAACGTCACTTCACAGCTTTGCAAAGTCGATCGGAGCGTCAAAAACGACTGTTCACCGCAAAGCCAAAGAGTTGGGTATTGATACCAGCAACGGGTTAACAGAATCCGATCGCGCCAGAATCTTGGAAGTTCTGAAGCCTGCAACAGGCAATACTCCCAATGGTTCGATCGTGCCCTCCAATGGGGCGATCGTGCCCTCTAGAGAGTCTCGACTGGGTTCTGTGATTGATGCCTACTCGCTGCCTGAATTAAACGTAATGCCAACCTATAAGCACGTCGGCACGGACGAGTTTGTGAGTGAGCAGCTAGGCAAACTCGACGAGTTCGTTGACGGGTCAACTCAGCAGGGTGAAAACCTCACACAGGAGTTAATTCAGCAGGCAATCGCCAGAGGTGCAAAAACAGGCACAATCCTTGTGCAGGTCGAGATTGCGGCAATCGAGCGAGTCCGCAGTCAGGGTTTAGAAAACTACGGAAAAAAGCAAGGGCTAGAGGTTCCCTGATATGCCTCCTGGTGGCGATCGTCCTAATCGCTGCCAGTTTTTTACTGTTCAGAACCGTTCAAACCCATACACCACAGGAGTTTAAGCCGTATGTCGATCGCTGAACTGAACGAACTTGACCTAATCGCCCTAGAGCAGGAGTTTGGGCAGTGCCTGCCAGAAGAGATCGCCCAATGCTCTGATATCCAGGCACTTCTAGACCTCGCAAGGCTCATCAATCGAAGGCTTGAAGAGTTGTTGGGAGGTACAGAGCCAGTTTTGCCCATTCAAGTTACAGGAGGTGTCGTAAACATCAACTCAATTAGCTTCTAACCCTTATACGTCAACACTTTTGGAGATTTTGAATCATGCCAACTAAAGCTAAAACCCAGAAAGCCAGTGAACCAGAAACCCAGATTGCAAACCCGTTCGATCCGGCTGAACTGGACAGACTCCTAGATCAAGTGGCAGAACCGATCGCCCATGCCGTGATTCGAGAGCAGTTACCAATCCGAATTCATGCCCAGATCAGGCGGCTCCTAACCTCCGAAAATCCAGAAGATCAGCAGCAATTGCTAGACCTACTGAAAGCCGCCAAACTGACGATCGCGTTTGAAGTCTTTCATGCTTGCCTAGCCCATGCGCGTGAAGTTTCCCAGAGCGGCTTGAATGGCTCTGCAATGGCTGCACTGCCTCACGGTGAAGCCCCGTGAGGGTAGCTGTTTGGGCTGCTTGTGCCCTCGTCCCCTGGCTAGCTCTGATTGCTGCTTCAAATTCCCTCGAAGCCTTGTACCAGCAACGAAAAACGATCGACATCTGCCAACCACAAGGGGGTTCAAAGGAATGACGATCGCTCTAATTATCACAGCCAGTCTAGCTTTTTTCGCACATGAATTCATTGAACTAAGGAGCAAAAAAGATGCCAAGAAGACCAAGCGATAAACCAACCGGATCACCCTCTCCTAGCCCGTCGTCAAAACCGCCCAGATCCTCTGGTGGTGGCAGTTCTGAGAGTGGCAAATCAGCCGAAATCAACGCTATCAACGCCCAGATTGAGGAGGTGGAAATCGAAATCGCACGAACACGATTGACCGACAAGCAGGCTGAACTCAGCCACAAGCAAAACATCCTTGCAGTGAAGGGCAATATCCGATCGCTTACTGAAGAGCAGTGGGGAAGCAAACAGCAAGTTGCAGAGGTTGGGGTTCAGATTTCCTCTCTTGGGGTTGATAAGGCGAACGACAAATTGGGCATTGAGCAGGAGTTGCTGTCAGTCTCGAAAACGCTGGGTGAGGAGCGGATCGCTAAAGCTCGCCGGAAATTATACGAAATCCATGAGTTTGAAGGCGTTGAAGGTTAGGAGGATTTGAGAAATGCAGTCAGAGCAACGATCGCCAATCACACCAGACTTTCCAGCCATGCAAAACCATTGGAAAATTAACTTTCATTCTGGCTTGCTGAGGGAGGCAGCGAGAAATATCTACGTTAGTGCGATCATTGCTCTGATTGGCTTTGGAGCGGTCGAAGGTAAGCCAGAAGCTATCTTCACTGGCTCAACGCTGGGGCTGATGTCTACGACGCGCAAAACGGTTCAACTCCTTAAGGATAGGGAGTTCGATCGCAAGATGAAGGCAGCAAACCAGGATTTTCAAGATCACCTAAACCTACTTTCAGAGAAGGTTTTGAGCGGTGAGGCAACGATCGCCAGACTAAACGCTGATAACTCAAAATTAATGGCAGGGTTGCGGGAAAACTACCACTGGCATCAGCAGTATCAGCAAGCCAGGGCTGAGGCTGACGAGCTTAGAGCAGGGCTGCTGAAGCAGTTGGGGGAGTTATCCAGCCAGAAGGGAGATATCGAGATAAAGCTGAGGCAGGCAGAGCAGAAGCTTCAGGAGTGGGAAACGTGCGGGAAGGAGTGGGAGATCAGCGAGTCAAAACTTAAGGCTGAACTGCAAACCTATCGAAAGCCTTACGAGGACAAGATTGCAGAACTTAAGGAGGCGGTCAAGCACTATAAATCTCAACTACAGAAAACGATCGACGAATTTAATGCAGCCGTTGATCGCAACGCTGAACTTACAGCCAAAATCAACTATCTGGAGTTGCAGCTTGCCAGTCTACTGGCTCCTAAGAAGCTTGGCGGCGATCTGGATATCAACAAAATGGCTGATTCCTTAGTGGACTGGTTTCAGATTGTCAGCATTCCTCTGGACGCTGAAGGGGCGATCGTTGAAGGAAGTGACTGGAAATTCACCTTTAGGCTTCACAAGCCCGCCGATCGGGTTCGTATCGGAGAATATAGCCACGCCCTAAAAATTGACTTCAGCCTACCCACTAAGCCATCTATCCAGGTTGCTGGCGACGATCGAATCATCATTCGTGCCCACAGATCTGAATCTGAGAAGCAATCCAAGTACTTACGACTTGATGACGAATGGCTGAGCGACGCTTTTATCCTGCCCTATAAGGGTGAGCCAACTACCCACCATTGCAGATTTATGGGCAGTTCAATGTCGGGCAAGAGTACGCTGATTGCTAACGCGATCGGCTGCATCATCCAAAACGTCCCCAAAGCTGAAATTATCCTGGCCGACCCATTGGTTAATGGTGAGTCAAACTGGGATACTCTCAAGCCTAAATATGTGGGCGAGGAAGAGTGTCTGAGAGGATTCTACGAGTTCTATGAGTCCTTTAAGTCTGTAGACCGTGGCGAGGCTCCTAAAGGCAATGTGCGGATATTCCTATTGGACGAATTCGATCGGATGGGTAGCTCTTACCCTGAAATCCTGCCTATGGTTAAGGACATTTGGAAGCGAGGTAGACACGCCTTTCACTACCTGTGGAGTTCTGGGCAATCCCCACTGGTAGGAGAATTCCGGCTCAATATCAACGATATGAGCAATGTAATCGGGCTGTATTTGTCCCAAACGATCGAACGCGGTTTATCTGATGCTTCAGAAACCCCTGACTTCAAAGCACGGTTAAGGGAAGAGTGGTTACTCGCTAAGCGTAGGGAACCCTATATCTGTCTGTGCAAACCAGGTACACCGCAAGGGAAGCTGTTCTTGGCAGTGATGCCCAAACCAGGTGCTTACGCGCTGGGTGCAAGTGTGCGATCGGCTGCTGAAATTGTTGAGCAAGCAGAGGAAGAAGATCGGCTCGACTACTACTCTGCTGAGTTTGACATTGACCAAACCAGAGAAAATCTAGAATCACTGCTGAAGTCACCCCAACCTGAACCCGCTCCAACCCAGCGGTTAATCAATGGCTTAACCCGAAAGGAACTAGGGCAAGTTAAACGCTTGCTGAATCAGGGCTTAAAGGTTTCAGAAGTGGTTAAACAGGTTTGGAACCTGAAGCCCAGCGGTAAGGGTGAGTACCCCAACCGTAAAAAGCAGGTTGAGGCAGTTCAAAAGATGACAAATGAAGAGTAGCTTTCGGTTAACTCGATCGGTTGAAACCCTCTTAAATCAAGGGTTCTGGGTTGGAACCTTAACCCAACCCAACCCAACCGGGTTAAAAGCAATGTTTAGCCGATCGGGTTAACTAGCCGAATTGAACCCAGAGAGCGGTTAAACCATTGATATTCAAGGATTCCGGGTTGCTCAGTTGTTGGGTTAAAAATCGCAAAAATCACGAAATCGAGGGATCTATGTCTCACCCTGAAAATATCGAAAATTCGCTATATCGCTACCCAGTCTTTGTTCAGTATCCAGCGAATTCAAACTGCAAATCCCAAGTATGGCAGATGGCCCGTATCCCTGTCGTAGGGGATGAAATCCAAGACGAAAACGGATGCCTGAAAGTAGTCAGTGTTCGACTGGTAGCGATCGACCCTAGCAATCACTACGGACTTTCCAGGCAAGAATCACCCGTTGCCTATTGCACCGTCGAAACCACTAGAGGATAAAGTAAGCCAGTCATGAAAAACATCCAAATAGGCGATCGTGTCTATTACAGAGAATCCCCTATTTCTATTGAGTCCATGCGGGCTTTGAACATTTGGACTGAAGAGGCTATTCAGCTTTTTTACGACAGTTGGGTACAGCAACAAGGCATGGCAACCGTAGCAGCCATTTACCCACAAGAGGGTGGGCAACCAACGATTTACGACCTGAATCTTAATGGGGTTCAAATTGTTGCAGAGGAATCAGAGATTAGCGAGGTAAACCAGTCATGAAGAACAGTATTGTGAAGCATCATGATTTTGAGGCAGAAATCATCAAAGTTGAGCCAATGCCAGAAGCTAATATGGTTCGGCTGAAACCAGAAGAATACAGGACGATGGCGGCCAATAAAACTGGCTGGCTGATCCTCATGGCTTCTCTGGGTGCGGCTGGCTTGATTGCAGCGATCGGATTAGTGGCAATTGGGACTAGACCCGCACCAGTGGTTAACCCTACCTGCGTTGAGAACTGTAGCTATAACAAAGGATGGTTCTGAATGATCCTCAGAATGTTCATTCCTAAGCAGGCTCACTTACTGCGAGTGCGATCCTATCCATCCCTACCCTTAACCGATAAGTGGCAGTTACCAAGGGTAAGCGGCATCTACTACGCGGTTCGAGGCTGGCAAATCCTCTACATTGGCAAATCCTCTAACATTCACGCCAGATGGAATAGCTACCAGTTTGGTAAACACCACAAGCAAGATGAATTGCTCCAGATCCACCAGTCAGTAGGCGATATCGACCTGCATTGGGTAGAGTTTCCAGAGCCACTGATCGGATTCATGGAAGCGATCGAAATCAAACGCTTTAGCCCTCGTCTCAACATCAGGCAGGAGAAGGTGATAGACAATATCAACCTGCCTGTACTGTGGCTGCTGGCTAAAAAGCTTTTCTGGGATGCCCTCATGCTGGTGCTAGCGATCGGTGTGGTCGGACTAGTGGTTCAGCACTTCATTTTTTAAGATTCTGCAAACCGAAGATCGATCGGTTTACTCCGTTAAGACTGGGTGCATCAATAGTTTCAGGTTCGATACAAACAACCCAAGTCATTTTTACAGATGAATCTCATTCTCGCCCTTTCAGCACTCGAAAGAATCTGGTTTTACAGTCATCTCTCAACCGAGGCTCAAACGTCCTTAGAGCAATTCGTGTATCTAGTTCAAGACAAACACTTGACGATTTACTTTGACAGCCCTTCTGAAATGGGTGAAGCCTGCTTCACTATTTCGCCCCTCTTAGTTCCTGAGATACAGAAAATCAATGCAATCAAGCATCTATCTCTAACCCTGTCTCTTATACACATCT
>PVWD01000425.1 GCA_003003615.1 filamentous cyanobacterium CCP2 | reverse complement strand
GGGAAGGGGTTGTCCTCTCAGTCATGATTGCCATTGGAGCATCTCTTGTCGCCCTGTGGTTGGCTTTTCGCCTACAGGATCGATCGCGCCGAGGATGGTTTTGCCAAAAGGTTGTGAGTGCGCTTGTCATGGGTGTTGCCATCAGTAGTATGCACTACACGGGAATGTTGACAACCCATTTTGTGCCTCAAACTTCTTCCGTAACGCTCACCCATACAATTAGTTCCTCTATCCTTGGGTTGAGCGTTGGTATCGTCACTTTCTGCATACTCAGTTTAGCCCTCCTAACTGCTCAGTTTGATCAACAACTCACAATGCAATTGCAGCAGCAGCAGGCTCTCCAAAACAGTGAGCAGCACTCTCGAACGCTGATCCATGAAATGCAAGTTGGCGTGTTTCTCCTCAACTCCAAAGCAGAGATTTTGGTGAGCAATCAAGCGGCGATCGATTTACTTTTTCTAGATCGCTATCCGATTGAGCATCAAGTGTTTGGTCAAGATTGGCGTTTGTTTCAAGAAGATAGGACAGCATTTCAAAGTGCAGAATTGCCAGTACAACAGGCGATCGAACAGCGACGAGCAATCCGTGATGTTGTAGTAGCAGTCGAGTCTCCAGCGACGAAAGAGCTGCAATGGCTGTTAATGAGTGCTGTGCCTTATACCGTTGAAAAGCAACAAATTGAGCAAATTGTTTGCACAGTTAGTAACATTACTCAACAGAAGCAAGCAGAACTTGCTTTATGGCGGATGGCAGAACGAGAAAAAACATTATCTCATGTCATTCAGCGAATGCGCCAAACGCTTAATTTAGAAACGATTTTTAGTGCTACAACTAATGAACTTCGGCAAGCTATTCAATGCGATCGGGTTGCCGTTTACCGCTTTGAGCCAGACTGGAGCGGTGAATTTGTAGCTGAATCAGTTGCAGAAGGATGGTTTACATTAATTACTGCTCAGCCTGACTCTAGTCTTAATCAAGTTACTGCCGACCAAGAAGAATGCATTCTTAAAACGCTGAATCAAGATAATATCCTGCTTGAAGATACTTACCTGAAGGACAATAGAGGAGGAATTTACCGCCAAGGTGTCAACTATCGCAGTGTGCCAAACGTTCTCGAAGCTGGGTTTTCAGAGTGCTATTTAAACTTGCTCCAGCGCATCCAGGCTCAAGCCTATGTGATTGTTCCCATTTTTTGCGGCAAGACGCTGTGGGGGCTATTGGCAGCCTATCAAAATTCTGCACCAAGACAGTGGAAAGAAACAGAAATTCAAATGCTTACGCAGGTTGGCTCTCAGTTTGGTGTGGCAGTCCAACAAGCTGAATTATTGGTGCAAACACAACAGCAGGCACAAGAGCTTAAGCGGGCTAAGGAAGTTGCCGATGCTGCCAACCACGCTAAAAGTGAATTTCTTGCTAGCATGAGCCATGAACTCCGCACGCCTCTGAATGCCATTTTAGGCTTTGCTCAGTTGATGGGTGATGACGGTTCATTGTCGGCAGAGCATCGCGAGTATACAAACATCATTAATCGTAGTGGTGAACATTTGCTGCGATTGATTAATGACATCTTGGAAATGTCCAAAATCGAAGCAGGACGAACTCAGTTAAATGAAAATGATTTTGACTTGCATCGTTTGCTCAATGGACTTGAGGAAATGTTTCAGTTGAATGCAAAAACGAAACGGTTGACGCTGATGCTCGATCGCGATTCAACACTTCCTCAATTCATCATTTCGGACGAGAGCAAACTGCGGCAAGTGCTGATCAATTTGTTGGGAAATGCCATCAAGTTTACCTCAAAAGGCTGGGTACGGTTGCGGGTTAGAGTGAAGGACTGGAAGGCAGAGCTTGATAAATCAGGACGGGTAGGAGCAAAGAGCCAATTTTGCCTGGAGTTTCGGGTTGAAGACACAGGAGCAGGGATTGCTGCGGATGAACTAGACCAGCTATTTCAGGTGTTTGGGCAAACAAAAACTGGGTTCAAGTCACAGCAAGGAACAGGTTTAGGGCTAGCCATTAGCCAAAAGTTTGTGCAACTGATGGGAGGAAATATTACGGTTGAAAGCGTAGTCGATCGCGGTTCTCTTTTTTCCTTTGAAATTTGGGTGCGTTCCTGTCATTCCACTCAAATGATAAACGATCGTCCAATTCTGCAAAAAATTACAGGCTTAGCTTCTCATCAACCGTCTTTTCGCATTTTGGTTGTTGAAGATCATCAAGCAAATTGCCTGCTCCTAATGAAGCTTTTGACGGCGATCGGTTTTGAGGTAGAAAAAGCAGAAAATGGTGAACAGGCCATTGCCATTTGGGAAACGTGGCAGCCGCATTTAATTTGGATGGACATCCGAATGCCTGTGATGGACGGCTATGAAGCGACGCGCCATATTCGTCAACGAGAGCAGGAACGCTGGGCAGAAATAGGTAAAAAACAAGTAACCCAAAAACAAGCAGCCAAAAAACAAGAATTTGAGCTTGCTGACAAGAATACGCTCTCAAAATATGATTCCACTACTGCTTCTCAAATATTTGTTCCAACAAAAATCATTGCGCTAACAGCAAGTGCCTTTGAAGAACAACGGCAAATGATTCTTGCTGCCGGGTGTGATGATCTCGTCCGCAAACCGTTTCAAGAGCAAGAAATTTTTGCAAAGATTAGCCATCATTTAGGAGTGGAATATCTCTATGGGACTTCAGGCAAAGACAAAGCAGAATTAGATATTTCTGATGTAGTATTACAAGACCAGAATGGTTTATCCAAGACCTGTTTAGGCTATCCCGTAGGGGAACTACCCAGCGCATTGCAGGAGATGTCACCAGAGTGGACTAGACAGTTGCACTATGCGGCATCTCAAGGAAGTGATTATCTTGTTTTTGAGCTGATTAAACAAATTCCTGAAACCCATACAGCATTTGCCAATCACCTCATGGAACTTGTGTTGGATTTTCAGTTTGATCAACTTATGAATTTAACACAGACTCACCAGTGAATCAGCAGGAGAAATATATGGGTGCTCACTTTGAAGAGGTTATTACGTCTGAAAATGTAGCCTCTAAAGATGAAGTTTGTAGAGCTTTAAACTACGAACAGGTAACACATGACATCTTGATTGTGGATGACACCCCGGAGAATTTGCGTTTGCTTTCTACCTTGTTAGTCAGTAAAGGCTATCACGTTCGTAAATCCCTTAATGGACAAGCTGCATTGGCGGCTGCACAGGTGGTTATACCTGATTTAATCTTGCTAGACATTATGATGCCAGGAATGGATGGCTATGAAGTTTGCCAACGCTTAAAGTCAATACCCGAAACAGCTAATATTCCAATTATCTTTCTCAGTGCTTTGAACGAATCATTTGACAAGATCACAGCATTTCAAGTGGGCGGAGCAGACTATATTACAAAGCCGTTTCACTTTGAAGAAGTGTTAATGCGGGTTGAAAATCAACTAAAACTGAAGACGCAAACTCAAAAGATTTATCAGCTCAATTCCGAACTAGAGGAACGAGTGAAGCAACGAACGCAACAGCTTGAAAAGATAAATCAGGAACTCATTCGTGAAATTGAAGAACGCAAGCGAGTCGAAGCTCAATTGTTAGAACTATCGCTTCATGATGCCCTGACCCATCTCCCGAACCGAGTCTACTTTATGGAGCGGCTGAATCAAGCGTTAAATTATGCAAAGGCGCATCCAGATTATCAGTTTGCTGTACTATTTCTTGATTGCGATCGCTTTAAGGTGATTAACGATTCCCTTGGACATTTGGTGGGGGATAAGTTGCTAATTGCAGTGGCTCAAAGGCTGCAAATGAACCTCCGCAGTGAAGATATGCTGGCACGACTGGGCGGTGATGAATTTGCAATTATGTTGCCGAATATCAATCTTGAACGCGCCATATACATTGCAACTCAATTGCTTAAGGCATTTTCTACGCCCTTTCAGTTAGGGCGGAGGGAGGTGTTCATCAGTACAAGTATTGGCATTGCCTTGAGTTATCTCAGTTACGAGCAGCCAGAACACCTTTTGAGAGATGCAGATACGGCAATGTATCGAGCGAAAGCAATGGGTAAAGCCCGCTATCAGATCTTCGATATTGAAATGCATCAGGCGGCCCTCCGCGTCCTCCAACTGGAAACTGATCTTCGTCGAGCCGTTGAGCAAC
>PVWD01000119.1 GCA_003003615.1 filamentous cyanobacterium CCP2 | reverse complement strand
TCGTCGCGCAATCTTAAATATATGCGGGCATTTGCGGAGTCTTACCCGAATGAGGCGATCGTGCAGCAAGCTGCTGCACAAATTCCCTGGTTTCATAATTGCGTTTTACTGGACAAAATTAAGGACGGTGAGGAGCGGCTCTGGTACATTCAACAGACGATCGAACATGGATGGAGTCGGGCGGTATTGGTGCATCAGATTGAAAGCGGACTGTATCAGCGGATTGGAGGAGCTGTGACCAACTTCGATCGGGCGTTGCCGAAACCGCAGTCTGATTTAGCGCAGCAGCTTGTTAAAGACCCGTATCACTTTGATTTTTTGAACCTGGCGCAGGAGTCGCAAGAGCGAGATTTAGAACGGGCTTTAATTGACCATATTCGCGAGTTTTTGCTGGAATTGGGGGTGGGATTTGCCTTTGTGGGCAGCCAATATCACCTGGAGGTGGAGGGGGAAGATTTTTATATTGATCTGCTGTTCTACCATTTGAAGCTGCGCTGTTTTATTGTGATCGACTTGAAAATGACCAGCTTTCAGCCTGAATATTCCGGCAAAATGAGCTTTTACATTTCTGCGGTGGACGATCGCCTGCGCCACCCCGATGACCATCCTACGATCGGCATTATCCTTTGCAAAGATAAGAAGAAAACCATTGCTGAATATGCCCTACGGGATGTGAACCGCCCGATCGGAGTTTCAACTTACCAATTGAAAAGCCAGTTGCCGGAAGCCTTACAAGACAGTTTGCCATCGGTGGAGCAGTTGGAAGTGGAGTTAAATACGGTTGAGTTGAATACAAGCGTGACGGTGGTGGAGGGAGGAGGTGAGGGGTAAGGAGTCGGGAGTCGGGGAGGTTTGTGGAAATAGGCTAGTTTTTCTTAGGGAATATATGGGATATGTAGTGGGTGAAGTGTTCCCTAAGAATTGGGATTGCGATCGGGCGATCGTCCCACCTGGCAGGGCATGTCAGATTTTTGTGTCAGGCTCCGATCGGCTTCGTTCTTCTAATCTCCCACAGATGAATCGCGGGTTACCTGAAAAAGTCTGATTAATCAGACTGGGAAAGGATTTCAGTCCATCCTGCAACGGTATTATGGGGTGACAGAACAGGATAAGGAAGCGGCGATCGCGGCACTTAGTTTTAGGTTTAGGGAATGCTTTGCAGCAGAGTTTGAAGCAGGTGTAGGGGAGTGCTTGACACGCTGTGACTTTGCATTAAAGCGTTTTGCCTGACAGAAGTAAAGCTTAAATCATTGTTAAGGAGCTACCCAGATGAAAGGGGGGATAAATGGGTAGATCACCGCTTCTGCTCACTCAAGCATCAAGGGACAATGAAATTACTTTCAAAACCGCTGGCAACTTTATTGAGCTGGTGTTTAATAATAAGCAAGCCTGAGGCGAACGTCTCGGGCTACTTTAATTTTTGCCTATGTTTCTTCTGGCGAGCCTGTCTGTCTTTTTGAGATCGAACAAACCCAACAGTTAACCCCCTGTCCAAGAAGGTAATGCTCTCCCTCTACCTACACAGCCCTTGCTGCACATTCCATAAGCTGCTCTATTTTCTCTTGGAGGGGAACGCGATGGGAGCATCCCATTTATGCAAATTGATCGATTTCCGTAACGCAGGCATCTTGCCTACCAGTGAACTATCTATCATGCAATTGAGAAATGTTCTAATCACTGCAACTACAGCCAGTTTAGCGAGTGCCTCAAAGCTTGGTGAGACAGTTGTGCTGAGTGAGAATATTTGCCGCTAACTGAAACTCCAGGGCTAACCCCAGCCACAGACCAAATGTTAGCCTGATCTGGCTAAACTCCATCGGGTATTTGAGAACAGGTCGTCGCCAGCCCTGGCTTGTATCTCCATGATTTCTGGACTTGCGTAACGCGTGCTTTGTATTGTGATGCTGCGTGGGTTGGAATGGGGAAACCGGCACAGGACTGTGATTTGTCGGTAGAGGGACTTCAGTTGCGGTTGAAAAATGCTTCAATTAGTAATGCAATCCCCAGTCCCCCAACCATCATCGCCAGGAAGAGTGGATATTTCCTGAACTTGCCGTTGTATTTTCGCCGCATCTCGCTAACGGTTTGCCAATATTCAATTGCACCAAACACGATCGAAACGACACCTAAGACAACGAGAAACAGCCCTACCTGCCGGGGGTCGCGGGCACTCAAACCTGGAGCATCTCCAGCACTGAGAAACTTGTAGATCGTGAAGCCAAAGCCAATCATTGATAGCCCAGTACGCACCCAAGCCATGAGTGAGCGGCTAGCCGCCATTAGAGTTCGATCGACAGCAAGGTTGGTGCGGTCTTGTGCCAACTCATTGGCTGACTTCGCCCCTTCTGGTTCCATTGTCCCTTCTCCTGACTGCACTGCTTTCGTAAAAACTGCTGTGACTAGGGTTTTAACTACCGATAATGTTGATCGCACGAGATACCACAACGAGGATAGTGACCAGGGAAATGATGCTTTGCAGCATCATCAACAGCTTGGCGCGGGCGGTGAGGGGTAGGGCATCGGTAGGGCTAAACGCTGTTGCCGTGTTGTAGGACAAGAACAGGTAATCGATAAAAGTGGGTCGCCAGTTGGGTATGACATCTTGCAAATCTGCTTGGGGAAAGAGCCAGTCGGGTTGGCTGTGTCTGCGATGGATTCGCGCTTCTGGTCCACCCAGATCAATCTGCCAGTAGAGCAGCGAGAAAATCAGCACATTGATGACCCCCACAGCAATGCTAGAAGTCAGCAACTGTAGCCCATCCAGCACTGCTGAGCGGTTGATCATCTCGTAGATCAGATAGGCCAGACCGACGAGGGTGGCGATGCCTATCAGCACGCAGAAAACCAGCAAAACGATGCGCTCAAGTCGCAGCCAGCGGGCTTTGCCCCCCGTCAACGGCACCATTGCCATTGCAGCTAAGACGGTTAACCCAGGGATGTAGGGTGCCCAGATTGGAACGAATCTGACGCGATCGGGCAGCACCGTCAGCAGAACCAACACGATCAGGATCGTCAGGGCAACCGTCCAACGGGGTTCGATAGATTGGGCTGGAACAGGGTTTTTCATAGTACGAAGATGGGTTTGAATCGCGCCAGATGAATCACAGGAATACTGGGTCGGTAAAACTCCTACACCTCAATCGACATACACCACCACATACTGATTGCCATAGGGTTGGTAATACGTAGCACCACACTGGTAAAGAGAAGCCCCTTCAATTACGACGGTAGAACACCCGACTGGTAACGTAGCTGCGTAAATGGTCGATCGACGAATCACCCGGCGCGTTGTCCGACGAGCAACCCCGGCTCCACTGATTGGTGTTGCAGGTCTGCCAATGATCGCCACGGTTTTTTGAACCACGATTCCACTGTTGAATAAACCGTCTATCACAGCACCAGCGATCAGAAGACCGCAGGTGATTGCAATGATGCAACTGATTGGTTTCATTACTGCGCCTCCCCAGTGGATGTAAATTCTTCTAATACGTTAGCTGGCAGGACTTCCAACGGTGTCGCTCCCTCTGGCGCGGAAAATGCAAATTGTTCTTCGTTGATGAGAGGATTGGTATTCCAGTCCCGCAGCCGGATTTCGTATTGCGGTGCGGCAGTCACCCATTTGCTGGTAACAACATATTTCATCGGCAATGGCGTATCGCCCGTCTGCACCCAGAGTTGCCAATCTACCTCATCTTCCCGAAATGCCAGGTGATGGCACTCAATGCCATTGACATAAGCCGTGCCAACATAGGTACTGCTGCTGACCCCCGTTGAGAGGATGGGATAGGGATCGGTGAACAGTAAATCAGCACCCGGTACAGGAATTCCGGTTTCCAGTTCAAACGCACGAATCGCATCATCAACGGTTCCGGGAACCTCTAGCTGAGTGTAAACATTGTTCCGATTACCATACAGCGTCAAGGTTTCTCCATCAAAGATAAACTCAGCATCCGCGACGACTCCCTGACGCTGGATACGAAACTTGTCAGGTCGTTGCACGATCGCAGTGGCAAAGCTGCTGAGTTGCAGTTTCTGCCCATCTGTGGCAACCACCTCAAAATCGATATCTGCATTGACACTGAATGCTTCTGTCTCTGCCAGATACGCCGACATGAATTGCAAGACTTCATCAGCGTTGGGGTCGATGACATCCGCACTGGCGACCGGCTTAGCGATAAAACTCATGCCTAGAGTAATTCCTACTAGCCAATGCCAGCCTATTTTGGAAACTAGTTTCGTTTTTTTCATGGTGAACTATTGGAAGTGAGATTTTGTTGATTGCTAGTTGATTGCTATCTGTCATGGGTGTTCCTAGAGCGTGACCGATCGCCCTATGGTGTTGGGAAATCCGGTTTGCGGCGGTAGCTGTCCATCAGGAGATAAATGCTGATCAGGAGTACCCATAGTGGGAAAGACAAGGAAACCCAGCCCAACCGATCGAGATGGGAGATTCTCAGCAGCATGATTGCCGCCAACCCGTAGCCCAAAAATCCCATCCATTTGGGAATTGCTTTGGCGCGGAGGAAAAGTGTGGAGGTTGACATCATAAACACACCTGCCATCTTGAGCATGTAAGTGTTCAGAATCCCACTGGTGAGCAGTTGACTAAAGTTGTAGAAGTTAGATGTCACTGAAGGATCGGCTTGAGATTGGTACAGCAGAACGATCGCCCCCGTTAAGGCGGCAACCGAGAACAACAGGGCTAGAAATAACAGCCCACTGCCTATAAACACGGTGCTAATAAACCGATCCTCGTGGGATCTGAGGCGATCGCGCACCACTCCCATAAACCATAGGAATGCGATGCCTGCAAAGGGTACCAGATTCAGCCCCAGCAGAATGGTGTTTCCCTGGGTGGAAAGCCATCTCCCTTCGTCTTGTAGATTGGCGGGAAGGCTCGTCAAAAAAAGTATGAAACTGATGATCAGCAAAATTGAAAACACAATGCCCGCAATGGCAGCCGCTTTCGGCGCTGTTACAGAGGTAGGGAGTGGGGGGTCTTTTTGTTTCATGATCCTTTCCAGAAAAAATAAATCGAGCGATCGTCCTTCATCCTCATCTTTAGGAAGGTGGTGGTGGACGATCGCGTACAACTTATTGCCGCGCCATTGCCACCCGTAACCGCTCTTCAGGGTCGATGAAGTGGTTGTTGTCATCTTTGCCTACATCGAGCTGCACCCAGTGAATTTTGCCCGTGAACTTGCTGCTGTGAGTGGTGTAATCGGGTGTGACTGGCGTGCCCGATTCGTAGCCAATATCTGTCGTCTCGTCTGCCGAGAAAATCATCGGTTGGGTCGCTTCAACCCGTCCATTCCCTACGGATTGACCGTCATAGTAGAGGGTGACGTTGCCCCCCTTGGCTAATCCACCGCCATCATAGGCAAACTCCATCCGTACCTGGTGCTTGCCCTGGGGAATGGGTTCTGTCGCTTCTACCGGATACTCATGGATGCCCAGCACGTTGTAGGTGAACTTGAGCTTGCCCTCTTTGGCGTAGACACTCCAGCCGCCGAACTTGCCACCCTGAGCAATAATCACGCCGTTAGCAGGTTGGTCTTTCACCTCAATCTCAGCCGTGATGGAGAAAGACTTGTTTTTGATATTGACAACGCTGTTTTCCGACAGTCGTCCCATGCCCGCAAAGAAGAGTTGCGAGTTCCCCTTCACTAGGGTCGGACGACCAGCGATGTCGGGATTCACACGCTCTGCCTGGCGATCGTCCAGAGGCAGCACGTTGTATTTCACTGCCTCGATCAAGAACAGGCGTTGCAATTCGTGTAGTTTTTCCGGCATTTCTTTAGCGAGATTGCGTGCCTGAGTCCAGTCTTTACTGCCGTCGTACAGTTCCCACACATCGTCATCAAAGGGTGGCATTTGATAACCGATCATCTGCCAGGGGGTGCGGTGCTTGGTGATGGCACTCCATCCCTTGTAGTAAATGCCCCGGTTGCCAAACATTTCGAAATACTGGATGTCATGCTGTTCGGGGGCGTTGGCATCATTGAAGCTGTAGACCATGCTGGTGCCTTCGTAGGGGCTTTGCAGCACGCCGTTAACCATCGTCGGTTCGGGAATGCCTGCGACCTCCAGCACCGTGGGTGCAACATCGATCACATGGCTGAACTGGTGTCGCAATCCGCCCTTTTCTTGAATCGCTTTGGGATAACGCACGATCGTGCCATTGCGAGTACCGCCCCAGTGGGAAGCCACCTGCTTTGTCCACTGATAAGGAGCATCCATTGCCCATGCCCAGCCCACGGCGTAGTGGTTGTAGGAATCGGGGCCACCAAAGTCTTCCAACTTCGACTGCATGAACTCTGGCGTTTCTAGATCCGCCATGCCGTTAAAGTTAGCCATTTCGTTGAAGGCTCCGTGAATCGTGCCCTCAGCAGATGCACCGTTATCCCCAATCATCACGTAGATCAGCGTATCGTCCAGAATCTCCAGGTCTTCCAGTGCCGCAATGACCTTTCCGACAGCGTAGTCGGTGTGTTCCAGGAAGGCGGCGTAGACTTCCATTTGCCGCTCCAGCACCGGCTTGTAGGACGGGTTCATGTCATCCCATGCGGGGATCTCTGCATGGCGGGGAGTGAGTTCGGCATCGGGGCCAATCACGCCCAGTTCCTTCTGTTTGGCGAAGGTAACTTCCCGCTGGCGATCCCAACCGTGGGCAAACTGCCCTTTGTACTTCTCGATCCACTCTTTTGGCACATGGTGCGGTGCGTGGGTGGCACCGGGGGCGAAGTACATAAAGAAAGGTTTATCGGGCATCAAGGCTTTTTGCTGGTTGACCCAGGCGATCGCCTTTTCTGCTAAGTCCTCGCTCAGGTGGTAGCCCTCTTCAAAAGTGGCGGGTGGCTCAATGGGAATGGTGCCTTCATACAGAGCCGGGTCCCACTGGTTGTTTTCTCCACCGATGAAGCCGTAGAAGTACTCGAATCCACCGCCACCCGTGGGCCAGGCATCAAACGGGCCCATCGGTGAGGTTTGCCAGACAGGGACTTCATGGCATTTGCCTAACATGGCTGTAGAGTAGCCATTCAGCTTCAGCGTCAGGGCTAGGGGTGCTTTATTGTTAGGGCGTACAGAACATTGACCAGGGGCAGCCGTAGCGGTTTCAGTGATGTTGCCCATCCCAACGGAGTGGTGGTTGCGTCCAGTCAGCAAGGCTTGTCGGGTGGGGGCACAAAGGGCAGTGGTATGAAAGCGAGTATATTTCAGCCCCTCGGATGCGAGTTTTTCAAAGGTAGGGGTGTGGCAGGGGCCACCAAACGCACTGGAGGCTCCAAATCCCACATCATCAAGCAATACGATCAGCACATTGGGCGCACCAGCGGGGGGACGCAAATCCCGAATCGGGGGATAGTGGGTGTCGGGATCTTTCGCATCGTAAGTCGTGATGCCAAAGTGAGGCTGATCGGGAATTGGCAAAATCTGCCGTTGAACGGGGTTGCTTTGAGGCATCGTTAATTTCCTTAAAAAACTTAGAATTGGGAATGGCAAAGGTTAACTTGATGAAACGATCGCGGAACGACAATTAGAATTCTGTAAAGATAATTAGCGGAGTTGAATAGGATAGCGAGACAGAATTTCGCCATGATGAGACTAGTGCCATAGCAGGAAGGAATAAGCCGATAAGATGACTGCTACGATTCCTCTCATTTTCAATTAGCAAGGGCAATTTTTCTTGTCATTTCGCGCCAAGGCTTTAACAAACATGGTAATATCTGCGTTGTGCGCTGCTTGAGTTCGTTATTCCTTGATCTGAAGAGAATTTCTTATCTGTTACACATTCCTCTAACTGTTTGTGTCTGGGTTTTCGCTGCAATTGCGTCACAACAGGATTGGACTGAGAGAGCGACTTGTTCAAGTTTGTTGGCTGCTTTGACTTCGTTCTTCAATTAATTCTCATTTTGATTGTTTAAATTTTATGAATGCTATACCGCTTGTTCGTGTAAGCTCCTTTTTGCCCTTTTTAAAGTTTCTCAATCACATTGGTAGCCCAACCGATCGCCTGCTAAAACAAGCAAACTTATCTGCCTTTGTCATTCATGAGCCAGAGGGTTTGATTCCGCTCTACCAAGGGTTCAGCTTCGTTGAAGTGGCTGCACGAATCGAGGATATTAATGTACTGGGTCTGGAAGTGGGGCGGCACAGCCAAATTGCCGATCTGGGTGTGCTTGGGCATGTCGTCCAGCAGTCGCTGACCTTATACGATCTGCTGAATACGCTGCAACGAGTGATTCATCTCAACAATTCTTGTGCAAAAATCTGGCTGACGGAAGAGACCGATCGCGTATGGATACACCACCAATTTGCTTGTTCTCCTGCTCTACAAAGTCCGCAGGCACAGCTATTTGCAGTTCTTATGCTGATCAAAGCCATTCAGCTTGTTACAGGAAAGGGATGGCACCCTGCTGCATTGCGCCTCCGGAGCAAGGGTTCACGGAAGTTAACTGAAACCGAAGAATTTGGCGATGTGCCCATGTACTTCAATCAAGACACAAATGCGATCGCCATTTCAAAACAGTTGCTCGCTCAACCCTTACAAAAGCTCAGAGCATCTCAAACCCTATCTCCGCAGGAGTGCTACCACCACCTACAGACGACTGCTCCGTCTGCCGATTTCTTGGGTTCTTTGCAACAACTGCTGCACACTCTCTTAAAAGAGGGGTATCCCGATATTAGTTTGGCAGCGGCAGCAACCGGAACCAGCGTTCGGAGTTTTCAACGACGACTGGCAGCAGCACATCTCAACTACTCGCGGATTGTGGAACAGGTGCGGTTCGATCGCGCCGTTGAACTCCTATCTGATCCGAGCATTAAATCGATTGATATTGCTTTAGAACTGGGCTATACCGATGCTGCAAACTTTACGCGCGCGTTTAAACGCTGGACAGGGGTTTCGCCGCGTGAGTTCCGCCATTCGCACATGAATCGCTAAACGCTTCATTCCATTTATTAGTAGGATGAAAGTCGCTTAGGAATGCAAATTGAATAATCTGAGATTCTTGTGGGATGTGCATCTTGCCCGCCCAGTCAACAAGGCAGAATGATTGACAGGTTATTTAATTCACGATCCCTAGAGCAGAGGTGGAACTAATTCTAAGCTAGGATAAAATGGCGGTTACAGCATTGTGCATTCATTCATTCATTCTGTTTAACCGTATTTATTTATAAGAGCGGATTCTCTAGTACTCTTTTTGTTATTTCCTAGAATCAATATGGCATCTACTGACAAGTAAAGGAAGCGCGATTCTGGTTGTATGGATTGGTAGTGCAGATAGACGAGAGATAGTGTCCCTACCCTCTTCATAGGGCGATCGGGGTGAACGTTCAACCCCATGAGATCTGCATCGTTCCATCTCCTTCCTATCTCAGCCATGAACACTAGTGCAAGAACCGCAACATTTACCACTCAACCGCTTGTGCTTCTTCTAATTCAAACTTACCTGCCATTAATTCCTGCAATCGTTTGATAAACCGTGCTACTGGCGCACCGTCTATCACATCATGATCAAACAGGACGGTCAATCCCACGTACTCTCGAATGGTAATCTGCTGATCCACAACGCCGGGACGTTTTGCGATCGCTCCCACTGCAACAATTAAAGGGTGAATCCCAATCGGAATGCCCCAACTCATTCCACTTTGTCCTACCAGTCCCATCGCGGTAACTGAGACAGTGCCCATCATCCGCTTCACTCGAAAGGGATCGCGAAATATAGGTCGCCAAATCAACAGATTCCGCTGCATCATCAAAAATTATTAACCGCCTTCTTCCTTTGCGGAGTGCATGAACCGGCTTGTGTTCACTAACTGCCTGAGCCAGACACTTCACAATCCAGCTCGTAAACCCAATGCGTTGCCCTGCCCTTTTCCGTTCTCGAATTGCTTCTCGTGCTGCTGTCACATCAATTTCTAACAAGATAGGGACATGATGCCGTTTGCTACCCCAAATCAAGGTATCGATCGTGGGGCTGCGGAAGTCTGGAAATTTTCGCTCCTCAAAGCTGCCAATTAAATCGAGCGTTTGCATTGCATATCTCCTTATTGACCATGAGGTTCTACTCCGTCCTTATTGAAACGTTGCCTGCTTAACTGTCATGCGAAAAAATTCAAAGTAACGGTCTGTGCCAATCCGCCAGCCCGCATTGACCTGCGATGGGATTGTGTATCCTCCAAAGGTTTGTTCTGCTGGGTACTCCCCGCCAAAGGGAATCTTTGTATAGTGACCGTCCTCAGTTTGATTGCCCCAACGATCGAAAGAACTTCGTAGCAGTTTGCCCTGCTGGTCGATCACATAGGTCAGCGTGATAGCTTCTCCATCGGCTTTTAGACTAGCTTGGATAGTGTGATCATCAATAGCCTTCCAACTCACACCTTGCTGGGGCAATAGGGCAGAAGGCAACCAGAAATACTCCCCGATCCAGCGTCCGATCGCAGAGCGAGTCACATCCGGATTATGAGCAGTGACGACCGGAATGAGTCCCCATAGAGAGAAGCGCATTTGCCCATCACCACGGGTGTAATAATCGGCTCCCCGCATTTGCATAATTCCCTGACCTGCGGTTGCCTTCCAGACAAACCCCCTGGTTGCAAGAATCTCTTCGGCTTGCATCGGTATCCAGTCTTTATCAGGTGCTAATCGAAAACTTCCCTGCATCTTAAGGTGAACGGAACCTGCAATTGGGGTTCCAGGAGCGATCGCATGAAGAAAGTAGCGCTGAACAGGTTCAGGTTGGTTTGCAATCATTTCTGGGCTAAACCGTTCTCCAAAGGGTGCTTCAGTTTTCAAGATGTGCCAAACCTGCATCACCTCCGCATTACTTTTCGCTTGGATAATGCCCAGCACTCCTAGCAAGATGACGAACAGGATTCCCAGAACTGATATAACTTTGGTAACCATAAGGTATTCATCTGTCTTAAACGGACTGATTAGAATTTGGCAAAACTCCTCAAAAGAGCGATTGCGTATCACTCATGAATTGCAAATGAGGACAAGCTTGCCGCTCACCTCAGCTTTGTCTAGTAACTCATGGGCATGGGCAGCGTCAGATAAGGGCAGGCGATCGCTGATAATCGGTTTGATTTGCCCCTGCGCTAATAAGTTCAGCAGTGTGGAGAGATCCTGCCGATACCAGTCGGGGTGTTTCGCTTTCCATGACGCGATATTGTAGGAAATTGCCCGACGACCATCAGGAATCAAATTCAGCAAGGCAACTTGAAGCAGTGTGCTGCCAATCTTAAACATCTTACTGCCCCGTCCCTTGAAGACCGACATAAAGCCATAGCTGACTAGCTTGCCACCTGGACGTAGCGTTTTGTAGGAACGCCAGAGATTACTACCACCAATCGAATCGAAAACTGCATTCACGCCGTCTCCGGTCAGTTGTTGGATGCGATCGCCAAAATCTTCGTGCTGATAATCGATCGGGATACCCCCTAATTGAGACACCAGTTCATGCTTAGCTTTTGCTTCTGTTCCATACATTTCTAAGCCAGCCAGGTTGCCTAGCTCCAGGAGTGCTGTACCAACACCACCCCCTGCTCCATGAATCAAAATCTTGTTGCCAGTCTGCACTTGAGCAATCCGATGCAACATTTGGTATGCCGTAATGTAGTGCAAGACAAGACCAACGGCTTCAACCGGATCAACCCCTACCGGAACGGCAACTGCATCATTCGCTGGAATGCACAAGTATTCGCCATAGCCTCCAATGATTGTCATAGCAACAACCATCTCACCAGCCCTTGGAGTGGATACTCCCTCTCCCAACTTATCCACTGTGCCTACAATGTCATAGCCAGGGGAGTAGGGAAGTTTGGGAACACCGGGATACACACCCTCCCTCATCATGACATCGGTAAATGCCACACCTGCTGCCAAAACTTTGACTCTGATCTCGCCTGCTTGAGGATCTGGCAATTCGTCTTCCACCAACTGTAAAACGTTGGGGCCACCTGAACGGGTAATTACAACATGCTTGTATTTCATAAACTCACACTGCCAAAAGATATAAGTTCACACCGAGCATGAGAAGAAGGTGAAAATAACTTTGAGATGTAGCGCGACAGAAGGTGGGAAAAATTCAGCTACATACCCTTTCAGATTCAATTTTTGATTTATAAGGTACCTAAAGAATTTGGGGAACTTGTGAGGATTTTAAAAGAGGATGACTTTAGATGGTATGGTCAGCTTAACTCTGGACAAGAGATAAAATATAGAATCCTGCTTTGCTTGTCTGTTCTGTCTCTGCAACTGTGTATCTCTGTTGAGTTGCCAAATGCTTTAATTGCTGATGGTAATAGTGAGAGCTTAACCTTCAGGAGAATCGTTATTTTCTAATCTGCCGATATTAGGGCGAGTTGAACGATAAAACAGGTTTGATTATTTTCACTCTTTACTGTAATTCTGCCGTTCATCTGTTCAACCAACTTTTTAACCAGGGCTAACCCCAAGCCAGTACCGCCATGCTTCCAAGGGTCATTGTTGGGAATGCGGTAGAATTTGTCGAAAATTCGGGGTATTTCTTCAGAGGGAATTTCAACGCCTGTGTTGGTAATCGTGATTTCTAAGTAGCTAACTGGGTTAGTTGCCGTCGTATTTTGAATAACATTGGCTGAAATTGAGATAGTTTTGCCTGCGGGAGTATATTTACAGGCATTGCTCAGGAGTTCTGTCACAACTCGGTTGAAACTGCGTGAGTCAAGATCGAGAGTTGGTAGATCGGGGGCAACATTGACCTGAAGAGTTTGTTGTTGATGCTGAGTACGGCTCTCAAATGGCTCAATTAAGTGAGGTAGCAAATCTTGTAAGTTTACTGGTATTGGCTGGGTAGTGTAGGTTCCAGCTTCAATATGCTGGAGACTCAATAAATCCTCTACCAAAGCAAGCTCGCGATCGCACTCCTCCTGTAACACCTTAAAATACTGAACCACTTTATTGTCCTGAGCAGAAGATTTTGAAATTTCGTCTATGAAATTCTGTCCCTGATTGGTCACAGTAGTTAAGAGTTTAATGACCATTTTCATACTGGCGATCGGCGTTCGCAGTTCATGAGAGATTGTGCTGAGGAAATCGTCTTTGAGTTGATTCAATCGTTTTAATTCTTTCACTTGTGCTTGCGCTGCTTCATACAAGCGGGCTTGACGGAGGGCGATCGCACACTGATTGGCGACCTGTTGCACGAGATGAATCTCGCTTTCACGGAAGCTGGAATGGGTTGCTCTAAACAACCAGAGATCGCCAAGAATTCCGACCTGGTCTACTTGATCGTCAAAAATAGGACATGCCAGTGTTGCAGAGTGGTTACGAATGGAACTGGGCTGAGTCTGACAAAAGGCGAAACATATCCGATTTTGTAGCTGCTTGTATAGCTCTGGAAAGTCTTGGGTGTAGAGCATTTGACCTTGAGTAGCATTAGAACCAGGTTTTACCCATTGATAGCGGATGGTAGAAGTTGAATGATTGGCATCATATAAGGCAGTATCACAACAACGGACTTCTAATGTTTTCGCCAATGTTTCAACAACGACTTGCAAAATTCTGTGCTGATCCAGGGAATCGCGAACTTGATCAGAGATATGCTTGAGTGCCACTTCAAAATTCAGAGCTTGTCGAAGCTCTAATGTTCGCAGTTGCACCTGTCGCTCGAGATCCGCATTGAGGCGTTCTAAAAGCGTGTTGAGTTGCTGGGCTTCAGATTCTGCCTGCTTGCGGGTTTCAATCTCTTGCTGAAGTTGTCGTTTTTGCTGTTGAATCAGTAATTGGTTTTGCACTCGTGCGAGAACTTCTAATTCTTGAAAGGGCTTTGTAATGTAATCTTGTCCACCCATTTCAAATGCCCGAACCTTATCATTGGCTTGATCTAAGGCACTGATAAAAATCACTGGAATAGTTGCGGTTACTTCAGATGTTTTTAATTGTTGGCAGACTTCGTACCCACTCATTTCTGGCATGTTGATGTCGAGCAAAATTAGATCAGGCGGATTACGATAAGCTGCTTGTAACGCCATTTTACCGTTGAGAGATTTAAGAACGGTATAGTGCTGAGATTCTAGAATTTTGCCTAAAAGGCGCAGATTGTCCAGCGTATCATCTACGACCAGAATGTTAATTTGAGCAGTTGACTGGAGTAAAGCTGTCATGATGATTCCTCCTGGCTCTGTGTTAGGGTTGCGATCGCCTCAAACCGGGATCTATCGATCAGTGATGTTATTTCTTCCTTCTCTATATGGGTGCGAAAGCGATCGCGCCCTTCTTGTTTTGCTTGATAAAGAGCTTGATCTGCCATTGAAATAAGTTTTGCTATCTGAGCCTCTATGCAAGGGTTAACAGTTGCCACACCAGCGCTGATAGTAACGTATCCCTGTAGTGAATGTAGATGAGGAATTGCTAACGCTCTCACCTGAGTACAAATTTGCTCTGCAATGTAGACCGCTCCAAATGCATCTGTTTCAGGTAGTAGAATCACAAATTCTTCACCACCATAGCGAGCTACCAAATCCATTGGGCGGTTAACGACATTTGAGAGTGTTTGCGCGACTTGCTGAAGACACAAGTCCCCTGCTTGGTGCCCGTAGGTATCGTTATAAAGCTTGAAATAATCAATGTCGCAGAGAATCAAAGAAAGTGAGACTGGATTAGCACCAGGAGCACAAAATTGCGATCGTTTCATCCGGCGATGCTCCTGATCTAGATATTCATCAAAGCAACGACGATTTGCAATTTGAGTCAGCCCATCAATAGAAGCGAGTCGCTGCAAGTTACGGTTAGCGGTTTCTAGCTGTTGTTGGAGGTGAGTTTGCGTCTGCACCTGTCGTTCAAGATTCGCATTGAGGTTTTCTAAAATCTTGTTGAGTTGCTGGGCTTCAGATTCTGCCTGCTTGCGGGTTTCAATCTCTTGCCGAAGTTGTCGTTTTTGCTGTTGAATCAGTAATTGATTTTGTACTCGTGCAATTACTTCTAACTCTTGAAAGGGCTTTGTAATGTAATCTTGCCCACCCATTTCAAATGCTCGAACTTTATCGTTAACTTGATCCAGGGCACTGATAAAAATGACTGGAATATTCGCTGTAGTTTCAGATGCCTTCAACTGCTGGCAGACTTCGTACCCACTCATTTCTGGCATGTTGATGTCGATCAGAATTAAATCAGGCGGATTGCGGTGAGCTGCCTGTAACGCCATTCTGCCGTTGAGAGATTTAAGAACGGTATAGCGCTGAGATTCTAGAATTTTGCCTAAAAGGCGTAGATTGTCCAGCGTATCATCTACGACCAGAATGTTAATTTGAGCAGTTGACTGGAGTAAAGCTGTCATGATGATTCCTCCTGGCTCTGTGTTAGGGTTGCGATCGCTTCAAACTGAAGGCTATCGACTAGCGATGTCATTGCTTCAATCAGCCATTGCTCGCTATCCGGAATCTGGGCAATCAATTGGTACAACTGCTCATCCTGTAAATCAAGGGCTGCTTCATGAACCTTGCTAGGCCACTCATCTGGCATGATTTTGAGGTCTTGAAAAGTAAGGTTCTTCTGTAACGATGGAGAGATTTCCTGTGATCGATTGCAGTAACGATAGCGAACATTTAAATAGCGGGCGATCGCCTCAAGCAACGCCGTTTCATTGAAGGGCTTTGTAATGTGTTCATTACAACCTGCTTGAAGACTAGCCTGGCGATCGGCTTCAAACGCATAGGCAGTGAGCGCAATGATGGGTGTTGGCGATCGCTGCTCCGCTGCTTCCTGTAAACGAATCTGCCGAGTTGCTTCATAGCCATTCATTCCTGGCATTTGAACGTCCATCAAAATTAAATGGGGTTGCCATGTTTGCCATTGAGCGATCGCCTCAGCCCCATTTTCAACCGTTTTGACCTCAAACCCAATGGGTTCTAGCACCGTCATGAGTAGTTGTCGATTCTCTAATGCATCTTCAGCTACTAGAATGCGATAAGTCGGTTGATTGGGTTCTAAGCCGATCACGAAGCGATCCGTGTCTGCTTCTCCCAATGCAATCGCTTCAGGTTGATGAAGTAGGATCTCACAGGTGAAGGTTGACCCTTGATTTACGATACTTTGAACGGTAATGTCGCCCCCCATTAATCGAGCGAACTGTCGGCTGATGCATAACCCCAACCCGGTTCCCTCAGCGTGGCGACCTCGATCAGTTTGCATGAATGCCTCAAAGATAGAATCCCAATCCCGGTGATCAATCCCGCATCCAGTATCTTTGACTATGAAGGAAAGTCTGAACGGATGACAGGGAGGCGTTGCATTGGGATAACACATACAGCCTCGTTCAGGGGATTGCACTGCTGCTGCACTCACTCGTACCAGAACACCCCCCTGAGTTGTGAATTTAATGGCATTACCGATCAGGTTAATCAGAATTTGCCGCAGTTTTGCTTCGTCACTGCACATATAGGGGGGAACATTCGGATCTTCCTCAAACAAAAGATTTAACCCTTTCTGAGCTGCTTTAAGCGCAAACATTTCTTGCAATGACCGCAGCAATCGGTGCAGGTTAAAGTATCGATCTGTTAGAACAATCTGCCCTGCCTCAATTCGGGACATTTCTAGCACATCGTTAATCAAGGCTAGTAAATGTTCACCACTGCGGTTAATGATACTAACGGGTTCTTGAAACTCAGCAGGGATGTTGGAGCTGTGATTCATCACCTGGGCGAAGCCCAAAATTGCATTGAGTGGGGTTCGCAGTTCATGACTCATCTTGGCAAGAAATTGGCTTTTAGCACGGTTAGCGATCGCTGCCCGTTCAGCCGCTTGCTCTAACGCTATTTGGGAAAACTCCAGCACCGCCAACATCAAGGTATTTCGCATCATCCTTGCGGCTTCCACTTCCGCGACTTGCCAGGGCAGCGATGTTGCTTGTACGGTTTCTTTCCAGAGTTCAAAAGACTTGCGAGGACAGAGGCGCAGATTACCAAGTTCATCAACTGTGACTGCATCCTGCGGATTACCTGCCCAGTGAACCATTTGAATTTGTTCAGGTCTAAACCAAACCAGGTGATAAGACCGTTGATGTAAAACAATAGAAATGGCAAGAATGCCACTGGCGGTGTCTTTGAATGCCCTAGCAGGAGGATAGGGTCGGGTAAGGCAATTGGTTAAGTAAAACTCAGGTTGATTGAGTTGGGAGAGCCAAACCAGCAGAGGCTGAACCGCTTCCAGAGGCGGGGTCTGACCAAGCAGCGAGATTTGCCCATCTAAGGCGATCGCAAC
>PVWD01000118.1 GCA_003003615.1 filamentous cyanobacterium CCP2 | reverse complement strand
CCCCCAGCCCTGTACCCGCTGCCACTCACAACCCCCTGGTTTCTGATTTTATCCAACTCGAAAATTTTCTAACTCCAGACGAACATCAGCGTTTACTGGAGTACGTTTTGCAGCAGCAAGCCAACTTTGTTTCAACCAAAACTTCCACCGGGGCCGACAACTACCGCGAGTCTGTGGAGCTTTATGCCTTCCCAGAATTTGCCCAATTGATTGACCAGCGAGTGCGGGCAGCCTTTCCCGATGTGCTAGACAAACTGGGCTTGCCCCCCTTTGCGATCGGGCAAATTGAAGCCCAATTGACCGCCCATAACGACGGCAATTTTTACAAGATTCACAACGACAACGGCAGTCCAGACACCGCCACCCGTGAACTCACCTACGTCTACTACTTTTACCAGGAACCCAAAGCATTTTCTGGCGGAGAGCTAGTCATTTATGACAGTCAAATTCGCAATAACTATTACGTCAAGGCAGATACTTACCGCATGGTAGAGCCGATCAACAATAGCATCGTCTTTTTCCTGAGTCGCTATATGCACGAGGTTCTGCCGATCCACTGTCCATCACAAAATTTTGCTGACAGTCGATTCACCATCAACGGGTGGGTACGCCGAGCTTAAAAAAACAGCCTAAAAAAACAGGGACGCATCCTATACGCCCCTGCGGCTCCTCAAGATTTAATCTGGGATATCTTGAATGCGATCGTTAAACCGTTGAGAAGTTTCTGGCTCTCAGGCTATCGGCTTGAACATTGAGCAAGGTGGCAAGGTTGATGAATTCATTTGCCCCATCGCCGCCAGAATTCACCTGAACCACGGTGTCTGACCCTGCCTGAACCGGGCGGATATAGGCAAAGGGATTAGCCCGTTCGCTGAACTGTGGGCCAGAGAAGAGTGGAATCAGGAAAAAGTCATCCTGAGCCACATTGAAGTCTGTAATCACATCACCCCCATGACCGAAGTTCCGGTAAACGAATCGGTTGCTGCCGCCGCCACCTGTTAGCAGGTCAGCTCCACCGCCTCCTGTGATGGTGTCATTGCCTGTACCCCCGACGATCGTGTCAGGGCCTTGACCACCGTTCAAACGGTTTCTGCCACGAATGCCGTATAGGACATCTGCTCCCGCACCACCATTGAGGGTGTCACTGCCTCTGCCGCCGTACAGAATATCGTTACCATTGCCACCGTTGAGGCTGTCGTTGCCCAGTCCGCCAAACAGCACATCCGCTCCGTTGCCGCCTTCCAGGGTGTCGTTGCCCTGGTTGCCGTAGAGGACATCGTTATTGGCACCGCCAAAGATCCGATCGTCACCCCGCTCACCATAGATCGTGTCATTCCCGCCACGACCGCGCAGGGTGTCATTGCCGCGTCCACCCAGGATCAAATCATTGCCTCGTCCGCCATCAATTCGATCGCGACCTAATCCACCAAAAATGGTGTCGTCTCCCTCATCCCCAAACAGACGATCGTTCCCTTGGTTGCCGCTGATCTGGTCGTTACCGGGGCCACCCCGAATCGTGTCATTGCCACGGGCACCGATCAGTACATCATCTCCTGGGCCACCCCGAATCCGATCGTTTCCGCGACCGCCATTAATGGTGTCATCCCCTGGATTACCATTCAGCCGATCGTTTCCTAATCCGCCGCGAATAAAGTCATTTCCTTCACCGCCAAAGATCCGATCGTTTCCAGTTCCGCCTAACAGAATATCGTCGCAATCTAAGCCTCGGAGGGTATCATTGCCTGCTGCTCCGATGAGGGTATCATTACCAGCCGTTCCAATCAGAAGATTATTGCCATCATCTCCTCGCTCTAAGATACCCGGTGGACAAATTGTGCCGTCTCCATCTGGGTCAACGTCCTGCCCTAACCCAACCGTTGCCACATTGGAGAGCACCCCTAAATCATCGGTGGCAAAGTAGGTGAAGGTGGTTCCGGCAAAGCCCGCCGCAGGCACAAAGATCAGTTGGTTCGCTTCTTCTGGGCTGAGTTGTTCACCCAGCGTGACTAGCCTGCCACCTTGGGACGGATCACCAACAAATAGCTCTCCTTGCTCTGCTGGGGGCAGCGTGGCAATCACGATCGAGGAAATAAACCCATCGGGGTCAGATGCTGGAATCGTGCCGAGTGGTGCATTCACGCCGGGTTCGACCGGAACCGAGAAGTTCTGAGCGATCGGCGGTAAGTTGTCAGTATCGGTGAGCGTAACTGTTGCCACATTGGAGAGCACCCCCAAATCATCAGTGGCGAAATAGGTGAAAGCGGCTCCTGTAAACCCAGCCCCAGGCACAAAGAACAGTTGATTTGCCTCAGCGACACTGAGTTGCTCACCCAGCGTGACCAGCCTGCCTCCCTGAGCCGGATCGCCGACAAATAGCTGCCCTTGTTCTGTCGGGGGTAATGTAGCAATCACGATCGAGGTGACAATGCCATCGGGGTCAGATGCCGGAATCGTGCCAAGGGCTGTATTAACCCCTGGTAGCACCTGAACTGCAAGATCCGTTGCAACGGGAGGCAAGTTATCTTCCGTCAGCGTCACCGTCGCCACATTGGACAGCAGCCCATCGTCATCCGTTGCAAAGAAGGTGAAGGTGGCCCCAGTAAATCCGGCGATCGGCAGGAAGAAGAGCTGATTGGCCTGTGCCACGCTCAATTGTTCCCCTAGGGTGACTAATCTGCCACCCTGGGCTGGATCGCCCACAAACAGTTGCCCTTGCTCTGGTGGGGGCAAGGTGGCAATCACGATCGAGGTAATCTCTCCATCGACATCTGTGGCCGGAATCACGCCAAGGGGAGTGGCTTCGATCGCGGGCACTCTCACCGTTAAGTTGTCAGAGACCGGCGGAATTAAATCGCCTGTCAGCAGAAACGTGACGGAAGCAACATTGGAAAAAGTGCCGAGGTCATCGGTGGCAAAGTAGTCAAATGCAGCTCCCGTAAACCCAGCCGCAGGCACAAACACCAACTGGTTTGCTTGAGCCGGAGAAAGTTGTTCTCCTAATGTGACAAGTCTGCCTCCCTGAGTCGGATCACCCAGGAATAACTGCCCTTGAGTCGCATCGGGCAAGGTGGCAATGACGATCGAAGAAATGGTGCCATCGGGATCTTCTGCCGGAATCACGCCGAGGGCAGTGGTGATGCCCGGAGCCACGTTCACCGTTAGATCATTGGCAAAAGGCTCTAAGTTGGGTGGACGAATCAGAGAAACGGAGGCTGTGTTAGAGAGCAGCCCGTCATTATCTGTGGCAAAGAAGGTGAAACCGCCGCCTGTAAAGGTTGCCCCTGGCACAAAGAACAAGTTATTTCCTTGAGCGACCGTCAGTTGTTCACCGAGGATTGCAGGTCTACCGCCTTGGGCTGGATTCCCTACAAAAAGCTGACCTTCGGCGGGGTCGGGCAAGGTGGCAATGACGATCGAGGTGATGAATCCATCGGGGTCAGAGACGGGAATCTCACCAAGGGCCGTCGTCACCCCAGGGGGAATGGTGACCGGAAGATCACTGGCGATCGGGTTGATCCGACGGGTTGGATCAAATGTTTGAACCAGCAGGTTGCGAATTTCGTGGGCATTGGTTTGGTCACCTGTACTGGCAGCAAACCCAAAGGTTACCGTTTCCGGAATCTCATCAATCAGCTCAACCAGGTTGATATTTTGCAGTTCGGGTGGCGTTTCGCCTGGGGCATCAAAACTACCATCCTGATTTGCATCCACTCGCACAGAGAGCAGTCCCTCTGGCGTAATTTCAATGAGGGCAGTGCGACGGGCAGCTTCACGATCGGTTGCACCGGGTACATCTAGACTGAAGGGCAGCGTCGATGTTCCTGCCAGATATTCATAGCTATTGGCAGCACTACCCCGAATTGCAATTGCATCCGGTCTGGCACCGGGGCCGCCGACTCGGCCTTCAGTGGGGTTGGAGAAGTTACCAAACGCATCAAAACCAATGCCGAGAAAACCATTCTGAAGCCCAGGAACATCCGTTGGGGAAGTTCTTTGGGCATATCCCAAGGAGCCGCCAAATGCTCCGGCTTCCCTTGGGGGTTGGCTACCATCCGCCAGGAAAAAGCTAATTCCATCTGCCCCAGTTCCCCCGTACATGAAGAAATCAAAGCTGATGGTTAGACCTTGTCCAGCACGAATTGCCTGGTTGTATAGAACGTAAGATGCCTGGTCATTCAGAATATTTGTGAGGCGCAGTACCCCCTGTCCGGGTTCATCTATCGCAGGATAGGGAGGCGTTCCTGGGTTGCCTTCCAGCCCTCCTTCCGGGGCTTCTACGGTCGGTCGGGCTGTTAAGAACGGGCCCAGCTTGCTTGGATCAGTGGGATCATCTACGCCAAATAGCCAGTTTTTGGGCGTAACATCTGCCCCCCTAAAGGTTTCCCGCAGGAACACAACTGCCTCCTGCAACACATGAGGGTATGCCTCCATTGCTGCCTGGGAGAAAGCAATGGGAGTGTTAATTACTCCCGTCGTAAATCCAAGGTTCCAGTTTCCGCCCAAGGCTTTGCTACCCACCAGGGTGGTAGATGCGCCGATCGTTGCCCCGGTCAGTTGGCTCAACTGTCGAACAAATGCTTGTCCTACGGCTCCAGAGGCGACTTTACAGCCATAGAGCAAAATATCTGCCTGCTCAACGATCGAGCGTCCCCATCTCTGAATTTGAGCGGCATAGGTCTTCAAGTTCGCCAAGCTAAGCTGAACCTTTCCGAGTTTTAGGCTCCCTGACTCACCGTGGGAAAGAATGTGAAGACTTGTTAACCCAGAACGTGTAGCGAGAGCATCTGTAATTTGCTGTACTCCATCCTGTTCTGTGTCAAGGATAAGCACTTCATGGTTTGGTGAGATGCAGCGAATGAGTCTCCAATAGTCTCTGACAGTTGGATCAACTACAACCAGCGTTGTAGGTGGGTAGAAGGCTTTCATAGCTAGGTGTCCCTTGTTGCAAAAAACTTATCAGTTAGGAGATCGGTCAAGTGCAAATTAAATGCCGATATAAATGCAAAACGACTTATACACCCTTCAGGAGGCAATTAGGCGGAGCGACAACAGAGCAGTAAATTCCCTGAAGCGGGAACGAATAACGTCAAATTTATCACAATAATACTGAGGATTATCCGTAGATTCAGTATTCCTACAGAGGGATTTATAGAACCGGCCCAAACTTTACGCAAAAACCGATCGGATTGCAAGGGTATGTCCAAAGATTCCAGCAACAATTCTACGCATTTGTACAGTTACGTAGGCGAAATACTTCAAATAAGCGAGCAAATGCCCGATCAAAAGAGCATTTTGAGGAAATCCAGCATCAAAAGTCTCAAAAATTCAAGTTTTCAGGAAAATTATAGCGCGCTTGCCCAATTTCCTTCCGCTAATGATATACGAATTTTTACTGAGAGTATACGGGTTCAAATGTACTATTCAGGTGTCACAAAACAAAGATCGGTTTACTACAGCAGCCCGAAAGCACGTTAGGACAGTTTCCGATTGCCAACCTTTTTGGGTTTCCGTCACCTGAGATTGTCCTAACCTTGCATCAGTTTTCTTAGGGGCCGTTCATTTGTGTTTTGCCAAAAGGTGAGGTTCTCTCTTTTGGCAGTAGACCTAGTAGAAAAAATTTGTTTTGTTCAGAAATAGACAATTTGACCAGCAATTTTATGGTGTCTGCCCATCTTGTCTAACTGTCCTGCAATTTCCCCAGATTTAGCGGCTTAAACTGTGCAACAGAGCCATGATGGAGTGACACAATGGTATGGAGTGACGCAATGGTGAGGATAGAACAAACATGTAAATTCATCGATCGCATGGGAGACATGTTCTGATTCTGCATCCCTTCATAAAGCCGTGTTAACTCCATCTAGGTTTCTTTGAGCAAGCTATGCTGGACATCTGGAATACGCTGTTTAATTCAAGTCCGTTTATTCCACATGGGCACTGTTACCTTTGGAAAACAAGTTTAGTCTGGCTACACCTCACCTCAGATACACTAATTGCTCTGGCATATTATTCCATTCCCGTCACACTGTTCTACTTTGTGCAAAAGCGATCGGATCTACCCTTCAACTGGATCTTTCTGCTGTTCTGCTCTTTCATCGTGGCGTGTGGCACAACCCATCTCATGGAAGTCTGGACACTGTGGCATCCGACTTACTGGCTCTCTGGCAGCCTGAAGGCAATTACAGCGGCTGTATCCGTTTTCACAGCCATTGAACTGGTTTCGGTTGTGCCCAAAGCCTTGTTACTCCCCAGCCCGGCCCAGCTTAAACATGCCAACCAGGAACTGCAAGCCCAAATTGCGGAGCGGCTCAAGGCTGAAGAAGAGCTAAAAATGTACCAGGCCCAGCTTGAAGAACGGGTGGCGGAACGGACGGCTCAACTGGAAGCCTCAACCCAACAAATGGAAAACTTGCTGGTGAGAGAACAAGAAGCTCGCCAACAGGCTGAAGCCGCCAAACGAGAACTGCAAGACTATACCGATCGCCTCACCTTAGCCCTAGATGCAGCCAACCTGGGGTCGTGGGATTGGGACTTAGACACGAACACCCTATTCTGGACTCCAACCCATGAAACGATGTTTGGCTATGAACCGGGTAAGCCAGAGCGGAGCTATCAGGACTGGGCAAGCCGCGTTCACCCGGAAGATTTACCTAAGGTGGAGGCTGCGATCCAAACGGCTTTGTCTAACCGAGAAGATTTTGACTGTGAATATCGGCTGATCCTGCCAGACGACACCCTGCGATGGATTGATGCTTTGGGGCGGGGCTACTACAACGCTGAGGGGCAACCCGTCCGCATGACTGGGATGATTCAAGACATTACAAACCGTAAATTGTTTGAGGAGTCTTTGAAGCGCAGTGAAGAAACGGCACGGCAACAGCTGATTGAAATTGAAGCCATTTATGCTTGTGCCCCGATCGGTTTGTGTGTTTTAGATCGGGAATTTCGCTTTATTCGCATTAATGATTTTCTGGCAGAAATAAATGGCATTGCCGCAGCAGCCCACATTGGGAAAACCGTGCAAGAGCTTTTACTAGAATTAGGCGATGCTCAGCTACCTTACTTTCAACAGGTCATTGAAACGGGGACTCCAATTTTAAATGTAGAGGTGCATGGTGTCACTCCAGCGCAGCCTGGGGTAGAGCGTGATTGGCTGGTGAACTATTACCCCTTAAAACGATCGGATGGATACGTTTTGGGTATAAATCTTACCGCCCAAGAGATTACCGATCGTAAGATTGCAGAACAGGCACTCCAAGAACGAGCGAACGAACTGGCTCGTGTCAATCACATTCTGGCGCAAACGACGACTTTACTTAAAAAACGTAATGAAGAACTTGATCAATTTGCCTATGTCGTTTCCCATGATTTGAAAGCTCCTTTACGTGCGATTGCAAATCTATCTGAATGGATGGAAGAAGACCTGGGAGACTTACTGCCTCACGAAAATAAGCATCAAATGCAACTGATGCGAAGCCGAGTTTACCGCATGGAAGCTTTAATTAATGGGCTGTTAGCCTATTCCAGGATTGGGCGTAAAGAAGTGGGGGTTGAGTTTGTTAATGTAAACGAATTGCTGCTTGAAGTCGTTGATTCGCTGGCTCCCCCGGCAACCTTGACAATTGACATTCCACCAAACCTCCCCACCCTTTCTGCCAAGCGGTTGCTGCTGAATCAGGTTTTTTCTAACTTAATCAGCAATGCCATTAAACACCACGATCGCCCAGATGGAAAAATCTGCATCGGTTGCGAAGAGCAGGGTGAATTCTACGAATTTACGGTTTCAGACGATGGCCCAGGGATTGACCCGCAGTACCATGCCAAAGTCTTCACCATTTTCCAAACCCTCAAGGCGCGGGATGAGCAGGAAAATACAGGGGTTGGGCTGTCGATCGTTAAAAAAATTATTGATACAGAAGGTGGCTCGATTCAAATTGAATCTGCTTTAGGACAAGGGACAACCTTTCGGTTTACCTGGCAGAAGCATCCCAGAAGCACGATCGAATGAGGAATAAGGGTAAGGAGCGAGGCAAAAATTTTCATTCAGGAGCAATCACCGATCCTAAAAACAGGACTGTCTGGGTTTGGTTATCGCGGATGGCGAAGAAGAAGGGGCGATCGACGGTCATTTGGAAGGGTGGATCAACGGGAGCAGAGAGCGTAATAATTTCAACTGAGGTGGCCGCTGCCGCTTCGGTGCCTTCTTCGTTCACTTCAATAAAGGTTTTGTGGAGAACCTCGCTGATGGCAGTTGGCTCGTTGCTGAGGTTGGAAAAGTCGGCTTGGTCACTAAAGGCGATCGACATTCCGAGGGCACTCAGGGCATCGTTGAGTGAAGTGCTGTACTCAAAGGTGAAGCGCGGCAGTTGCAAAGTTCCTGTTTGCATGGAAAATTGCGCCATCCAGGTATCCCAATTCTCTGGGGTGAGGCTCTCGGAGAATTCCTCTAGGGTGTAGTCTGGCTGGGGCAAAAAGATGTACATACTCAGGCGGCGATCGTCTCCATAGGGCAAGGCAACGGCCTGAAACTGCTCGGTTTCATAGTAGGCTAGCCTTCCTTCTTGCTGCATCATCGGATGGCGTTTCTCAGTGCCATCGGGCAAATAAAAGGGGCGATCGGTTGTGATGTCCGGATCAAAGGGCGTTGTCCAGTTGCCTTTAAAGTAAATGGCATTCATGAGGTACAGAACTGCATCGGGCGAAAGCTGGTCAACAATGGTTGGAATTTTGCCCTCTGTGTTTTGGCTCACCCATTCATTGATTTGAGATACGGCTTGGGGGCTAGCAAAATCTAAGGCAGTGATTTCTGCTTGGTAGAAGGTTTGGTTGCGCTGCAAAAAATCGGCATTAAAATCAAACCCGTCCCTCGCCCACAATGCATTTGCGATCGATAGAGTGACTTGATCTGCATTTTCCAATGAGTGATAAAGAGCAGCATTCGCCTGATTCACCTCCGCCAAACTCAATCCTTGAAGCTGTAATGCTTCTGCCATGGCTTGTTGGGTTGTCCCGTTTGCCCCGTTGTAGGTCATGGTGAGGGCAAGTACGACGCTAGACGGTGAAATCAACAGATTTTCTGCGATCGTCTCCTGCTGCAACTGGGAGAATAGCTGCAACCCAAAGCGGGTATTTGCGGAAACGAGCCTTGGGTCAATATTGGTATCTTCTCTAGCTCCTGGAACGGAATCTGATTCCACCACCTGTTCTGTCTCCTGATTTGGCTCAGCATCCGGGGCGATCGACTGACTTCGTGCCTCAACTTGCAGATACCCGATCAGGCTCAACAAAGCAACCCACCCAGCCCAAAATGCGATTCGCCAAATCATGAAAGTTTACCTGCTTGTTCACACCATTTTCTGATTCAATTATCTGTTTACCCCTAACAGGACAGCATTTTGCTACAGATATTGTTCATCCTGTCCATGAATGCTTGCTTTATGGTATGCAGCAAAGTTTTGAGCTTGCCGGTTCTTAATAAAAACTTGTTAATAAAAACTTGCCAACAAAAAAGGGATGCCTGCTCAACATCCCCAATTTCTTCAATCCATTCTGTGTTAACGCAAAGCATTAACGCGCTTCAGTTCCCTGATTAGGATCGCCTTCTTTTGTGGGGTTGTCCGTTCCAGGAGCGTCTGCTGCGGCCCCCCTTGTATCTGTTTGTGCCCCTTGTCCGGTTCTGCGAAGTGCCGGATCGATCGGCGTTTGTTTGCCGCCTGAAGCCGCAGGAGTGGATTTCTTCCCAGAAGCAGTTCCCACTTCCTCTAGCTCATCCATGCCAAAGTTGTTCGTGTTTACGCCAGCGTAATTCACCTTATTGAACCGCACAATGACCGGATACCGAATACCGCTTTGATCAACAGAGGCCACTGTACCCGTATCTTGATACCAATAAGATTCTTTGCGAAGAACCCGGACTTTAGAACCACGTTGAACCATAACAATTTCCTTCGTGAATATGGATAAATATCACAGCAGGATTCAAAAAAATCGATCGCAGCGTTCAGCAAAAATCTATTTAATGAAGACGATGCCACATCTGTGATGAATGAAGCCTGTTGTAATCTATGTAAAAGAATTACTTTGCCAAGTGTACCTCTGTAATCTCCCTTGCGAGGGATCATATCAGGAAGACAATTTGCTAATCAATTATTCTGATTTGCATCACTGTTGTTTACGTCGCTGTTTATCTCTGCCTGATTTGTATTTAAACGCTGGGAACCCATATCCATTCGTCGCAGCCGCAGCCGGTTTTCCTCCATCAATCTTCGGTTTGCTGCCATCAAATCAGCAACAAGCCCAAACATCCAAAGCTGAAAGCCAATCAAAATCAAAACGGCTGCCAAGATCAAGCTGGGAGCACGCGATCGGAGTGGATCAACAAACCAGAATAAAAACAGCCACCTCACCCCCAGCAACGTGCCTAGAAAAAACGGAATGCTGCCCATCAGCGTAAAGAACCGTAACGGCTTGTACAGCATAAAAATCCGCAGAATTGTAAAAGCGGACTTTGCCACATAGGACGGAATACTTTTTACCAAGCGCGATCGGCGCAAGTTTGGATTGGTGCGAATGGGAACCGAGGCTACGGTCATGCCCTTTTGCCCCGCTTGAATAATGGTTTCCAGCGTGTAGGTATAGTTGCTGAAGACATTGAGCTGCATGGCCGCTTCTCGGCTAAAGGCCCGAAATCCACTTGGGGCATCAGGAATATCGGTGTTGCTGGCCAGCCGTACCATCATGCTGCCAAAGTTTTGCAATACTTTTTTGATTGTAGAAAAATGCCGAGTTTTCCAAATCGGCCTAGCTCCCACCACCATTTCGGCCTGGCCCAGCAGAATTGGCTGAATGAGTGTCGGAATATCAGCCGCACAATACTGATTATCAGCATCTGTGTTGACAATAATGTCGGCTCCTGCCTTCAGGCTGGCTTCCAATCCCGCCATAAACGCCTTTGCCAAGCCCTGATTCGTTGCAAAGTGAACAATATGATCAACCCCATGTGCTTTCGCCACTTCAACGGTTCGATCGCGGCTGCCATCGTTGACAATCAGCCATTCCACTTGATCGATACCGGGTAGATGACGGGGCAACTCAGAGAGGGTCGTCCCTAGGGTGCGTTCCTCGTTATAGCAAGGAATTTGGATAATCAGTTTCGTCATAGATGACACAATGGAGCATAAGCCAGATATGTACCACAAAGCTGCCTCAGATCCAAGTCCCAATTATCCTGAATTCGCCCTGGGGCGATCGAAAAATAGATTATCTGGGCTAAGGGTTCCAGACGGTCTGTATTTTTGAATTCAGGGTTGTCTTCCCCTGTATGGTTTTCTGTCCTGTGACAAACGTTCCTCTTAGCGCGATCGGACTGAATCAACAGATCTATCAACGGCTCAAACTGTCGTTAGGTCTGAATTTGCGTCGTCAAATTTTTATTGCGGTCTGCGATGATCTGAACCTCCGCGATCGGCTGGCGGCAGCCCTACAAGCAGAAATTCGTCAGCTAGAAATGAATCAGTTTGGCGGGCAGTCTTATCCTCGCTTGGTGAGTCTGCAATTGAGCCTGGATGACCCAAACCCGCTGATGCAAATTGCCCAGTGGTTAACTCAGTCACCGCCGCCCTGCATCCAGGGGCAACAGCTTCCGATGCCTGCGTTTCAAATTGTGGGCGTAGAGCATTTAACCCGACAACCGCTGGCCGTTCAACGGCTCTTTTTCACCCATTTACAGGCGATCGAGCGGAACCTGCCCCTACTGGACTTTAGCCTGCTGATTTGGATGACGCAGCCCTGGTTTCATGCGGTGTCCCATTCGGCTCCAGAGTTTTGGCGATGTCGGACGGGCATCTTTGAGTTTGCGGGTGATCCGACTCCTCTAACGGTGACTTCACCAGAGCGGTTTGAAGCTCAATTATCCAGATTTTCAACAGCCACAACGCCAGCCAACGGAACCTCTGCCCCCCCTCAAGACGATCGCCTCCAAGATGAACAGGGAAACCCCTGGATGCTTCTAGAAGATGATTTAGAGCAGCTTTATGAGCCATTAGAAAACCTACCCACTGCTCCGAACCCTCACCTTGAGGAGACGCAGCTTGATGATCCACTGCCTGCGCAGGAGGAGGAGCTTGCTCAGGATTTGGTAAGTCAGGATTCGGTGAGTCAGGATTCAGTGAGGGATGATTCACCTGCCGATCGATCGATCGCACCTCTGCAAATTCAGTTGCCTAGCGGTTTAGCAGAACAACCCCAATTCAAGCTACTCCTGGAGCAAATTGAGCGACTTCACCAACAGCAAGCTTCTCCTTTGGTTTTGGCGGAGGCGTATCGCACGTTGGGGAATGCTTTCCGCGATCGGATTGAGCAGGGAGAGGCGACACCGCAAAACTTGGTGATGGCCATTCAGGTGTATGAGCAAACTTTGCTGTTGCTTTCAGAAACTTCACCGATCTGCATTGATGTGCTCAACGACTTGGGAAATTTGTACTGGATGCTGTCTCGTGCTTTGCCCAGTTCGGCTGAAGCCTTGTCTTGCCTCCAGCAGGGAATTCAGTCTTATCAGCAGGCTCTCCAGCGCATTGACCCTGCCCACAAAGCTCAAACTTACCCAATGGTGCAAAACAATTTAGGGGCGGCCTATGCAGATTTGGCGCGGCACCAAGAGCCAGTGGAGAACCTGGAACGATCGATCCAGTCTTACCAGCAGGCCCTCCGCTATCGCAAGCCAGACACCGATCCGCTCCGGTATGCTTCAACGCAGAATAATTTGGGCACCACCTACTGGAATTTGGCGCAGTATAAAGAGCCAGTTGCCAACCTGAAGCAGGCGATCGTGTCTTACTCTGAGGCGTTGCGCTACTACAATCCAGAGCAGGAACCGATCAACTATGCCATGATCCAAAACAATTTGGGCACGGCCTACTGGAATGTGGCACAGCATGAACGTCCTCAAAACTGGCTAAAACTGGCTGTTGCCGCATACAAGTCTGCCCTTCAGTACCGCACAATGGATGCAGCACCTTCTGCCTATGCCGCCACCCAAAACAACCTGGGAACGGCCTACTGGCACATTGCTAACCAAACTGATGACCCAGCAGAAAAGGTGGACTGTTTACAGCAGGCGATCGTCGCCTATGAAGCCGCGTTACAGGCAGCCGCAGACCTCCAACAACGACAGCCCAACGTTCCTTTAATTCTGAACTTCGATCGGTTTGCCACCCACAATAATTTGGGCATTGCCCACTATCAAATTGCCACTGAGTCCTTAAACACCCTTGATGCATCGGCGCAGTCTACTCATTTGCAAGCCGCGTTGAATCACCATGTTCAGGCGGAACAAGGCTGGCAGGGCAGAGATAACCTCCGGCAAACAGCCCTCAACTGCATCATTCAAACCATTCGGGCGACCTACAGCCAGTTGGGTGTGTCTGGACAAAATATTGCTCTGTCGGGCGTTCCTGGACACTTATTGCCAGAAATTTTGCCGAAGTTATAGGGATGGCAGAATGCCCGTTAATAGGGAATTGATGACCTTAAAGGCGAAAAATCCTCCGGGTTTTCCCGATTTCTTTTGAATTAAGTAAATGTCCCTTGCTAACGGCAAATTGATAGAAGAACAATGCAGATACCGCTGTCTGCGATCGGTGCGTAGAGTAGTTTTTATCTTTATCTTCTCTTTAATCTAATAAATTGCCTCTTAAGTTTTTGGTGTTGCTGAATCACAGAGTGAACATTGCGAACTAAATTGGGTCATTGACTCTTAAGCTCCCTTCCTCAGAGGTTCCTGGAATATATTTCAAGGGACTGCCAAACTTGGTTTCTCCTCAAAGTTAGAGGGCTAACGCAAGTCATATTTGAATTCAGCCGCGCCAACTCTACTCGCGGTTCAAACGAACGAGCAAGTGAAACCGTCAGATGAGTGCATCCAGACGAGTGCATCTAACTGATCTCTTGTGCAAACTCTCATCTCACAAAATAAGTAGCGAACGTCCAATGAATGTACTGCAACGCCTTGTTACAACAACCGTTCTAACGGCAACCACTGCAACTGTTGCGATCGGTTCTTCCGTCCTCCCTGCTCAAGCTGCATTTTTGTTTGGCACAGATGGAATCAGCTTTGAGCGAAATACCATTATGGAGTTTACTTTTGAAGGCTCCAATGGTGGTTTTCAGTCCAGTCTGGGCATTTTCCGGGTTGGGGGTGGCATCACTCCGGAAACGGTGCTGTTCACAGAAACCAAACAGGCTGATCAATCTTTTGCAATTGACGACCAGTGGACAGGAACCTGCGGTAATACGGTCATACCTAATGCAAATGGCCAGTGTACGGTCAGGTTTACTTTTCTGGCTGGGCAAAATTACACGCTGGGACTCACCAGCATCAAACCTCCTGAACGGATGCCAGGAGATCCGCTTTATGTTAACCCTGCTCTAAATCCAAATGCAGGGGGGCTTAATGTTGATTATGTACCCAACGACCTGAATACGATCGCTGGTTCAACAGAGCTTTCCATCCTTTACTCAACAACGTCCCTCAATGGCGGCACTCAGCGTGCTGTGTTTGGTCGCTTTGACATCCTCAGTCCACTACTTCTCAGCCAACCCGACAATACAGCATTTGCTCAGGCAGGTACTTTCCTGTCCGGAGATCCCTTTTTGGACAGAGTGCTGATTGCATTTGAAGATGGAGCCTTTGTAGGGATGGGAACTGATTACAATGATTTCCGAGTCTCTGCCAGGGTGGTTCCCACACCGCCTTTGATGGGTGGGTTAATGGTGCTGGCTGCTTTGATGCGTCGTCGTCGCCAAGAAATGGTGGAGAGCTAATCGTGAGGCTCTGTTTGTTACAAGTTAAGTTCAATCAATCAGGACTTACGCAAGCTCTGTTTCATACCTTCAGATTTAGCGTAAGGTGGGCAGTGCCCACCCTACCATTGAAGGCTTTGCGTAAGTCTTGTCAATGATGAACTAGAGCCTGAGTAGGGGCGTTTTCTCCTAAGGAAGCTGCGCGAATGCAAAACGCCCTTTTCTGACTGCAACTTTATCGTAAGGCGTGATCACGCTCAAATAGAGCCGCCTCAACCGTTGCTTGCTCCAAACCATGGCCAATGAAGACGAGTTTGGTTTGACGAGCTTCCTGGGGTTTCCAAGGGCGATCGTAGAAATAATCAAACCGTTTGCCAACCCCCTGTAGAACTAGCCGCATTGCCTTATTGGGCACAGCCACAAAGCCTTTGATGCGGTAAATTTCCTGCTGTTGCACCAAGGCTTGCAGGCGATTCACCAAATCAGATGGCTCAAATGCTCGATCGATTTGGATTTGCACCGCATTGATATGGTCATCATGCTCATGGGCTTCCTCCGTATCGTGATGGCTGGGGCGATTATCCAACTGATCTTCAACGGACGCATTAAAGCCCAACAGCAAGTCTGGATTGATCTGACCCTGATAGCAGGGAACAACCTTCACGCCGTCTGGCAATTCCTGTTTGAGCCACTGCATCACCCTGGCTTGGTCTTGCGGATCGACTTGATCGACCTTTGTGAGCAGCACCAAATCTGCACAGGCAAGCTGGTCTTCAAACAGTTCCTCGATCGGCGTTTCATGCTCCAGGTTAGGGTCGGCTTGCCGTTGAGCTTCCAGCGCGTTCAAGTCTTCAACCCATTCCCCCTTAGCAAGGGCTTCACAATCTACAACGGTGATCACGCCATCCACGGTTGCTCCAGTGCGGATTTCAGGCCATCGAAAGGCTTGCACCAACGGCTTCGGCAATGCTAACCCAGAGGTTTCAATCAGGATGCAATCAATCTGCTCTCGTCGTTGAAGCAGAACTTGCATCGTGGGCAAAAACTCCTCCTGCACCGTACAACATAAACAGCCATTGGTCAGTTCTACGATGTTGCTTTGAAGAGGATTCTGAGGGGCATCCTGCAAACTTTCTGCCTCGTCATCGCAAACCTGACACGATCGCAGCAAATCACCATCAATTCCAACTTCACCAAATTCGTTTACCAAAACGGCAATGCGTTTGCCTTGGTTGTTTTGTAGCAAATGGCGTACCAGCGTGGTTTTGCCAGCACCCAGGAAGCCAGTAATCACTGTAACTGGAAGTTTATGCATGTTACTCAAGCTTTGGTTTACCCCAGGATGGCAGCACTCAGGAACGCTGCGCCCGCACCGCACAGGATGAAGCCTGCATATCTTAATCGCAGCGATTCGGGCTTGTTGAAGATTTGTTTGGCAATGAAATAGGAACTGAGGGCGATAACGAGCTGAATAATTGTAAATCCAGCTAAGTACGCGACGAGGGGAGCCATGCTCGCACCAATAATTGCTTCCCCATAGGCATAGCCATGAAACAAGCCTGCGATCGTGCCTAACCCAACTAAAACAGGTAAATTGGGACGATTCTGCATTGCCAGCATGATGCCAAATGCCAAAACGGAGAACGAAATAAATACCTCAGGAGCAGGCAAATTTAGAGTGAACAAGTGGATTCCAGTGCCCCCCAAAGCGGATAGCAGGAATGCCACAGGCAACCAAAAGCCTTGTCGTTTAGTCGCAGCTAACAACCCAACTGCGATGACAAAGGCAAAATGATCCAACCCAATCATAGGGTGGGCCAACCCAGACAAAAACCCTTCAACCCCATTAGAGGGAACAATCTCACCAAACGCATGGTGAGCAAAGACGGGTGTGGCAATGAGAACGGTAGAGATGAGGGCGATCGTCGCTACAGTAATCTTGGTAAGTCTGACCGAATGGATTGAAGCGAATTTGAACACTATCTGTACCTCGCAGATGAAGTGATAGGGAGACGGGGGCAGTGGGCATCCTGGCTAATGAGGTTAAGTTCCTCAATCACAGTTGCGGGACAGCGTCGGACTTGCACCGAATTTAAACAGCAACTCCTTGGAGGCTACTCAAAACTTTCCCCATTTTTGCAGTTACTAGAGGCCAGTATCAGAACTCTAGCCGCAAAAACACTGGTGGCTGATTCCACCAGAACGAACCCGATTTTGCATCCTAACTAACCTATCACGAGGTGATGCCTCAAAAAATAAATCTCGATGATGCTCGATCGCCTATTACTTCTCCTGCGAAATAACCTTTGGAATGATTTGCCCAGCCAACAGCTTGGTTTAGCGAACAGCAAAGCCTACGATAAAATAAAGATGCAGATCGATCGACGATAACAAGCAGCTAACTTGCAGTGGATTGATAAAAAGTATCCTCCTACGTGAGCAACCACAAATTCGGTACGGATCTTTAGGTAAGGATCTTAAAGAC
>PVWD01000424.1 GCA_003003615.1 filamentous cyanobacterium CCP2 | reverse complement strand
AAAACATCCAACCGATCGCCAAAGGTTTGCACATCCACAATGGCAGAACGACTGGAACGATCGAAATTGAAACAATCGGAATCGGAACGATCGGAATTGGAAACCGTCCCCCCTGAACTCCCTTCCCACTCCGTACAGACGAGACATGCCTCGTCTTTCTCCACTCCCGACTCCCGACTTCCGACTCCCAACAACACCCCCTCCGCCTCCGCCAGCCGATCGGTTCTCACTTCCAGTCGTTGCAATCCCAAGTTTTGGCGTAATTCCTGTAAAGTGCCAGCTTGCTGAATTTCGCCTTCATACATCAGGGCAATGCGGTTACAGCGTTCGGCTTCATCCAGATAAGGCGTTGCCACAACGATCGTGACTCCCTGGTGGGCAAGGGTGGACAACACATCCCAAAATTCGCGCCGAGAAACGGGGTCAACCCCTGTTGTCGGTTCATCTAGCAGGAGCAAGTCAGGCTGAGCAATCAGGGCACAGCACAGGGCCAGTTTTTGCTTCATGCCGCCCGAAAGCTGACCCGCCAACCGATCGCCAAACTGTTCTAGGCTCATCAGTTTCAGGTATCGATCGCGTCTTTCTGCCAGGCGATGGGGCGGCACCTGGCGCAGTCCGGCACTGTAGCGGATATTTTCATCAATGCTGAGATCTAGGTATAGAGAAAATTGCTGCGTTAAATAGCCAATTCCCAGGCGGGCTTCTCTGGGCGGCCGTCCTAACACTTCAATGTGCCCTTCGCTGGACTCCATCACCCCCGCCAAAATTTGGAAAGTCGTCGTTTTTCCGGCTCCGTCTGGGCCAATGAGGCCAAAAATTTCGCCCCGTTCCACTGTAAAGCTGATACCTCGGACAGCAGGGACTTTGCCGTAGCGTTTGTGGAGATTCTGAACGTTGATGATGGGAATCATGCCTCACTCCAGTACTACTCCAATACAATCTCGGCATCCGCAGGCATTCCAGGCTTGGCATACCCCGCAGGATTATCGATCGCCAGCCGCACACCAAACACCTGCTGTACACGGTCTTCCCGGAAGTAGATATTTTCAGGGGTAAAGGAAGCCTCCGCATCAACGGCTGCAACCCTGGCAGCAAAGGGGCGATCGGGGTCAGAGTCCAGATACACTCTGGCAGGTTGCCCCACTCGGACATGGCCAATCTCGCCAGCGGGAATGAATCCTCGAAGGTAAACTGTGTCTAAATCCAGCACGGAAAGCAAGGTTCTTCCCGAACTCACCACCACTCCCGGCTCAACGGTGCGAACCGTAACAACTCCGGCGATCGGGCTGGTAATGGTCAGGTCATTCAGTTGGGATTGGATGCGCTGGCGATCGGCTTCGGCATTGGAGACTTCCGCTTGGGCAGAGGCAAGCTGGGCCTGGGCTTGTTCGCGTTGGGTATTGAGGCGATCGAGTTGGGCCAGGTTAATGTCTGGGTTGAGGCGAGTGGTTTGAGATTGGGTCAGAATGCCTTCGGTAGCAGTGACTTGGCGTTGGGCAGCTTCAACAGCGGCAATCCGGCTATTCACAAGGGCTTGGGCAGTTTGTAGGGTCGCATTCGCCTGGTCAAACTGCTGCTGTGGGATAGCTCCATCTTCCACCAGTTGAGCAAACCGATCGCGTTCCACTTGAGCCAGGTTCAGTTGAGCTTCCGCTTCCGTTACTTGGGCTTCCGCTTGGCGGAGTTGGGCTGTGGCCGCCGCCACTTCTGCTTCGGCTTGAGCTACTCTTCCAGTTGTGTCACCTTCAGCTTGCTGCAAACGGAACTGAGCCTCAGCAATTTGGCTTTCTAATACCGAGAGTTGCAAACGAGCATTTTCCGCCTGTTGACGAGCCGCCCGCACACGAGCCTCCGCCCCATCCACCTGCGCCCGAATTTCAGCATCATCCAACTGCACTAAAAGCTGTCCTTGCTCAACGGTTGCCCCTTCCCGCACCGTGACTGCTTCCACTCGTCCTGAAACCTTTGTGCCAATGTCGGTTTCGTAACCCTCAATGCGGCCGCTCAACATTAGCTCTGTTGCCGCAGGGCGGGGCAGCAGTTGCCAAATGGCTAGTCCACCTGCAATCAGCACGACACTGGGAATTAGAAGCCAAGCCTTTTTAGGCATACGCCCTTTCCGCAAGCTGGCTTTGGGTTGGGTTGGAGGATCAGAAACGGATGGCACCATAAGGCTTCCTCTGACTGCGCTATTTGAAATTAGGCAGTTTGAAAAATTAGGGGTTTGAAAAATTAGGCGGTTTGGAGGATGAATAACGGCTGAATTGAAGTTTTGTTGCTCAGCAGCGATTTTAGTGAAATCAAACTAGCAATCAAACTAGACCGTCCAGTATGATTAATGCACTCATCCTAGATCGCCCAATTTGCCAAATCAAGCTCTATTGGCAATTGTTTACATCTGGGTTTAGCTCATTTGCGTTGTTTGTATTGCAGTTCTGTAGTCAGTTCAGGGATAGTGAGGTGACAAAATTTAGGCAGGAATTAGAGCAGCCCGTTAGCCCCAGCACAAGTAGCCCCAACACAAGTAGCCCCAACACAAGTAGCCCCAACACGAAGCGAGAGCAAATTTTGCAGGGGGCAATGCAGGTGTTTTTGCAGCAGGGATATGCCAACACCAGCATGGATCGGGTGGCAGCGGCGGCGGGTGTTTCCAAGCAAACGATTTACAGCCATTTTCAGGATAAGGAAGGCCTGTTTACGGCTCTGATCCGACGCATTACGATCGAGCGGATTCAGTTAGAGTTCGGAACAGAAATGTTGCAGGGGGAACCGGAAGCGGTGTTGCGGCGGCTGGCACAGGTGTATTTTGACAAGCTCGCCAGCGAGGAATATATGGCTCTGATTCGAGTGGTAATTGCTGAGTCCAATCGGTTTCCTGAACTGGCGCAACTCTACACGCGAACCGTGATTCAAAAAGGCAGACAAATTTTAAGCGATTTTTTTCGATCGCATCCTGAACTAAAAATTGCTGACCCTGAAGCAACGGCTCACATTTTCTTTGGATCGCTCGTATCGTTCCTCATTTCCCAAGAAATTCTCTATGGCAAACACATGATGCCCCTTGCTCAAGATCAGTTAATTGATACGCTTGTGCCAATGGTTCTGAATCGCCAACGGCATCAGTAATTGAATTTGGCAGAGAGCATTTTTGTATTAATTGATGTACTGAAGAAGGACGAGCAAGATGCCCATCCCACAAGAAGTTTGAGAATCGGAAGGCTGAGAATTGGACGGGCAAGATGCTCACTCTACAAGAGGATTGAGAATCGCACAAATATTACTTCAGGCGTAAGCGGCGTGCCTTCATCGATCGCCACGTCACAACAATGAGCGTGATTACCGTGATGGGCAGTACAAAAATCAGCATCACATTGCTATACATGGGCAGCAGGTCATGCTGAGTGGAGTAGAGAATTAAGTAAATTGTGTAGGCGATGTAATATCCCATAAACAGTAAACCTTCCCGCCGATCTACCAGATTCCCCGTCACAAAAATCGGTAAACAGGCAAAGGCAACTGCAATCATGACGGGCATATCAAACCGCAGAGCCGCATTAGAAACATTAATGCCGTTTGGGGCCGAAATTGCGGCAACGCCCAGCACTGCCAAAATATTAAAAATGTTGCTGCCAACCACATTGCCCACTGCAATATCTCTTTCACCCCGCATACTGGCCACCACCGAAGTTGCCAGTTCAGGTAAGGATGTTCCTGCCGCAACGATCGTCAGTCCAATAATCAGTTCGCTGACTCCAAAAGCCCTGGCGATCGCCGTTGCCCCATCTACTAGCCAATTTGAACCGACCACTAGCAGAGCCAAACCGCCCAAAATGAAGCCCAGATTTTTCAACCATCCCAAGGACGATCGATCGGAGTTGCCATATTCATGAGCATATTCTTCCTGCACCGCACTGTTGGTTTCTCGTCGGCTTTGGTAAATCAAAAACAGCGTGTAAACCACACCCAGCGTAAATAGAATAATGCCATCCATGCGGCCAATTCTGCCGTCTAGCCCAAACACCAGGGCCAAAACCGACACCCCAATCATGATCGGCACATCCAGCCGAATCAACTGTTGGGCAACCACTAAAGGAGTCACAAATGCAGCCAAACCCAAAATTAATAGGACATTGAAAATGTTGCTACCAATGACATTGCCCCTGTCTCTTATACACATCTGACGCTGCCGACGATAC
>PVWD01000423.1 GCA_003003615.1 filamentous cyanobacterium CCP2 | reverse complement strand
CCTAATAATATCCAGCTTTATGCCTCTATTATTCCCAATGGCAGTTTTACCTGGGCAGAGGCCACTCGCGGTGGCGTTCGGATGCCGCCAAACCAAGCCACAGTTGATGCGATCGTCCGCATTGCCCAACTGGCCCAACAAGCCCGAAACCGCATCGGTCGTCCGTTTTACATTACAAGCTGGTATCGGCCGCCGGAGGTGAATCAGGCAGTGGGGGGTGCTTCTGAAAGTCGGCATATTGTTGGCGATGCGATCGATTTTTATGTCGATGGGTTGACGGGCGATCAGCTTTATCGTGCCCTTGATCCCTGGTGGACAGGCGGCTTAGGACGATATCGCCAATATCCTTATCTTTGCCATCTGGATGCGCGAGGGGTGCGATCGAGGTGGACAAACTAAAGCCAATCCACGCTGAAAAAACTTCATTTGTCCTTTATTTTTGAGTTTCCATCCTTTATTCTTATTGGCGATCGAGGTGCATTTGTAGGGAATTCTAAAGCCAGATAGTAATCATTCATCCTTAAGACAAGCATCAGCGATGTCACACCCAATCATCCTTATAGAACCTCGATTCGCGCAGGCGGCAAAACCCGTCCAAGTTAGCCCTTCTCCCTTTCAAAATATTTGGATGATGACATCAGGAGTGCTCTTGCTCTTGCTGATTGGCTTGGCAGCCTATACCAAGGTCAAAACAAACCAGTTAGAGAAGCAAAAGCGGTTTGAGGAATTTAAAAACCGAGAATTGCAAAAGAAGCTGAAACTGGCTCTCAACACCATCAGCAAGATGGAGCGAAACCCAGACCTGATTCATTCACGGGAATTTAACCTGGATTATTTGCGAATGCGGATGGAGGAAGAGCAATTCCACTTCATCATCATGAACCAAATCAAGATTCGGGTGAAGGAAAAAATTTCGATCGCCCTTCGTCCAACCCAGGCAGAACAGGGAATGTTGGGGATTGCCAGTGGGTCGGGTCGTCAGATTGATGAAGTGTTTGATGTGGAATATGATCCGTCTAACTCTCCTAAAGGCGGCACAAAGCGAGTACTGTTTCGCATTCAGGTGAAGCTAACGAAGCTGCCCACCCAGCCAACTTCTGTAACGATTAACCAAATTATTGAATGTATGCAGAAGTTTATGAGTCCGCAATCTGATGACAATTGGCAACCCACCATTCAAGGGCGAATTGCTTCCATGCATTGGGATCAAAAGGCTAAACCGACTCCGCTATTGGTGCTGGAGCAGCTAAATGAAGGAGCCAATGTCACCTTCCGCACGACCCGCATGGCAGAGAGCTAGTCTGCTGTATGAGCGAAAGCTACCGCTCCTTTAGGGAGGGTCAAGGAGAATCAAAGGGTTTCAAACACTGCCTAGCCTTTTGTTGCCATATTTGACATAATTGCTACCTGCGATGTGATTGCATCGTGGCTCCTTGACAGCAAAAGGTTAACTATTAGGTGTGCAAATTTTGAGATCATGCGTTCCATACACGTTGGATTGGTTGGTACAGGATATGCTGCCAAACTGCGGGCAGAAACATTCCATGCAGATTCTCGATCGCATTTAGTGGCAGTGGCAGGTCATACCCCTGAGCGGGTACAGTCGTTTGGCGAAACCTATTCCATTGGAGTTGAGGAAACCTGGGAAGAATTGATCCGCCGATCGGATATTGATCTGGTTGTAATTGCGACGGTAAACCGAGATCATGGAACGATCGTGCGGGCGGCATTAGAAGCCAAGAAGCATGTTGTCGTAGAGTATCCCCTTTCGCTTGATGTTTCTGAAGCAGAAGCACTAGTTCAACTTGCTTCCACTCAACAAAAGCTATTGCATGTTGAGCATATTGAACTGCTAAGCGGCATTCATTTGGCAGTGCGATCGGCTTTACCCCAAATTGGTCAACCGTTTCATGTGCGCTACAGCAGCCTTAACCCCCAGCGACCTGCCCCCCAGAAGTGGACATATCATCCAGAATTATTTGGCTTTCCGCTGGTTGGAGCCGTCTCCCGCATTCATCGCTTAACGGATTTATTCGGTTCTGTAGCAACCGTTAGCTGCCAGTCCAGGGTTTGGGGAATGGAAGAAGCAAGCCCATTTTATCGATCGTGCATTTGTACTGCCCAGCTTCGCTTCACGAGTGGCCTGATTGCCGAAGTGAACTATGGCAAAGGGGAAGCCATTTGGCAGCCTGTTCGCACCCTGGAAATCCAAGGAGAGCAAGGGGCAATTGTCATCGATCGGGAGCAAGGAACACTGATTCGAGCAGAGCAAACGGTAGAGTTAGATGTGGGCAGCCGCCGAGGGTTGTTTGCTAAAGACACAGCCGCCATACTAGATTATCTAGAAAACAACACTCCGCTATATGTTTCACCCCAAGCCAGCTTACAAGCCCTACGGGTTGCCCATGCAGCACAACGATCGGCAGAAACAGGACAAACTATCGCGTTAGACCCTTGACAGAAATTAAGAAAATCATTTGGGGCATGTTCTTGTGGGATGGGTATCTTGCCCTTCTTGCTTCCTTTCTCCTTCCTCCTCAGGAAACCGATCGCTCCCCAGTGTAGCTATTCTAGGCAATCTCTTCTCTTCATTTACCTGAGTGTGCTGTCATGATCATTTTGGCAACTCCTGCTTCATCTGGGCTTCCATTGACCGATCCGGTTTACATCTTTTGTGTTTTGCTTTTGATGATTGGTCTGGCTCCCCTGCTCAGTAGTAAATTGCGTTTGCCGTCTCTGGTTGTGCTGATTTTGTTAGGAACGCTCCTCGGTTCCAATGTGCTGGGTATTCTGGCGCGTGATCAGCAATTGCAGCTTCTTGAAAAAATCGGCTTGCTTTATATCATGCTGCTGGCAGGAATGCAGATGGACTTAAGCAACCTCAAGCAATTGGGAACGCGGGCTTTGGTGTTTGGGTTGCTCACGTTTGCCATTCCCCTTAGCTTTGGTATTCTCTCGGCCAAGCTGCTCGGCTATGCCCTCATGACTGGCTTGCTGCTGGGAATTATGTTTTCGCCCCATACACTAGTGTCTTACCCGATCGTGACGCGGCTGGGAATTGTGCGTCGAGAGGCGATCGGCGTGGCAGTCGGAGGAACGGTTGTCACTTCCATTTTGACCCTCACTGGGTTGTCGATCGTCCAGGCAGTGGCCAGTGGTAATGTGGGGTGGCAGCTTTGGGCCAAACTCTTAATTGCTTTACCGGCTCTTGTCATGGCTGCATTTTGGGCAGTTCCCCATATCGGACGATGGGTGATTAAACCAAAATCAACCGCTTTAATTCCACAATTTATTTTTGTTCTAACCTGTTTATTTGTAATTTCCTCTATCACATTGCTTCTGGGTATTGATTCGATCGTCGGAGCCTTCATCGCCGGACTTGCTCTCAACTCCTCGGTGTCGCCCACCAGCCCCCTCATGCGGCAAGTGGAATTTGTCGGAAACAGTATTTTTATTCCTTGCTTCTTAATTTCAGTGGGTGTTTTGTGCAACCCAATGGTGTTGGTTCAGCATCCTGAAAATCTGGGCTTGGCTGCCCTGGTGATTGTGTTTGCTGTAGGTGCCAAATTTCTGGCTGCCTGGATTGCTGGAACCGTTTTCAAATATTCCTTTGCTGAAGTCATGACCATGTTAGGACTCACCATGTCCCGTGCTGCTTTGGTCTTGGTGGTTGCCCTTTACGGCATGAAAACTATCATTCCTGATGGAACCAGTCCAATTCTCTCTGAAGGACTCTTCAACGCCATCATCGCCTACATCATTGTCACCTGCCTGGTTGGGCCAATGATTACAGACACATTCGGTAAACGTATGGCGCAGACCACGCTGCTGGAAGAACCCGTACCGTCCTATCAGGATGCCAACTAGAATGCAAGATTAACTTTAGTCAAGTTCTGATACCTAAATTTAATTCCGTCGCTATAGTTCCTCCATTCAAGCAACTGACTCCTCATCGTTTCAATGAGCCGTATCAACCCACTGGGTATTCAACGACTTATTGCCAGGCAGAACACAAAGAATTCTGTCTATGGTTTGTTCTCTAAAAAGAGGCAGTTTATATGGATGGCATCACCCTTCTTTTTTTAGTGCTTGTTGGCATTTTATTATTTGCCACTGCCCCTCGCCCCTGTCTCTTATACACATCT
>PVWD01000117.1 GCA_003003615.1 filamentous cyanobacterium CCP2 | reverse complement strand
CCTCAATATGGTGTTGCCGTCCAAAATGGGGGACATTGCCAAAGCCTACTTCATGCAAGATCGGGGACATTTAACCGGATCGATGGCGTTGTCGCTGGTGGTGTTTGAAAAGACTTGCGATATGTTGTCGCTGCTGCTGTGGTGTGTGTTTGGGTTGTTGCTGTATCCGCAAAAAGATTGGCTGTTTTGGGTGATGACGCTCAGCGTGACGGGAGGGTTGCTGCTGGGGTTGGCAATTTTGAGCTTTCCTAAATTTGCTCGATCGGTTTTTGCCCTCGCTCAGGGAATTGCTCCTAAAAAAATGAAGGCAAAGTTGGGTAAGATGAGCTACGCCTGGCAGGAAATGCACGATTACTTTTGGCGAGATCAGCAAAACTTGTTAAAGATTGGCTTCACTTCAATTTTTATTTGGTTTTTACATCTTTTACAGATTTGGTTTTTTATCCTGGCGTTAAACGCCTATGCACCGTTTCTTGCCAATTTAGCTCTTTCGCCGTTAGCGATTTTAGCAGGATTATTGCCACTGACTTTTGCAGGTGTAGGAACCCGTGATGCTGCACTGATTTTGTTTTATCAGCCCTATTTTGATGCTGCCACCGGAGCCGCTTTGGGCGTACTTTGCACCTCGCGTTACTTTCTGCCTGCGATCGGGGGTTTACCTTTTTTGGAGCAATATCTTTCGTTTGCTAAGCGAGGAAAACAAAATTAGGCATGAAAAAACTCAGTTAGCGAAGGTTCCTAACTGAGCGAGGTTGATCGGTCTAACTGCATTCCAGCCTATTGTTCACTACCAGTCACTTTATTGACTAATTCCTTTGCTCCTTCAACGATTCCGCCCTCTTCAGGATGTTCCTGGTAATATTGCTCAATGTTTTGTTCATATTCTTCCTCTGCACCTGTCTTTGGCTGTTCTGTGATCTGTATCTGCTGTTTGTAAAACCCTTGACGATCTTGCTGTGCCTGATCTCTTTGAATTTCCTGGAAAGCTTCTTCAGGAGTCGAAAGGGCAGCATAGCTAGGTTGGCTAAAGGTAAACCAGCCGCTGAAGCTGAATAACCCTAAAGCGATAACCAGTAACAAACCTTGACGCAGCGATCGAACCAGTGCAGAAATAATGTGTTGCATACCAAAAACTCCTAAGTTGTTTTGAATTAGCTCTGAAATTGGGAAAGCAGATAGGACAGTGAATGGAAACAAAACTGCAAAATTAAGAACATATCACTTGTCCTAATCATCCTGTTTTCTGCTTCCATTTCAGCCATGCCATGGAAAGCGAATTTATTGCCGTCACTTTGTAAACTCGGTAACAAGATTCAGGCAACACTAAAGAGGATTTTATGAAGCGGTTTATACCAAATCCTCTACCCGGAGATACATCTTAAGACGCTGTTAAAGAATCAACACAACAGGAAAACGCTCCTCACCTCTCACTCCTCACCCCTCACCCCTGACTCCTGACTCCTGACTCCTCACCTCCCAAAGGGGATAAGGGTCATTGCGTAAGTCTGGGCTTTTGTACAGTTCAGACAGTGTATAGCCTTGAGCTTCTACCTGTTCGCGTAATTCTTCAGTTGGAGTGAGAAGATAGATTGGCTCAAATCCTTCTGCTACGGTAAGCTCATTTGGATCAAGGGCAAGCTGAAAGGCAACATCAGAGTTTAGCCAGGTGGCAAACGCCAGCGTGTCTGTGATTGGGCCATCACTGATGATGAGCGGATTCTCTGCCTGATTAATAATTTCTGAGACGGGAATAAAGTAGGAACTGCGGTGAGGGCTTTTGCTCCATGGGACGAAACTTTGGGCGATCGCCACATTAGCAAACAGGTTCACCGCCACCACCGCCACCATCACCACTCGCCAGATCTGCTGTTTCCAGCTTCTCACCCGCACTGCCTGAGTCGCAAACACAAACGCCACCGCCATTTGAATCCCAATGACTGCGGGAAATAAATATCGAATCCGGGTCGATCGCCGTCCTCCCAGCAGCAGATCGGGAATGGCAAGTGACAAAAACATTGTGGCAATGATCAGAATAATGAATACCCATGTTCGCTTTGGGGCATTCCGCCAGAGGAAAAAGACCGCAACAACAGACAAGACGACAAAAATGGCATTGGCAGATCCAAGTTCGCGATCGACAAAAATTCGGCTGGCATTGAGAAACCAGACATCAATCAGCCGAGAGGTAGAAATCTCTTGAACCAACCCAACGGTTGATGTTCTCACTTCTTCTAAGCTGTTGAAGAGCAAAACGAGCCAGGGTGTGAGCAGTAGAAATGCTGTGCCCGCAGCAATCAAGTAGTTTAGAGCTTGTCGGCTTAGCTGCCGCTTGGCAATGACCTGTTCACTCCATGCCACATAGAAACCCTGTGCCACCACAACCAGGCTAAACAGTAATTGAGTGTATAGTCCGGCGGTAATTGTGATGCCATATAGCACCCATCCAATTCGCTGCTGTGTTTTTAGGGTGCGGAGTAAAAGAATGCTGGAAAGCAAGAACAAAAGGCTAAACAAACTGTAGGGACGGGCTTTCTGGGCATATAAAACATGCAGTGGTGAGAGGGACATCAGGGCAACGGCAATCCAGGCGACAGCAGGAGATTCAAACAGTTCACGACACAGCCAGAACAGGCAGGGCAGGGACATCAGGCTGAAGAGAACCGCCAACAATCGCATGGTTATTACCGAGTGCCCCACCCAATCAACCCATAACCGCGACAGCATGAAGTATAAAGGCGTATGCTCTGCTGTTCCCATTAAGGCGTTCATCGTATCGTCCCACCCACGATCGGGGCTAGGCTGCTGGAATTGCTGTAGTGTTTCTGCGGTGACAACCTCGCCTGTAAATACCGTTTCAACAAACTCTGTGCGGGTATAGCCGAGCGATCGCAATGAGGTATTGGTTTCGTCGATCCAGTACACTTTCTGGTCAAGATGGTAAAACCGGAAAAAAACTCCCAAGATGATGGCCACAATCACCCCATAGCGAAGCCATGCCGGAAGCGACTTCCACCCCTCAAACCGCTGTGCCTTCGTCATGATGCATTAACCTACTGCATTGAGCTAGTCTCAACGAGTTTAAAGGATACCGGATGCAGGGGAAAGGGCAGGGAAGAAACAGGAATCTTGTCAAGTGAGAGGAGATTCTCCAAATGCTCCCCTTCTGGGATGGGTTAGGGGTGAGTTCTACCGCAGATGTGAGTTAACAGGCATTCTCCCTACCCGGTTGTGATTTATCCCCAAGGTGCTTTAATGTTGCGTAGTCACGCTACTGTTTGGGATGACGATCGCTTATGGGATCTCTGCATCAGTTTCTCTTTAAGCCCCTAGTTAAAACCTCCCGATCGCGGCTCATTGTCTGGCTTTGTCTAAGTTTGACGTTGGCTGCAATTTGTCCGATCGTTGCCCTGGAGAAAGCCTTTGGGGGCGAATTTGTGATGCAGGACGATGCGCGGCAGCATGTGTTTTGGATGAGCCGTTTTGTTGATCCAGAGCTATTTCCTGGAGATGCGGTTGCTGATTATTTTCAATCAGTTGCGCCGTGGGGATATGCCTCGGTGTATCGTCTCTTTGCGGCGATCGGTATTAGCCCGGTTTTGCTCCATAAACTCTTGCCGATCGGTCTAGCTCTGATCACGACTGCCTATGCTTTTGGGCTGTGCCTGGAGATTTTGCCCATTCCGTTTGCCGCCTTTCTGGGGACTGCCTTTCTCAATCAAAATCTCTGGATGCGGGATGATATTATTTCTGCGACTCCGGTGGCATTTGTCTTTCCCCTATTCCTGGGATTCTTGTATTACTTGGTCAAACGTCGGTTAATTCCCTGTTTAGGTGCGATCGCCCTTCAGGGGTTATTTTATCCGCAGTGCGTGTTTATTTATTCCTTCATCCTGCTGTTGCGGTTGGTTCACTGGCAGGGTTTTCGTCCTCGTCTTTCCAGCGATCGGCAGGATTATTGGTTTGCTGGGGCTGGGTTAGGGGTGGCGTTTTTGGTGATGCTGCCCTATGCCCTGAAAACCTCTGCCTTTGGCCCAGTTATCTCTGCCGCAGAAGCGCGATCGTTATTCACCTTTTCCGAAGATGGCTGGTCTGAATTTTTTGTAGAGAGTCCGCAGAGATTTTGGCTATGTGGCAAACGAAGCGGCATGTTTCCTTTGGAGTGGTGTACTGCCAATTTTGACTTTACAACTTTTTCCAGAGACACTTTTGAAGTGACTCCACTTCGCGCCTTTTTTCTGCCCCAAATCTGGCTCACGCTTGCACTGCCTGTGTTCCTAAAACTATCAGAACGCTTTCCTTTAACGCAGCAAATTACTCATCATATCCGCATCCTGCCCCAAACGCTGATCGCTTCTGTCACGCTGTTTTTTGTCGCCCATGCCCTGGTCTTTAAGCTGCATTTACCCAATCGCTATACGGAACATAGTCTTCGTATTGTTGTCGGACTGGCGGCCGGATTGGCTCTGGCAATTCTCCTGGACAAGTTACTGCGGCTAGGAACGCGATCGACTTTATCCAGTCAGCCGCCTGGTTTTCAGTTAGGGGCAACGATTCTGCTGCTCGTTTTCCTGATTGGCTATCCTGCCTTCCTGCGGTTTGAAAATGCGGCTTTCCCAGTGGTTCAGTACACTAACGGTAGACACCCTGATTTGTATCAGTTTCTTGCTGCCCAACCTAAAGACAGCCTGATTGCCTCGATCGATCGTGAGGTGAACAACTTGCCCAGCTTTACGCAGCGATCGATCTTAACGGGCACAGATGGATTTATTCTGCCTTATCACCTGGGCTATTACCAGGAAATGAGTCAGCGCATGACTGATCTGATCGCAGCACAGTACAGTCTTGACCTGAATGAAGTGAAGCAGTTCATTCAACAGTATGGCGTAGACTTCTGGCTATTAGAGCAATCTGCCTTTACCCCCAGACACATTGGCGAAAATTCTGTGTTTCAGGAATATGCTCCAGCCAGTAGAGGCATCCGACGGCAGTTACGGCAAAGCGAAGAACCACCTGCCCTCGCTCGCGTTCAGGATAGCTGCACTACATTTCAAAATGACCAATTTATAGTCCTTGAGGCAGCTTGTATTCTGAACCAGTAGTGTACAAAGCTTTACATCTCGCTTAGAGCGATCGAGGATAAACGGCTGAAGGGAAAAAGGATCAGTAATTACTTCCTTTCAACCCGTAACTTAGAGAGGAGTGATTCATGAGCTTACATCGCGTTTTCGCAGACGGTTTTTCGACAAAACCCACCAGAGGCAGTCAAATCTTCTGGCTGAGCTTAAGCCTCACCGTTGCCGCGATTTATGGCATTTTGTTCTTGCAGCAGGCTTTTGCCAATGAATACGTAGTGCAGGATGATGCTCGCCAACATGTGTTTTGGATGCGGCGATTTCTCAATCCAGAACTTTTTCCCGATAATCTGATCGCCGATTACTTCCAGTCTGTTGCCCCTTGGGGGTACACCACTTTTTACCGTTTGTTCGCTGCGGTAGGGATTGATCCAATGCTGCTGGCGAAGTTGCTGCCCTTTGGCTTAGGGCTGATTGCAGCAGGCTACGGCTATTTCGTCAGTATGCAGTTGCTTCCGGCTCCGTTGACGGCGTTCCTGTCTTCAGCGATGATTCAGCAGGTAATCTGGACGCATGATGATGTGGCTTCTGCAACGCCCAGAGCCTTTATGCCAGCCCTATTTCTGGCGTTTTTATATTACTTGCTGAAACGGCAGCTAGCCCCCTTACTGGTGACGATCGCCTTAGAGGGTTTATTCTATCCGCAATATGTTTTTGTGTTTGCCGGATTGCTGGTGCTACAGCCTTTACACTGGCAGAGTGGCAGAATCAAACTTTCCCAAAACAAAAAGGATTACTGGTTTTGCGCTGCTGGGTTAGGAGTGGCAGTTCTAGTCATGCTGCCCTATGCTCTGACCGCTTCAGAATATGGCCCGACGCTCACTGCTGCCGAAGCCAGAACCCTGCCAGAATTTAATGCTGGAGGACGAAGCCGATTTTTCTACGACGATCGCCCCCTATACTTTTGGTTTGCAGGTGGACGGAGTGGCATTTTCCCTGCCTTTAGACCGGCGACACTGGCGATCGGCATTCTGCTGCCCATCCTGATGCGCTTTCCCAACTCATTTCCTTTAGTTCGGCAAATTACCCCCCATATCCGCCTGCTCTTGCAAATCATCATCGTTGCGCTGTTTCTCTTTTTTGCCGCCCATCTGGTTTTGTTCAAGCTGCATCTGCCTAGCCGCTATACAGCATACACCTTACGCTATGTGCTTGCCTTTGCCACTGCCTTTAGCTTTGGCCTGATTTTTCATGGGGGGCTGCAATCCCTCAAACGAGCGCCCTCCAACATGTTCAAACGCCTCTGGGTTTGGGGAATTGCCATCCTCGCTGGCGTTGCCCTGCTGATTTATCCCAACACTGTTCCCAATTTTCCCAGAGCCAATCACATTCAAGGACGCATCCCAGGAATTTACGAATATCTTGCTCAACAGCCAAAGGATACGTTGGTTGCAGGTGTCGCCGGAGAAGTAGATAATCTACCGTCATTGACGAATCGATCGGTTCTTTTCAGCCGAGAATATGCCATTCCCTATCACGTTGGCTATGCGAATCAGTTTCGGCAGCGTGTGGAAGACTTCATCCGGGCCCAATACACCCGCAATGCCCAGGAACTACTCAGCTTTATCCGCACCTACAACATCAACTATTTTTTGGTTGAGCGTTCCTCCTTCAACCCCGATTACCCAGACTCCAACTGGATTCGCCAATATCCTGAGGCCGTGAATGATGCTAAAGCTAACCTGGAGCAGGGTAGACCCGTCCTTCGCCGCATGGTCAATCCCTGTACGGTCGTTGAAGATCGGGAGCAAGATTTGGTGTTGTTACAATCGCGCTGTATTGTTCAAAGACTGGAGTCTTAGCCAGCTTTATAATGTGCAATGTTTCTGAGCAATATTTATTTACCGAATAACTTTAAAAATCCTATCGTTTATTAGGTGTGAAAGCACAACATATCATCTATTCTTTTGATATGTGCATCACTTCTATTTGATATGAGTGTCACTCCAATTCCAACTCGTATCAGGATTGTTTAGCTGAATCATTAACTACATTAGGAATTTATAGATCTGCGATCGGCTCTCGTATCGATCGCAACCTTGCCTATGAGCGTTTAATCACCCCTTCTTCAGATCTCATTTTCATTTAAAACTGCCATCAGTAGCACAAGCCGATGGGGTTAGTTTTTGCGCGATCGTTTTTTACACATTTTTTTGAAAGAGGTAGGAAAAATGGCAGACTATAACGAAGCAATCAATGGAGATTTGTCGAATGATGAAAATAATCCAACTGTTCTGATTTTGACACCGGGAAATAACATCATCACCGGAAACACAACGAATTCACCGCTCGATCGTGATTTCTTTACCTTTACGGTTCCGGCTGGGGCGACGGTGAGTGCGATCGTTTTGCAAAATTACCAATGGGGAGATGGCGATCAAACAAATCCAAGCTACGGCAATTCCTACTTTGCAGTGACGGCAGGAAGTTCGTTTCCTTCGTTGACGGATGCGAGTACTTTTGAGGTGAGCAAGTTAATTGATAACCTGGCGGGAAACAATGAGGTAGGGCAAGACCTGCTTGAGCCAGGAGTGGGAAGTGCATTGGGGCCTGCGGGTTCTGGGCAGCTTGGAGAAGGAACGTACTCGGTTTGGTATCAGGAAACGGGAAACACTACAACTTACCAATTCAATGTGGTTCTGGATGTGCCCCCTCCCCCTCCAACCCCCGGCACGATTCAGTTTGGTTCAAGTACCTACACCGTCAACGAAGATGCAGGGACGATCGACCTTACCCTAACTCGTACAAGCGGGAGTGATGGAGCGGTCAGCGTGACGGTAAACCACACAGGCGGAACGGCTACAAATTCTGATGACTTTAACTTTGCCTCCACAGTTGTTAACTTTGCCGATGGAGAAACCGAAAAAACGGTCAGCGTTGCCATTCTTGATGATGCGATCGTGGAAGGAGACGAGACGGCCACCTTTGAACTGTCTAGCCCAACGGGAGGAGCTAGCCTGGGTGCGCTTGACACCTCTACCCTCACGATTGTAGATAACGATGTTCCTCCGCCACCCCCCCCACCCGTCGGCATGGACATTATTGGCACAAATGGACGCGATACCCTCATTGGAGGGGACGGAGACGACAGAATTTTTGGTTTGCGGCGTGACGATCGTTTGCTGGGTAATGCTGGAAATGATTTACTGGTGGGCGGACGGGGCAACGATACGCTGCATGGCGGAGATAGCGATGACACGCTGTTTGGGGGCAATGGAAACGATCGGATGCATGGCGGCAATGGAAACGATCGGATGTTTGGGGGCAGAGGAAACGATCGGATGCATGGCGGCAGTGGTGATGACTTTTTGGATGGCGGTAAAGGGAGGGATACGCTCATTGGTGGAGCGGGACTGGATACTTTTGTGCTGCGGCGCAGAAATGGCTCTGACCTGATCCGCGATTTTCAGATTGGGGAAGATTTGCTGGCACTCCGAGGCAATCTGAGCTTTGGTATGTTGAGCATTACCCAAGACGGAAATCGGGCTGTTATTAGCGTTGGGCGTGATCAGCTTGCTGTATTGCGGGGTGTTCAAGCCGATCAATTGAATGTGGCTCAGTTTACCTAGCAAAGTCAGCGTTACTGACGCGGGTTGGGAATGGGGATTGGCTCAGAGGATTGCATCAGGGCAAGGGCTGTTTGCAGGGCTTCTAAACGATTTTCAACCTGATGTACTTCTGGAAACCGATCGATTTCCAACCTGCCAAGTCGCTGTTGTGTCCCTCCGTAGGCTCCTACCAAAAAGACATGGTGCCGTTTCTTGACCGCATCCTCCACCATTGTTTCGATCGCCAGAGCCGCCGTGACCCCCAACATCGGGACATCGCTCACATCTAAAATCAGCACCTCATAGTCCTTGACGATCCTCATGCGCTGGGAGATGACTTTTGCGGCTCCAAAACTCATGGGGCCACCCAACTGAAACAACAGAATTCGGCCTTTCGCCTCAGACAAGACGGACTGTTCCAAAGGAGTCAAGGACAGTTCGTTGGTGGGTTCTGTTACGGCTTTCACACGGGAACTTTGTAAATCAGAGAGTTTCTTAACGGTGAGCAAGTTCGCAATAAATACCCCAACGGCTACGGCTGTAATCAAGTCTACAAAAACGGTGAGAGCCATCACCAGATACATTAAGCCTGTTGTTTTTAGGGAAATGCGGTGGGCCCGTTTAATAAACCCCCAGTCAATAATGTCAATGCCAACCTTTAGCAAAATTCCTGCCAAAACGGCATGGGGAATGATGGTGGTCAGGGGACTGGCCCAAAGTGTGATAGTCAGTAAAACTAGAGCGTGAATCATTCCCGATAAAGCAGTTCGCCCACCTGCCTGCACATTTGTCACGGTTCGCATCGTGGCCCCGGCTCCGGGAAGCCCGCCCAGGAGTCCGGCAATACAGTTGCCAATGCCTTGTCCAATTAATTCTTTGTCTGAGTCGTGCTGTGTCCGCGTGACGCTATCAGCCACCAGAGAGGTGAGCAAAGAGTCGATCGACCCCAACACCCCCAGCATCAACCCATACACCATCATGTCTTTGAGTTCACTCAAGGCAAACGTTGGCAGTTGCAGGGTTGGCAGCCCACTGGGAATAGAGCCAATCCGATTAATCTCTGGATTCTCCCCAAAAAGCATTGAGACGAGTGTTCCCACAATTAAAGCTAGCAAGGGAGCCGGAAAGATGCGATTCAGTTTTGGCGGAGCCGCAAAGACGATCGTGAGTGTGAGTAAGCCGAGTCCAAAGGCGGCAGGTCGGGGTTGCGTTAGATAGGTGGGTAGCTGAACCAAAACCCCCCAAATTTCTCCAGTACTCATGTAGCCCAATAGAGGGGGAAGTTGGAGCAGGATGATGATCAGCCCGACTCCAGACATAAACCCGGAGATGACGGTGTAGGGCATGAGGGTGATGTATTTACCCAGCCGAAGGACTCCAAACAAAATTTGAAAGAGTCCGCCCAGCAGCACAACGGTAAACGCCATTGCAGCACCTGTATCAGGATGACGGGCCACCAGTGCTGTGAATACTGTTGTCATGACGACGGTCATGGGGCCGGTTGGGCCAGACACTTGGGAAGGAGTCCCGCCAAATAGAGCGGCAAAGAAGCCAACCAGGATTGCTCCGTAGAGTCCAGCGATCGCCCCAGCTCCAGAAGATACCCCAAAGGCAAGGGCGAGGGGCAAAGCAACAATGGCCGCCGTGATTCCCCCAAACAAATCACCGCGAAAATGCTGGAATTGAATGGCGTTGAGCAATCTCATGAAACAACCCGCAGTCTGTTGCTGCTAGCTTAAATCGTTGAGGGGCTAGCTCTAAAGCATGACAGGCTCTGGACTTCTTCGCAATCCGGCGATCGGGGTAAGTCAGCTCATTTCCCGACGATTGCTCAAATACGGTTGCCCAAACGGTTTCAATTTTTCCCAGCACTCAGTCCTCAATCCTCAAACCCTACCCAATTGATACAAGGGCCGGATTCAGCGTTAAAACTTCTACACCGTCTTCAGTCACGGCGATCGTGTGTTCAAACTGAGCCGAGAGCTTGCGGTCTTTGGTTACGGCAGTCCATTTGTCCGATAGAACCTCTACTTCCCAGGTTCCTTCATTAATCATCGGTTCAATGGTGAAAACCATGCCCGCCCGTAGTTTGCGTCCTTTTCCCCGCTTGCCATAGTGCGGTACTTGGGGAGCCGTATGGAAAATTCGCCCGACACCATGCCCAACAAAATCCCGCACCACCGAAAACCCGTGGGCTTCTGCATATTCCTGAATAGCCGCACCAATATCCCCAATTCTGGCTCCCGGCTTCACTTCCTTAATGCCGCGCCACAGGCATTCTTCCGTCACTTCCACTAGCTTCCGGGCAACGGCCGAAGGTTCACCGACAAAGAAAGTGCGCGACGTATCACCGTGATAGCCATCCAGCAAAGGAGTCACGTCAATGTTAATAATGTCCCCCTCTTTCAGCGTTTGCTTTGCGTTAGGGATGCCATGACAAACAACTTCGTTAATACTCGTGCAAATTGACTTGGGAAAGCCATGATAGCCAAGGGGGGCACTTTTAGCACCGTGTTTCTGTGTCCACTCTTCTGCGGCATCGTTTAATTCAAGCGTACTGACTCCTGGTTTTACCATCGGTTCCAGGTAGGTCAACAGTTCGGCTGCTAAACGTCCGGCTTGGCGCATTTTGTCCAATTCTCTTTTGGACAGCAAGACGATCGGTTCGTTATCCATGAATGGCTACACAAGAATTGCTACAGTGCTTTGCATCTCTCTACAGTAGCTTTAAATGCGGTCTACAGACTAAGAAGGGCGGCCCGCAAACCGCCCCTGTTTCTGCATGATCGATCTGTATAGCTAATCTCTGCCAGATCGGTGTCCCTTATCAGACATTGATGTCGTTATGCCGTAACGAGTTCTGGTTCAGGTCGCTTGCTGTTGCGAATGCCCGAAATGGCCTCAGCATAATCCTTAGCACCAAACACCGCAGACCCAGCCACGATCGCATTAGCTCCAGCTTCCAGAACTTGCCAAGTGTTATTGCCTTTTAACCCACCGTCAACTTCAATCCAGGGGTCAAGACCGCGCTCATCACAAATTTGGCGCAATTTACGAATTTTGGGCACAACGGCTGGAATGAAGCTTTGCCCACCAAACCCAGGGTTGACGCTCATGATCAAAATTAGATCGCACACCTCAAGGACATATTCAATCAAGTCCAAGGGGGTTGAGGGGTTTAACACTACGCCAGCCTGCTTGCCCAATTCCCTGATTTGGCAGAGCGTGCGGTGGAGGTGCGGAGAAGCATTATGCTCTGCATGAACTGAAATAATGTCTGCCCCGGCTTTGGCAAAATCTTCAACGTATTTCTCTGGTTCCACAATCATCAAGTGAACATCCAGAGGCTTTTCCGTGTAAGGGCGAATGGCTTTGACAATCAGGGGGCCGATTGTAATGTTGGGCACGAAGCGACCATCCATCACATCGACGTGAATCCAGTCGGCTCCGGCTTTGTCAACCACCTGAATTTCTTCACCGAGACGACTAAAATCTGCCGATAGAATGGACGGGGCAATGACGGTTTGTTTTGTGGTTTGGCTCATGGGTATTTATGCTCTCCTGCTGCCTGTCTTGTAATCAGTTTAACAAAGTGTGTTATCAGCCCAATAGCTGATCTGCCCTTGGAAATACTGAAATTTCATGATGAATTCCCGTTCAAGTTCAGGAAATCGAGCAATATACAAATAAGACGGTTTGGAGAAACGCATGAATCGGTGGCTGAAACGGCGATGGTTGGGGTTTGTTTGTGGTTTGGTTTGTGCGTTGCTGGCAGCCCCGGTGCTGGGGTTATCGGTTTCAGTGGGAGAAAACGGCATTCAGGCTGAGGTGCTCCATCATCCGCCCTACAACTTAACGGGGCGCAAGATTGCGATCGGGCAAATTGAAATCGGTCGCCCGGCTTTGTTTGGTTTAGATAAGGCAGGGGCAACCAATCGGGCGGTGCGGCCCAATCGCCTGTTTTTTCGGGATTCTCAGGCAGAAGCAGATAGATTAGTCGATCGCCATGCAGCTAGCGTGGCCAGCGTCATGATTAGCCGTGACAAAAGCCTGACGGGAGTGGCTCCGGATGCGGTACTGTATGCGGCTGCCGTTGGCATTGAAAACCGGAGTGAACAACCTGAAGAATGTTTAGCTTTGCAAACACTATCTTTACAAAACGGTGGGGATTTGCGAACCATCAATTATAGTTTTGGCGAATCTTTGGAGCGCGATCCCCGTCCGAATGCTGTTTTAGATGGAAATGCGCTGCTGACCCAGTGTGTTGATTGGTCTGCCAGGGTGCATGATGTCTTGCATGTGGTTGCTGGAAACCAGGGTAGGGGCGGTTTTCCCATTCCCACGGACACCTTTAACGGCATCGTGGTTGCCAACTCCATGGCCGTCAACGGTCGGTTTACAAAGGTTGATTTTTCCAGCTTGGGTAGTGAACCCACGATCGTCCTTGGGCGTGATCCAGCTTCAGAAAGTAATGTTGGGGCACGGCGATCGGTTGGCTTGGTGGCTCCTGGCAATAACTTGGCCACGATTTCCCCTGATGGAGAAACGTCTTCACCGGCATCCGGAACGAGCTTTGCGGCTCCCCATGTGGCGGCAACGGTGGCCCTGCTCCAAGAATTTGGCGATCGTTCCATTCGAGAAGCCTTACAGCAACCTGGTAACGCTGAAACGCACTGGGGGTTAGATGCCCGCCATCAGCTAGTCATGAAAGCGGTGTTAATGAACGCTGCCGACAAAATTGAGGATAGTGGTAATGGCTTAAATCTAGGCATGACGCGCACCCTGCGGGATCAGCGTAACCTCACTTGGCTTGAATCGGATGCCTACGAATTCACCCACCTGCCGCTAGATGCCCAAATGGGAACCGGACACCTCAACGCCTTCCGAGCTTATCAACAGTTCAGCCCAGGGCAATGGCGACCCGGCAGAATTCCGGCGATCGGCTGGGATTATCGCACCGTCAGTCTCACCAATGACCAATTCTCATCCCCCTATCGGGATTATTTTTTTGATGCTCCGCTCCAGCGTGAAAGCTTCATTTCCGCCACGTTAACCTGGGATCGGATTGTGGATTTGCAAGATACTAATAACAACGGGCAATACGATATGGGCGAACAGTTCATCGATCGGCAGCTAAATGATTTAAACCTATACTTGATGCCCGCCAATGCAGACGACATCGCCAATGCCATCTGGTCATCCAATAGCCCTGTAGATAGCGTTGAACACATCTTTCACCAAATCCCCCAGACCGGACAGTACAAACTGCGCGTTGTCTTTGGCGATCGGGTAAATGAACCGATTCAGCCCTATGCTTTGGCCTGGTGGGGAGTGGCGAGAGCAGACTGAAGGCTGAGGACTGAACTCCTATTCCGATACAATACCTGTTTGCAGGCGAATTGCAGGTAAGCACTATGGACTATCGGGAAGCTGGGGTGGATGTGGAGGCGGGGCGGGCGTTTGTACAGCGCATTCGTGGTTTAGTGGAAAGTACCTATCGTCCTGAAGTGTTGGGCGGATTGGGCGGGTTTAGTGGCTTTTTTCAAATGCCGACGGGCTACCGTGAGCCGGTGCTGGTATCGGGAACCGATGGCGTGGGGACAAAGCTGAAACTGGCTCAGCAGTTTGATTCCCATGAGACGGTTGGCGTTGATTTAGTTGCCATGTGCGTCAATGATGTGTTGACCTGTGGAGCCGAGCCATTATTTTTCCTGGATTATTTGGCAACGGGCAAGCTCAATTCTGACCAACTCACCCAGGTGATTACTGGTATCACGGAAGGTTGCCGGATAGCGGGATGTGCCCTGCTGGGAGGGGAAACAGCAGAAATGCCAGGGTTTTATCAACCTGGAGAATACGATTTGGCCGGGTTCTGTGTGGGAATTGCTGAACGCAGTGAAATTCTGGACGGGTCAAAGGTGGCGATCGGGGATGCGGTGATTGGATTAGCCAGTGCCGGGATTCACAGTAACGGTTACAGTCTGGTGCGGAGGGTTGTTGAACGATCGGGGCTTGCCTTGACGGATGAGGTGGAGATGCTGGGCGGAAAACCTCTGGGCGTTGAGTTGCTGACTCCCACACGAATTTATGTAAAGCCGGTGTTGGCGGCACGGCAGGCTGGGCTAGAAATTCACGGCATGGCTCATATTACGGGGGGAGGACTGCCAGAGAATTTACCGCGTTGTCTTTCGGAAGGGCAGTCGGTGCAAATTGATCCTCACATCTGGTCGATTCCTCCTGTGTTTGAGTGGTTAGCCACAACTGGATTTATCAACCCAGTAGAAATGTTCAATACGTTCAACATGGGCATCGGGTTTGTGTTGCTCGTGCCTCCAGATCAGGCGAATCGCACGGTGCAATGGTTTGGTGAGCAGGGGGTTACGGCTTGGGCGATCGGTGAAGTGGTTGCTGGTTCAGGGAAGCTGGTTCTGTCGGGAATTTCGGACTAAATGGGTGGCTCAATGGCATGAATTTAAACCTTTCATGAAGTTTAGGGCACAAGTTGGGTGAAACCCCTGTGAGAAAATAGCCTTCAATTATGTATTCTGGGCAGTAACTATACTTAGTCCTATGCTGTTGTGTCCCCCTTCCGTGCAGACTCATATACCAACGGGTGCTCCCTCTAACAACCTGGATTCTGCTAACGTGCATTCTACTGATCCTGATCAGGTGGCAGATGTTGCAAAGTTTGTCTTGATGATTCAGCCGATGAATCTACAAGGCTCTATCTGGCAAACCATTTTGCGATCGCAGAATATTTCAGTCATCTGGGAAGCCGCCGACGTTAACTTACCTGAAAGCCTCGACCACCTGAAGGCTGCCAAGGTTAATCTCCCAGATCTGATCTTGATTGACACTAGAGTTCAAACCTTTAACCCGTATACCTTTTGCCGTTGGAGCCGTGAACATCACCCCCATGTCAAAATTCTGCTGATTAGCGGAGCGCAAAAAGACATCACGCCTTCTGAGCGAGAATGGGCAGTTTATCAGGGAGCTGCTGACTTGTTTCCTCGGTTTCGCAAAGACAGCCTGGTGAGCGGAGCCGTTACCCGCATGAGGCGTGTTTTAGACTTGCTGAACTGTCCCGCTATGAACCAGGGAGCCTTAGTTTCGGCATTGCTGACCATTCAACGAGTCACCTACGACAAAGACCAGCGCAATACTTCGGGGTATTTCGATCGCAATCACTTTTGATAAATTTTTGATAAATTTTAGTGCTTTTCAACATAAGCCTGTTTTCATGGCAAATCGATAAAGATAGATTCACGGTGAAGCAGCAATGAAGCCAGTAATGAAGCCAGCAAAGGCAGACCGAATTAAACTGGATCATTTTTGGTAAAAATAACTATAATTAGATTCAAGTTATTTTAAGGAAATTGCCAAGTGCCGCTTGCCAGGGCAAATTTGTCGAGATTGGGTTATCGCGTTAGGCTCAAAACGCAAGACCCAAGGGATGCAAGCTCCACCTTAAGCAGCAGAGTTGCCACCATGAATGCTTCAGCACTGCTTCTCCAACCACAGGATTATAGTCTCCTGACTGATCTGTACCAACTCACAATGGCAGCTTGTTATGTGGGTGAGGGTTTAGAGCAGCGATCGGCAAGTTTTGAATTGTTTGCTCGACGGTTGCCAGAAGGGTTTGGCTATTTGGTGGCAATGGGTTTAGAGCAAGCACTGGACTATTTGGAACAGTTTTGCTTTACCTCAGAGCAAATTGCCGCCCTGCAAGCCACGAATATTTTTGCCAACGCCCCTTCTCGGTTCTGGGAGCTATTAGCCGAATCCCGGTTTAGCGGCGATGTGTGGGCCGTGCCGGAAGGGACGATCGTCTTTGCGGATGAACCGTTGCTGCGGGTTGAGGCTCCCCTTTGGCAAGCCCAAATGGTTGAAACTTACCTATTGAACGCCTTAAACTATCAAACTCTGATTGCAACCAGAGCGGCTCGGCTGCGGGATGTGGTGGGCGATGAAGCGGCCCTGCTGGAATTTGGCACCCGTCGTGCTTTTAGCCCCCAAGCCTCTCTGTGGGCGGCCCGCGCTGCAATTGCCGGAGGGTTAAACGCGACTTCCAATGTGTTGGCTGCACTGCAACTAGGGCAAACTCCCAGTGGCACAATGGCCCACTCCTTGGTGATGGCTCTGTCTGCCCTGGAAGGAAGTGAGGAGCAGGCTTTCACAGCATTTCACCGCTATTTCCCCGGAGCCGCCCTGCTGATTGACACTTACGATACGATCGCCGCCGCCCAAAAACTAGCCGATCGCGTTAAAGCGGGTGAAATTCAGGTAAATGCGATACGCCTTGATTCCGGCGATTTGGTTACACTTTCTCAACAAGTCCGGCAACTGCTGCCCCATACCCTGATTTTTGCCAGTGGGGATTTGGATGAATATGAAATTTTAAGGCTCCAGTCGGCCGGAGCGGAAATCGATGGGTATGGGCTGGGAACCAAACTCGTTACGGGGGCACCCGTCAACGGTGTGTATAAACTGGTTGAAATTGACGGTATCCCTGTAATGAAAGCTTCAAGCGGCAAAGTCACTTACCCCGGACGCAAACAGGTTTTCCGCCGCTATCAGAACGGTGTCCTAGAAGCCGATCGCCTCGCCCTCAGCACCGAACCTCCCCAGCCCCATGAAACCCCCCTGTTGCAACCTGTTTTTAAACAAGGCAAACGGTTATAC
>PVWD01000014.1 GCA_003003615.1 filamentous cyanobacterium CCP2 | reverse complement strand
GAACGAGACGAAGTTAGGGTGGTTGCTGATCAAGTCGGTACACCCACCTGGACAAAGGACATTGCAACGGCAATCACCGCTCTGTCAACCCAGTTTTTATCCACCGCAGAAGACTCTCCCAGTGGGATCTACCACTTCACCAATAGCGGCATCACAAGCTGGTATGACTTCGCTGTCGCCATTTTTGAAGAAGCAGAGGCGATCGGCTTTCCCATCAAGCTGCAACGTGTTGTTCCTATCACCACTCCAGAATATCCTACCCCCACCAAACGTCCTGCTTACTCTGCCCTGGCTTGGCAGAAAATTGCCTCGTTGCTCCCATCCTACCCGCCTCACTGGCGGCAGGGTTTACGACAAATGCTAACTGAACTTCACAAACAAACATATGAAAGCAATTATTCTCTCCGGCGGTAAAGGCACTCGGTTACGTCCGCTTACCTACACCGGGGCAAAGCAACTTGTTCCTGTCGCCAACAAGCCTATCCTTTGGTATGGGATTGAGTCGATCGTGGAAGCCGGTATCACAGAGATTGGCATCATCATCAGCCCGGAAACCGGGGAAGAGGTGAAGGCAAAAACGGGAAATGGCGATCGGTTTGGGGCAAATATCACTTACATTCTGCAAGAGAAACCTGCTGGGCTGGCCCATGCGGTCAAGGTTGCTCAGTCTTTCTTAGCAGATTCTCCCTTTGTCATGTACCTGGGCGATAACTTGGTACAGAGTGAACTGGGCCTTTTTCTAGAACACTTTCACAGCAACCACCTGGATGCCTTAACGCTGCTCTGCCCGGTAGAAAATCCCAGTGCCTTTGGCGTAGCTGAAGTGGATGAAAAAGGGCGATTGTTGCGGCTAGTGGAAAAACCCAAAGTGCCGCCTTCTAACCTGGCGTTGGTGGGAGTCTATATTTTTTCCAGTGGAATTCATGGGGCGATCGCCGCGATTCAACCCTCCGCCAGAGGAGAGCTGGAAATCACCGATGCTATTCAGACTTTGATTGAACAGCAAAAGGCGGTAGAGGCACGGCAAATTCGGGGCTGGTGGTTAGACACCGGAAAGAAAGACGACCTGCTCGAAGCTAACCGGGTGATTTTAGACACCTGCTGCATGGAACCCCGTATTCAAGGTGAATTAGATACCGAAAGTAAGATTATTGGCCGCGTTCAGCTTGGTGTAGGCACAAAGGTAATCAACTCCACCATTCGGGGGCCGGTGGTCATTGGCGAAAACTGCCACATTGAAAACTGCTTCATTGGGCCTTACACCAGCATTGCCGATCGCGTCAGGATGGTTGATGTGGATCTAGAACATAGCGTCCTGTTGCAAGGGGCAACCGTTGAAGGGATTCATCACCGAATTGTGGACAGTTTAATTGGACAACGAGCGCAGCTTACCGAAGCACCCAAACGCCCCAAAGCCTTCCGCTTTATGGTTGGCGATGATTGTCAAATTGAACTGGCATGAGGCAAGGACTGAAGGCTGAGAACTGAGGATTGTTTGGAGCTAAGTTATCTAACTGATGTTCCAAATCATGTTCTAAATCATGCTCTCTGAATAACACTCAGTCTCCGATTTGATTCTATTCCCTATCCCTACCCGTCCTTCCCCTCACCCCTCTCCCAACTTCCCCATCTAACCCACTTCAAACGAACCTATGACGATCGAACAATCCTCTTTATCAAGACCTCCCCGCAAGCTAATCATTACGGGAGGAGCCGGATTTATTGGCTCAAATTTTGTTCATCACTGGTGTGCTGCCTATCCAGGCGATCGAGTCGTTGTATTAGACGCGCTAACCTATGCTGGAAATCGCAATAACCTTGCCGCTTTGGAAGGACACGCCAACCTGCGCTTTGTCCAGGGGGATATTTGCGATCGAACTTTGATCGATCAGTTACTTCAAGAGGAGCAGATTGATACGATCGCTCACTTTGCGGCTGAATCCCATGTCGATCGATCGATTTTGGGCCCCGGTGAGTTTGTTCGCACGAATGTTGTCGGCACCTTTACCCTGTTAGAAGCCTTCCGGCAGCACTGGGAAAATCATGGACGATCGGCAGACTACCGCTTCCACCATGTTTCCACCGATGAAGTGTACGGCAGCCTAGAGGCAACCGAGCCGGGCTTCTCAGAAACCACACCCTACGCACCAAATAGCCCCTATTCAGCATCCAAAGCCGGAAGCGATCATCTCGTGCGGGCTTACCATCACACCTACGGCTTGCCTACCCTCATCACCAACTGTTCCAACAACTACGGGCCTTATCACTTCCCCGAAAAGCTCATCCCCCTGATGTGCATTAACATCCTTCTGGGCAAACCGTTGCCGGTATATGGCGATGGGCAAAACATTCGAGATTGGCTGTATGTGGGCGATCATTGCAGTGCATTAGATACAGTTATTCATCGTGGCACACCCGGAGAAACCTATAACATTGGCGGCAACAATGAAGTGAAGAATATCGATCTGGTACGTCAGCTTTGTTCCTTAATGAACGAATTAGCCCCTGACTTACCCGTGCGCCCCGCCGAAACATTGATTACCTTTGTTAAAGACCGTCCTGGACACGATCGCCGTTATGCCATTGATGCCACCAAAATCCGCACGGAGTTAGGCTGGACTCCTTCTGTTACGGTTGAACAAGGGTTGCGTCGCACGGTTGAGTGGTATTTGGCCCACCCAGAATGGTGGAAACCGTTGCTGTCTCAAGAATATCAGGACTACTACCGAAAAGTTTACGTCTAGGCGTTCAGTAAAAAACTCAATGCCAAATCCTCACTACGACTGAGGGAACACCATTCAAACTCACTACACTGGGAGAGAGTTATGACATTCAACCTGCTTCGACTAAGAGGTAAAACTCGCCGCATCATCGGTTTTGCAGTTTTCTTTGGAATTGCCTTATCCTTGGTGGTCTTTTTCTCCAAATCCTCTGATCCGCAAAGTGCGATCGAAGCGTCTACCTCTCCCAGTGCCGAAAATTCAGTAGAGTTTATGGTCGCCACCAATACGCCCGTCAATTGCCTGGAAAGTTCTGCCGATGCCCCTGCAAGACCCCTCTCTCTGGACGCGCTTGCCCTAGGAACAAACCTAAGCGGCGTTGCTGATTGGTCAACTCAGTTGCCGTTTTTGGATGCTTTTAAGTCGGCTCGCTCGTGGATACCTCAATGCGTTGCAGGAGAACCGGGTTGTAGTGGCGGTTGGTCAACCGATGAATACGATCGCCTTGATCTGGATGAGCAGGGGTGGGTCAAATCTTTGCCAGCAGCAGACGATCCGGCCGAATATACTCGTGTTGGCACCTTGATGTTTCGTGACATTGGGGATAAGTATCCTGGAGGGCAATATGTTGTCCTTTATGATGGGGAAGGCACGATCGAGTACAGCTACGATGCTCAAAAAGATGTAGCAGCCTCTAGTCCCGGTCGAGACATTATCAATGTCACTCCGTCAGACAGTGGTATTTTTCTTCAAATCACCGCCACAGACCCCAACCGTACGGGTAACTACATTCGGAATATTCATGTTGTCCCAGTGGAGTACGAAAACACCTTCCAAACTGAAATCTTTAATCCCGTATTCCTCGATCGCACAAAACAATTCACTGCCCTCCGGTTTATGGATTGGATGAATACAAACGACTCTCAGCAAAGCGAATGGGCAAATCGTCCTAAGGTAGATGATGCCAGCTATGCTTTGGGCAAAGGGGTTCCGGTTGAAGTTATGGTGGCTTTGGCGAATCGGCTGGGTGCTAACCCCTGGTTTACAATGCCCCACAAGGCAACGGATGAGTACATGGCTAACTTTGCCCAGCACGTCAAGACTTGCCTGAATCCAGAGTTAAGAGCTTATGTGGAGTTTTCTAACGAAGTCTGGAATTGGCAATTCCAACAGGCACATTATGCCCTAGAGCAAGGGCAAGCTCGTTGGGGTGAAGACAAGGGCGATGCCTATATGCAGTGGTATGGGATGCGGACTGCGCAAATGTCGGATATTTGGAAGCAAGTGTTTGCTGATCAGCCCGATCGCGTCGTTTCTATCATGGCAACACAAACCGCATGGCAGGGCTTAGAAAATAGTTCGTTGGATTGCTCACTGTGGGTGGCAGAAGGCAATTCACCTTGCTATCGACATGGCATTGATGCTTATGCCATTACAGGATATTTCTCTGGTAAACTGCCTTCAGATCAGGCGAAGGATGCGATCGAATCCTGGATGGAAGACTCGGATGGCGGCTTTGGTAAGGCGTTTACCCAAATTAAGCAGGGAAGTTTGCTGGACACAGACCAGTTTGACGACACGATACCTGGGCTTGAAGTGTCCTTCCAATATCATCAGAAAGTGGCTCAAGACCGAGGATTAAAGCTGGTGGTGTATGAGGGAGGGCAGCATCTGGCGCGATCGGACGATGAAACACTGACTGAATTCTTCATTGAACTCAACCGTCAGCCAGAAATGTATGACGTTTACACCGAAATGCTGGAGCATTGGAAACAGGAAAACGGAACGCTGTTTATGCACTTTTCTGACATTTCTCGCCCAAGTCGCTGGGGCAGTTGGGGAGCTTTAGAATACGTTGGGCAAGAAAGTACCCCGAAGTACCAAGCGTTAATAGATTTCATTGAGCGCAATTCCCTGGGAGGTTAGCGGTGAGTCGAGTAGGTTTAGTTGCGATTGGACGCAATGAAGGAGAACGCTTACGCCAATGTTTGACCTCTGCTCTCGCACAGCAGGTGGCTCAAGTGGTATACGTGGACTCTGGTTCTACCGACAACAGTGTAAAAATGGCTCGATCGCTGGGTGTAGAAGTGGTTGAGCTAGATCTTTCCACTCCCTTCACGGCAGCTCGTGCCCGGAATGCAGGGTTTGCTCGATTGGTAGAACTGAATTCAGCCTTGGAATTTGTGCAATTTGTCGATGGCGATTGTGAACTGGTGACAGGGTGGATCGATCGCGCCCAGCAAGAGCTTGATACCTACCCGGAAGTCGCTGTGGTATGCGGTCGGCGGCGGGAACGTTATCCAGAACAATCCATCTACAATCGGCTTTGCGACATTGAATGGGACACGCCCATTGGGGAAGCAAAAGCCTGTGGCGGCGATGCCATGATGCGGGTTGCAGTGGTGCAGCAGGTGGGTGGGTTTAACCCGACTTTAATTGCAGGCGAAGAACCAGAACTGTGTGTGCGAATCCGTCAGCAAGGCTGGAAAGTGCGACGAGTTGATGCTGAAATGACGCTGCATGATGCTCAGATGTTTCGCTTTAGCCAATGGTGGAAGCGGGTGCTGAGGGCGGGTCATGCTTATGCTGAGGGAGCCTATCTCCACGGAGGGAGTCCTGAACGGCACTGGGTTAAAGAAAGTCGCAGTATTTGGCTGTGGGGATTATTTCTCCCCTTAGGGGCGATCGGTTTGAGTGGAATAACGCATGGCTGGAGCCTATTATTATTGGCAGCATACCTGCTCACAACTTACCGCATTTACCAATATGGTTCCCATCGCGGCTGGAAAGCGCAAGATGCTAGTCTCTATGCCCTATCCTGCGTTATCGGCAAGTTCCCGAATGCCCTTGGGCAGATCAAATTTTACTGGAACCGTTGGTTGGGTAAAACGAATCAACTCATTGAATATAAGTAACTGGAAACAGAAGTAACTGGTAGGGGAAGCAGTGAGGGGAAAGATCGTGGATTGCAGTAATCTACGTAATCCTCTGCATCATCAACTAGCCAGGCAAGATGCCTGCGCTACGGAAATCAGGAATTTCAGGCTTTAAGTTGCACATCGCGTTAGATTCGCATTTCTAAACCGATCGCCACACCTCATTCCAGGGTGCCCCTCCAACCTCTAAGCCACAGAGGGAACTTTTAGCATCCAGTAAAAGAGTAGAACTACCGTCTCTTTTGCGTTTCCACAGTTTGAGCGTTAGCTGACCATTCATCGTGTCACGGCAGCAAAAGGTTAAACCATTCTGAGTGGGGGCGCGGAGAGCAGTTCCAGTTTGGGTTGTGGTTCCAGTTAATTCAACCTGATAGTGAGAATTTTCAGCCCTCATGTGCCAATATCCCCAAGGATGAATTTCCCAATGCACGTGAGCATTCCAGGGCACAAACTCATAAAACCGATTTTGGTAGTGAATTCCCACCATCGCCACCGATTCTTCCCACCACAGCACACCTCGCCGCCCACCACCCGCCGTCAGAGCCAAATCAGGTTTTCCATCAAATGCATTGCAATTCAGCCAAAACCATTTCTTTGGGAAAGCCCCCCCCCAGTTTTTCTCACCGTAGGCAGGAGCCTGAACAAACGTATGGCGGGTTCCATTCCACTCAATCCAGCCTGTCGCCAGACCATGCGCCATCAATATTTGCCAGCCGGGTTCAAAAATTTGAAATTGAGAAAGCCACCCTGCGGTGGATTGCTGACTGCGATCGGGTTGTCCCCATCCGTAAATAGGTTGAATGCTGTAGGCCCATTTTGCCGTTTGCCCTGTTCCCGGATCAGCCAATTGCCCTTGGTGCCATGTAGCAGTTCCCTGATAGCCCTGCTGAATGTGGCGATCGAACTCATCAGGAGCAAGATAGGTGGGTGGCTGGACTAAATCTGTATGGCCCCAGTGTCCTAAGCCAAGGGCATACTGCCATGCCCAAAACCGACTGACATCTGGAAAAGTGCGGCAAAGGTATTCTCCATCAGGAGCAAGAATCTGAGCGGCTCCTCCACTGAAGGCTTGCCCTCCGATCGGGTCTTCGATCGAATACATAAAGGCAAAGGTTTGTTCCTGTTCTGGCAGTGTAACCCTGTAGTACCACCCTTCAAAAAAGCGTCGGCTTGAACCATCCCAGTGATAGCCACTGTGAGGGGTTTGAAGCGGGACATGCATGAATTTACCTACTCTTAAGAAATACTTTCAAACGGAAAGTCTATTCCCAGGATAGTGCGTGCCACTACCATCAGAGCAATCCCAATGAACAGCATCGCTGTTACCTTTAAATCTTGAGCAATGCATCCTAGCTTTTCTTTTGAAAGACCATACATGATGACAAGATAATAGGCAAGATCGTTTAACGCAACAGCACTGACGGCTCCGACATTTCCAAACCAGTGGTAGCCAATGAGAATGCCAACTACTGTAAAGGTAAGGCGCGTAAAGTTGCCGATCGTGCCATATTGAAGTTGCCCGATCGAAATCAAGGCAACATCGATAGTTGAACAAAGCAGTCGGGGCCAAATCCCTAGGGCGAGAATGGGCAACATCCAAGCTGCATCTAAATAGCGATCGTCGTACAGAAACATGACGATTTGATCGCCAAAGCTAACCAAAATGGTCATGCCCAGAGTCAGGAGCAGTAATAGCTTTTGGCGGTTGCGAAGCAGTTTGGCGCGTAGCTCATGGCGTGGAATGTCAGTTAATTGGGAAATAGCCGGAAAAATCACCTTCCCACTTACAGCAACAGCAACTTGTCGGGGGACATCGCTGAGCAATAGAGCAATGCCATAAATGCCGAATAGACCAATTGGAAACAATTTTCCCAGGAGCAATCGATCGCTTTGTTCTGCCAAGAAAGTGAATGCAGTGGAAATGAAAACCCAACGCCCTACATCAAACAATTCCCTTACTGCGCCCTTATCCCATGTGAACCGATTTGGGCGATCGACCAGCAGGCAGTGGCTCCAAACCAATCGAACAATCACAGACACTAGCCCACCGACCACCAAAGCCCAAATGGTTGGGCTAAAGTATGCCCAAATCAGCATGACCGAAATGTGAGTGAACTGAGTCCCCAGTTCAACAAAGGTCGTTTCTTTAAGCGACAAACGGCGTTGTAAGATGCCAAGGGATGTAGAGTCAAACCCCGAAATGAGAGTGGTTAATCCAACGATTGGAATGAGCCATTTTAATTGGGGTTGGTCGTAGATGATGGCAAGAGGGAAGGCAAAGACCAAGCACATCGACCAAAGTACAACGCCACGAATGACTTGTACCGTCCATGCAGTGTTTGCAAAGGCAGGTTCTTCACCTCGCTTGTTTTGAACAATGCTGATACCGATACCAACATCTGAAAACAGAGCCAGCCCAACCAAAAAGACATTAACAATCCCCATCAACCCAAAGAGTTCTGGAAACAGCAGGCGTGTTAAGAGCAGATTGCCAGCAAAGCGGATAATCTGACTTCCCCCATAGCCAACCAGTGTCCAGAAGGCTCCTGTAAGTGCTAATTTCTTCAGATTACTCATGTGTTAGCCGCTCTGAGAAGATAGGGTGATGCATAGCTCCTTCGATTTAAACATGAAAATTAGCAGCCTGTTGAGATTACGCAACCGACTAGCTATAACTTTAATCGCCATTCGCGAATTGTGAAAAGATCAAGAACATTCCAGGTGAAGCTTCTTGATGCCTTTAGAGATCAAGCTGTTCTTAGCCGTGAGTTATCCAAATGTAATGAGACAGGTGCAATTCCATGTGAATATTCGTCTAAATACTTACTAATTACTGCCGTTAACTGGAACTGCGCCATTCACTTTTGGCTTTGCCGTAATGCAGTCAACAGACAAATTCTCTGCTGCCTATCCCCATGAGCAGAAAAGATAGACAGCGAGAAATTTGTTCTAAGCTTGCGTCAACCGCGTTAACACCTGGTTCGATCGCTCCACAAACGCTTTCATACCATCTGCATCAAAGCCTTTCTGTGCCATCAGAGCCAGGTCATAAACATGCTGGCAAATCAGCGTAGACAGTTCTGCCGAAGGAGAATGTCCTTCCGACTGGACAATACTGCCTTTGCTGATACTCAGGAGGTTTTGAATCAGTGGATGAGAGGTGTTCACCAGTAAGGTGTGTTCCTCTGGAAACTCTGCGGCTTGCTGAGTGAGCAACGCACTCATTTCTCGCATCCGGCGTAGGGCCTCAGGCAGAAGGACGATCGCTGGAGGAGCTGCTTCCGCATTGTCAGACTTTAATGCCTCTGTACGAATGGTGACTTTGGGCTTTTTGAGTGCCTGCTCAAACAGTTCCTTCACCGTCTCACTACGGGTCTTGTTCGTGGTGGGGTCAACAATGTCATTGGACTGATCTTTATCTAACAATGTTTCATCCAGGTCAGAATCGACCCGTGAGAACTTGACCTCAGAATATTCCCGCTCCAAAAAGCTGATGAAATGGGAATCAATGAAGGAATCCATAAACAGAACTTCCAAGCCCTGGCTCTTGTGCAGTTCTACATAAGTCGCCTGGGAAGCCGCATCGGTGCAGTAATACACCCGATTTTCATGGCGTGACTGATTTCGCTCCAGATATTCCTTCAACGTCGTATAAGACTTGCCATCTGGGCTATGGGAAGTGGGGAGTGGGGAATCGGGAGTAGAGGTAGGGGTGACATCTTGCCAAACATCTCCTTCCTCAGACTGCACCTGCACGGATGGGGTTTCGGTTTCCCTAACTTCCGATTCCCGGTTCCCACCTCCCTCATAGGTCGTCCGGTAGATCAAAATATCTTCTACCTGCTTCTTGAACTTGTCATCATTCATGGAACCGAACTTGACAAAGGTTCCCAGGTCTTGCCAGCAGCGAATATATTGGGCCCGATCGTCTCGATAAAGTTCCTTCAGCCGATCGCCCACCTTCTTGGCAATGTAATCAGCGATTTTGCGAACCGTGCGATCGTTTTGCAGGAAGCTGCGGGAAACATTGAGGGGAATGTCGGTGCTGTCGATCACGCCGCGTAGGGGCAGCAGGAAGCGGGGAATCACCTCTTCGCAGTTGTCGCTGACAAACACCTGATTGCAGAACAGCTTAATTTGGCTCTTGGTGACATCCACATCGGGCTTCAGCTTGGGGAAGTACAGGATGCCGTTGACGACAAAGGGGTAGTCAGTGTTGAGGTGAACCCATAGCAGCGGGTCTTCCTGAAAGGGATAGAGGTAACGATAAAACTCTAAATAATCTTCATCACTAAGGTTACTAGGCGACTCCTTCCAGGGGGCTTTCTGCTGGTTGATTTGCTCACCCTCTAGCTTGATGGGGAAGGGCATGAAGTCGCAGTATTTCTTCACCAACTGCTTGATGCGGAAGGGTTCCAGATAGTCTAGTTCCTCCTCCATTAAGGTCAGCGTTACGGTGGTGCCGCGATCGGTGCGGTTAGATTCGGTCAGTTCAAACTGGGTAGAACCGTCACACGTCCAATGAACCGCTTGTGCCTCCGGTTGATAGGAGAATGTATCAACTTCGACCCGTGAGGCCACCATAAATGAAGAGTAAAACCCTAATCCGAAGTGCCCAATAATTTGTTCTTCATTGCTTTTGTATCGTTGCACAAACTCTTCAGCACTGGAGAATGCAACCTGGTTAATATATTTCTTGACCTCATCTGCTGTCATGCCAATGCCTGTATCAGACACAGACAGCTTTTTGTTTTCTTTGTCGATCGTAATGGTAATTTCAGGTTCGCCAATGTCACCAGAATATTCACCCGAACGAGCAACCATCTTCAGCTTTTGAATGGCATCAACAGCGTTGGAGATAAGCTCCCGCAGGAAGATTTCATGATCAGAATAAAGCCATTTCTTGATGATGGGAAAAATATTCTCGGTATGGATAGAAATATTTCCCTGTTCCAGAATTGTCGTCATAGGTCTACGTTAACGAGATTGCAACTAGACTATTTCCCTAAACCGCTTTGCACCTCTCCCCCAAACCTCTACATTGCACATGGGCTATGGCAGATGAACATTGCCCACCGACAAAAGAGTTGGATAAGGAACACAGCAACTTTAATTAAGCTCAAGCTTAGAGGATCGCTTTTATTCTAATCAGTGGGAGTTCCCTCCGCACGAGATCGGATTTCCTCACCTGGATTGTGTTGTATGAAACCGAAAGCAGGATGTTCCAGTCAGCGCATTTTACAAAGCTGTTATGACAGGGTATCTGGCTCAACTCCCATTGCGCGAAGTTGGGCAGCTAGGCGATCGGCCAATTGGTGTTCCTGGTTTGCTTGTTGTTGAGCCGCTTCTTCAGGTAAAAGGACTAAATTTCCTGATGGCTCCTAAAATCGTAGCCAAGTCACAGTCTCGCGATCGATCGTGCCGTCCCAGGTTCCTAGCAAGAGTCCAAGGGCCGAACTCCACAACCATCCTCTCCCTGTCATTAAAGATGAGGTTGGTCGGAGGCATGGGCGGCTCCACCCATCTTCTAACAGCGCAAATTGAGCAGGAAATTCTGAATTCTCTGACATCACGCAGCCCTCCATACAAATTGCACTTTCTCTTTGACCCTTTATCGCCTCCTCCCTTTACTCACTCCTCCCCACTCGCCACCCCATTAGTTTACTATTGAGGGCGTTTGCATTTGCCAGTTTCGCCTTCGTGATCGCTATGCCAAACGCCATGCCAACGATCGCCCCTCCCACCGTCCCTTCCAAGTATCCTGATCTGCCACCCACCGTTTTCTGGCTGGGGATGCTAGGTGTTTTTACAGTATCGCTGGCTCTGCGGTTTTGGGGGTTGAGCCGTTTTAATACGCTGGTGTTTGATGAAGTGTATTACGCTCGGTTTGCGGGCCATTTCCTCAAGCAGGAGCTAATTTTTACGGGCCATCCCCCTCTAAGTACTTACATCATTGCGATCGGCATTTGGCTGGGAGAGCATTTGCCTTGGAGTGCAGAAGGCGCAAAAAATGGGTTATCGGGTTTATATGTGTCGCCCTTCAGCTACCGTTGGCTCAATGCCTTGTCGGGTTCATTTATTCCCCTGCTGGTTTCAAGCATTGCCTATCAACTCAGTCATCGCCGTAGCTACGCTTTAATCGCTGGTATTTTGATGGCGGCCGATGGCTTGTATTTGGTGGAATCTCGCTATGCCTTGAATAATATTTATTTAGTGATATTTGGGCTGCTGGGTAATATCTGTTTTTTACTAGCGTTGCGAAGCTTATCGTGGCAGCGATGGCTGTGGCTGGGGTTGGCTGGGGTTGGGTTTGGGGCATCGGCTTCAATTAAGTGGAATGGGCTAGGCTTTTTGCTGGGAATCTATGGTTTGTGGATAGCAGGCTGGGTGCTGCGCTGGATAGTGATGCTGCGTTCCCGATCGCCTCAAACCCAAGAACAAAGTAGAGAAACCACCGCCCGATCGCCGTTATACCGCTTTCCCTTACAAAATCTGCCGCAGATTCATCTGGGCCAAGTTCTCATTTGTCTTGCTTTCATTCCAGCCTTCACCTACTACTTGAGTTGGATTCCCTATGTACAGCTTGCATCAAGCAGCGTTTGGGAATTGCAACTGCAAACACTGGACTACCATCAACGGGTTGGTGGCTTAGATGCCCATCCTTACTGTTCGCTCTGGTACACCTGGCCCCTGATGCTCCGTCCAGTTGCCTATTTTTACCAAGCCACACACGGTATAAATGAACCCATACCCGTGATTGGGCCACCCACACCGCCCAGTGCCAGCATGGTAATTTATGATGTCCATGCAATGGGAAATCCATTTCTTTGGTGGCTGTCTACAGCAGCGATCGGGGTGACAATTGGCGCATTGATTCAATACATTTGGCAGTGGTTTGCGACCTTAGCAACTTCTCAACCCACCCACCGCACCATGCTTCAAACGGCAACCCTTACACCCTATGGTTGGCTCATTCTGTATTTGCTGATGAATTGGTCTGCAAACCTCTTACCCTGGATTCGGGTAACGCGCTGTGTGTTCATTTATCACTACATGGTGTCGCTCATTTTTGCAGTCCTTGCCCTGGCTCTTGTACTCGATCGCTGGCTGTTTTACCTGAGTCGCACCTATCGTATCCTTGCGTTTAGCATGATTGCCCTTGTGTTGGTTGCCCTTGTATTTTGGTTGCCCCTTTATTTGGGTTTGCCGCTTTCGCCTTCCGGTCTAGAGATGCGGCGATGGCTAGACTCTTGGATCTAAAAGGGTTTCAGTAGGGTAAACGATCGCACCTCAGGTAATGCAGTATTGTAGGCAGTGTAAAGATTCTGTTAGATTGATTTTGCCAGATGCCATGCAATAGCCGCTTTAAGACATAACCGCTTTAAGACAATGAGGCGCGTTTTAGGGAGATGAACAAAGCAACGGGTGGAGATGATGACTTTTTGCCTCGTAGCATTATGTGCTTGGGGTTTGTTTCGGCTGCTTTGATTATTGCCGTGCAATCGAGAGAATTTCCAGGCAGTTCTGCAACGGCTGCCTCCCCAGCCCAACAGTTAAGCCCGCCCTTAGCGCATTCTATTCCGACTGAAGGAAGCCGAACTGAAGCAACAAACTCTACCTCCTCCCAATCTCTTCCTGCTAACATCGCCCACGCCAAACTCACTCCTTCCCTCGAAACTGCATTAGAACCACTGCTGGGACTACACCGATCGACCATTATCGTTGATCTCACTGCGCGCCAAGTTCACCTCTACATTGGCGAAGACTCAATTGCCAGCTATGATATTGCGATCGGGCGATCGGGCTGGGAAACTCCGGTGGGCGAGTTTAATGTCATCAATATGCAAGTTGATCCCATTTGGCAGAATCCCTTCACAGGTGAAATTATTTATCCGGGTGCCGACAATCCGCTTGGCTCTCGCTGGATTGGCTTCTGGGCAAATGGCGAACAGCAAATTGGGCTGCACGGCACAAACCAGGAGGATTTGATTGGGCAAGCGGTATCCCACGGCTGCATTCGGATGCGTGAAGCAGATATTCAGGCTCTTTTTGAACAAGTGACACCAGGAACTTCTGTGGTAGTTCGTCCTTAACCTGGAACTTTTCCTGATTGATTCGTTGTTATGGTTCACAGCATAGATAATTGCGTTCCACCTTGCTGTTCGTGAAAAACCCGCTCCACATCCCCGCGTTGATACATCCACGTTCCTCGGCTACCCTTTCCCACAAACCGCGACGGAATCTCTGCCGCCATTAACTGCGTTTGGCTCTCCTGTAAGCTGCATCCTAAAAGTTTTGCTGCATATTTCAAAGGCAACCACTGGCGGGCAAACCGCGCCAAAAGCACATCATCGGATTCATTCAAAATCTCGGTGAATAACCGTTCTGCAAGCAACCAACAGGCGATCGCATCTGCTTCTGCTCGGTGGGACTTACCCACGTTAAATTTAAAGTGCTTCACCAAGTTGGGCAAACTGCGGGAAGGCAGGTCAGGCAACATCAACCGGGAAAGCTGTACGGTACATAGCTGTTCTGCTTCGGGGCGATCGAACTTTACTCCCAACCGGGCATACTCCGCCCGAATAAACGGATAGTCAAACTCAATGTTATGTGCCGTTAAAATACCTGTATTTAAAAGCTCAGTGTAGGCTGGAAAAATTTCTGTTGCCGTTGGTGCAGCCTCCACCATTTTCTGAGTGATGCCCGTGAACCGAATAATGTTGATTGGAATCTGAGTCTGTGGATTGATCAGGTCAGTTTGCTGCTGCTGAATCCCGTCTGCTAGGGTGGCATGAAGCACTGATAGTTCTGTTATGCGATTTTCCGTTGGAGAATGCCCCGTCGTTTCTACATCTACCACTGTAAAAAGTTGTTGACTGACTTGGCGGTAGTAAGCTAGCAGATCAGTTGATAACACGCGATCGGACTCCTGAGAATAAACGATTTTATTTGTACCAGGATTACGCAGTTGCTTGAGATCAATTTCAGGCTAAAAGCAAAAACCCATTGATACAAGTTAAAAATTTAATCTAGTTGCTGTTAACAAGTATCCCTAAGCATCTGCCGCATTCACGGTTTAAAAAAGAGGCAGAATAAGCACGGCTTACCCTACCCCCTCTTCAAACTTGGTTAAGTTTTACTGTTGCGGAACAGCTTTCCGCTTAATCGGCTTCTTGGATATGGAAGACCGGGATTTAGAATCTCGATCGCGGTAGTTAGAGTCACGGCGCGAGCGGGTAACGGGTTCGTCTGCAACAGGCTCATCATAAGTTGGCTCTAGACGCATCCAGGTTGGGCGAATTTGGTCATAGGCCATTTGGAGTGCTGCTGCTGCGATCGTATGCGGTTCGTACTCTTCGCTGAGTTGAGCGACGATCGGCAGGAAGGAGGCAATCCGCTCACTGGCAAGGGTTTCCCGCAGACGCTCCTGCAACTTATCGATATGACGGGCCTCAATCTGGGCGCGGGTTGGGATCGTGCCAATTTCAAGCTTTTGGCGAATGTGCCGTTCAATGTCTCGCAGTTTGCGCTTGTCGAGGGGATGGACAATGGAGATCGCCGTGCCTTCTTTACCGGCTCTTCCTGTCCGCCCAATCCGGTGAACATAGCTTTCAACGCTGTCCGGCAGATCGTAGTTAATCACATGGGTCAGGTCTTCTACGTGCAGACCCCTTGCCGCAATGTCAGTAGCAACCACCCAACGCACTTGCCGTTGCCGGAAGCGGAGGAGGAGTCGCTCTCGTTGAGACTGGCTCAAATCACCGTGATACTCATCTACACTATGTCCTGCGGCTTGCAGTTGGCGGGTTAGCTCTGCGGCAGATTTCCGAGTCCGAACAAAGATCAGGGCTGACTCTGGATCTTCCATCTCCAAAATAGGCTGGAGCGATCGAGCTTTTGTCCAACCCCTGGGCACAATGTACGCCACCTGATTAATGCGGGCAGGAGCCGCTTTGGGTTGCTCAACGGTAACGGTGACAGGCGATCGCAAGAACTTAGCCGCCAGTTCCCGGATGGAAGGTTCCATTGTTGCCGAGAAAAATGCCGTTTGCCGTTCACCAGGAGCCTGACTCAGAATTTTTTCCACATCCTGAATAAAGCCCATATTCAACATTTCGTCGGCTTCATCCAGAACCAGCCAGTTGAGTTGCTTCAGGGTCAAATCTCCCCGGCTCAACAAATCCAGAACTCGACCGGGTGTTCCCACAACAATTTGAACACCACGCTGTAACCGCTTGATTTGGGCATCGATCGACTGTCCACCGTAGATAGGTAAAACATGCAGTCGCTTATCATGGCTAAACGATCGAATGGCTTGATAGACCTGAAGGGCCAGTTCGCGAGTCGGAGTCAGGATCAAAGCCTGAACTGCCATGTTTTTCAGGTCAATGCGTTCCAGAATGGGCAGTGAAAAAGCTGCCGTTTTTCCAGTTCCGGTCTGCGCCTGTCCCACCACATCTCGTCCAGAGAGCAAATGGGGAATCGCCTGCGCCTGAATCGCAGTGGGGGTCGTAAATTCGGCTTTCTCTAAATGACGAACTCGTGCTTCAGATAAACCAAGACTATGAAATGAAAGAGTCATTGAGGCTCCTTAATGGGTGTTAACAGCGACGCGGTTAAGCGCACCATGCAGTTGAGTTGTGGTATCCGCGACGTGCCCATAGAGGTCATAGACATCCGCATCTTCAATGGCAACTGCCACCATCGATCCCAGGCTGGCTTCTCCCTGAACGTAAACTAAACCGTCTACTTCAGGAGCAAAGCGGGTAGAGCGACCCACCAATTCCCCGGTGTCTGGATTTTCCTGTTCAATCAGAACATCCACGACTTTCCCGATCTCCGCCTGGTTTTTCTTGAGAGAGATGGGCTGCTGAGCTTGCATCAAGCGTTCTCGACGATCGTCCATGACTTCCTGGGGAAGTTGATTTGGTAAGTCATAGGCAGGTGTGCCTTCTTCGGGCGAGAAGGTAAACACACCAACATGGTCAAATTCATGACGCTGAACAAATTGAAGCAGGTGTTCAAAGTGTTCTTCGGTTTCGCCAGGAAATCCGACAATGAACGTGGTTCGTAGCACCGCATCTGGCAAAGCAGTTTTGATGCGATCGATAATTCCGTCATTCACACGACCCTGCCAAGGACGGTTCATTGCCCGAAGAATGTCAGGGTGAGAATGTTGAAGGGGCAAATCCAGGTATGGCAACACATTTGGCGTTTCCTGAATCGCTTCGATCACTTTTGCAGTTAGCCCTGTCGGGTAGGCATAATGCATCCGAATCCAGGGAACATTTACCTTACCCAGAGCCAGCAATAATTCTGCTAACTTGGGTTCACCGTACAAATCAACCCCATAGTTAGTCGTGATTTGTGAGATCAAAATGATCTCCTTCACGCCTTCCGAAGCAAGCTGCTCTGCTTCTGCAACAATCGACTCAATGGAGCGCGATCGTTGATTGCCCCGCAGATGGGGAATGATGCAAAAGGCGCACCGATAGTCACACCCCTCTGCAACGCGCAGGTAAGCAACCCCTTCTGTAGTAGTGCGATAGCGGGGAGTGGTTTCGTCAGCAATGTATACAGGTTCCTCGGAAATCTCCTTGACCCGTTCTCCGGCTTCCGCCCGCTGCACAATGTCTACAATCTTGTGGTAGTCACCCGTTCCGACTACAGCCACCGCTTCCGGGATCGCATCTAGAAGTTCCTGCTGAAAGTGCTGGGCCATGCAGCCAGTGATTACAATCTTTTTGTCTGCTTCAGCCAGTTCAACCAGAGTGCGAACGGACTCCTCCCGTGCAGCCTGAATGAAACTACACGTGTTCACAATGACGTAATCCGCTAATTCTTCATTTGAATCGACTTGATAGCCTGCTTGCACTAACAAGCCCAGCATATGCTCCGTATCGATTCGATTTTTTTCACAGCCAAGATGAGAAATGGCAAGAGTTGGCTTATTGCCCATGCAGTCCTTTACTCTAAAAATGACAGTTGACAGGTGTAAGTAGACCCCAGCAGGGAGAAGATTAAACAGGCGGCAGAACCGTAGTCAATTTGCGAAATCGCAGCGATCACATCATCAACGGATCAGACTTTTGCCCCATCACCCGCTTTGACTCATGTCTACTTGACCCATGTCTAACGGATACCGTCAGCCGTAATCGCATCTTATCCAACGTGATAACAATCTTAACACAAGCTCAGGGAGTAGTCGCAATATAACTACATATTTTGGGATAGGAAAGCCGCGACATGCGAAGCCTGTATGGAGGAGGCTAAAAAGTGGGAATTTATTAAACCGTCTTCGGCTACTCATTCTATCTCTAGATGGAGTTAAAGCCTGATTTCTTTAGAGAGGGTTCTGATTTGATCTAGATTAAATGGATTAAATTTATTTTTGTCTACAAAAAATATTCTCACCTTCACTCCCCTACTCCAGTGTAGACGCAAAATCTCTCCTTTCTCCCCACTCTCCATTTCCCATTCCCAGCTCACTCACGCCTCACACCTCACACCTCACTTCAAAAACGACTCCACCAATAGGGTAGATTTATAAGATGAGGAGATTAAACCTCCTCAAATGTGATAGAACATTTTGCTGTGGCTGAGTCCGGAAAATTAAGCTGTTAGAGACGTGGACTTAAATCAAATTTTCGCAACTGCTAATCCCATCATCGGTGTTGTTCATTTGCTGCCGTTACCCACTTCACCACGCTGGGGAGGCAGCCTCAAAGCGGTGATCGATCGCGCAGAACGGGAGGCAACGGCATTAGCATCGGGCGGGGTCAATGGCATTATCGTTGAAAATTTCTTTGATGCTCCTTTTCCCAAGGATTGCGTTGATCCGGCGGTGGTCAGTGCGATGAGCATTGTGGTGCAACGATTACAAAATCTAGTGACATTACCGATCGGGATCAATGTTTTACGAAACGATGCCCATAGTGCGATGGCGATCGCTGCTTGCTCTCAGGCGCAGTTTATTCGGGTGAACGTTTTGACGGGGGTAATGGCGACTGATCAAGGGCTGATTGAGGGACAAGCACATCAACTTTTGCGGTATCGTCGCGAGCTAGGCAGTGATATTAAGATTCTGGCTGATGTTTTGGTGAAACATGCTCGTCCGTTGGGATCGCCGAACCTAACAACGGCAGTCCAAGAAACGATCGATCGAGGGTTGGCAGACGGGGTAATTTTGTCGGGTTGGGCAACGGGTAGCCCTCCTAGCCTGGAAGATTTGGAACTGGCCAGTGCGGCAGCGGATGGCACTCCGGTTTTTATCGGTAGTGGAGCAAATTGGGAAAACATTCCCCAACTGATTCAGGCGGCTGATGGGGTGATTGTGTCTAGCTCTTTGAAACGGCATGGCCGCATCAACCAGCCGATCGACCCCATTCGAGTCAGTCAGTTTGTTGAAGCGATGCAGCGAAGCATTTCCTCCAGGGATCAACATCAAACTAAATCGTCGTCCTCATCCGTATCCCAGACTTCAAATCTCAAAAAATCTAAAATCTGACCCCAAAATTCGCAATCTTGGGCATCATGGAACAGAATAGATACGTCAAGATATAAAAGCTGAGTCTCTAGGTAAGGTTCTATGAGAAGCCGTCGCCGTCAGGTTCCTTGGATGCATCGTCGATCGCGCTACTTGATTGCTGCGGTCGGAATTCTTGGAGCACTCAACACAGGATACATCACTGCAACAAAGCTGATTGGCACAGAAACAGCCTGCCCAACGACGGGGTGTCAGCAGGTGCTTTCGGGCCCATATGCCTACGTGTTTGGCTTGCCGCTAGCACTGTTTGGCTTGTTGGCCTATCTCGCCATCACTGGATTTGCGATCGCCCCTTTGTTGGTGAACCCCGATACCAACAAGCAACTCCGCAATAATTTGGAGAACTGGACGTGGCTGCTTCTATTCATGGGGTCAACTGCCATGATGGTCTTTAGCGGCTACTTGATGTACATCATGTACACTCAGTATGTTGTTCCCTTTGGAGCAGGGGGAATTTGCGTTTTTTGTATTCTCTCAGCCCTGTTTGCCCTGACGTTGTTCATTCTGACTTTGAAAGGGCGAGACTGGGAAGACAAAGGACAACTGTTTTTTACAGGCGTGATTGTGGCAATGGTGACGATCGTTGGCACACTGGGTGTGTATGCGGGAGCAGGAAATGGTGGAGCGACAACTGCCCAAACCGCTGGGGCCACAGGAGCACCGATTACCACAACCTCAGGAGAGTCTGAAATTGCACTGGCGCAGCACCTCACATCGATTGGGGCGAAAATGTATAGTGCCTACTGGTGCCCTCACTGTCATGATCAAAAGCAAGCTTTTGGCAGTGAAGCCTTTGCCTTAATTAATAACGTAGAGTGTGCGGAGGATGGGTATAATTCTCAGGCTGCTCTATGCCAGGAAGTTGCCCCAGATATTGAGGCGCAAACCGGGCGCAGCTTCGGATTCCCCACCTGGGAAATCAACGGGCGATATTATGTTGGGAGACAATCCCTGAGTCAGCTTGCAGATGCATCGGGCTATCAAGGGCCGCGTAATTTCGCCAACTAGATCAGGCTTTCTTTTCTGAATAGATTGTTTTGACAGGGTGGCAATGTCCACCCTTTTTTAAGATTGAAATTAAAATGACGAACCGGGCTGTTGCAGAAACTTTGACTCTTCTAGAGTTGTTTCTCGTCCCAAAATTCCATTTCGATGCGGAAACCGTCCAAACTGTTTAATGACTTCATAGTGCCGCAGGGCATAGTCAAAAACATCAGATAGCTGAGGCTCGATCGCCACCAAATCTCGAAAGCACGAGACAGACTGCAATTGATCTTCCAGGTTTTCACTATGCTCTAGCGGAAGATACATAAAAATGCGCTGGATCGGCTCCAGTACTTGGTCTAATCCTTGCTCGATCGCCGCCTTCGCAATGAAAAGAGCCTTCGCGTCAGTGGCAAAGGCTTTGGGCGTATCACGAAACATATTTCGCGAAAACTGATCCAACACAATCAGCAGAGCCAAACAGCTATGGGGAGATTGCTGCCAATGGTCTAGCTCCCCTAAAGCAGCTTGCTCATAGACTGAAGCAAATCGATCGCGGATTTCCTGATCCAGCTTGGGCTTTTTACTGAACCATAGCTTGCGCCGTGTGGCATATTGAGACGCTTCTGTATGAGGGGTTCCAAACCAAAACCGCAGAATCTCTTCAATGGGAGACGCGGTTAATTCAGAAGTCACGGTTCACTGTCCTGAAATTAATTGAACTCAGACGATTCAGCAGGTGAAGTGTCAACGGTTCCAGGCTGCGATTGCTGCTCCAAGGCCCTACGCCGTTGTTCCCGAAAATCTGCTGCTTCATTAGTAATATTTTGTTGTTGCTCTTGCTGAAACTCGTAAGGGCTACGAATTTGCCCTCGCTGGAGTTGGTGCAGCAAGTTGAACATATCTGGCAGATCATCTGATTGATTGAAGCTGCGATCGCTACCACCTCCTGAAAGCGGAGCTGTTTGGGCCAATGCCGGACGAACTGCCGCCAGCAACAACACCCCACCCCCCAATACAGCAAATGTCAATCGTGATAGCGAAGATCGGCAAAACTTAGATTGATTCACCACTCTTTTCATGGTTTTCCTGATTTCAAAACTGAACGATAGGATTCAAATCATTTTCTATGACGAAACCAAAACTGCTTTGCTCCCAACTTTCAAACCTCAAGAACAGTTCGTTTCAAAGCTTGGCCACTTAGTTTAGTCCATAACCGAAAATTCAGATTACCGAATCCCCGTACTAAGCAAACGATCGCCGTAGCAAGGGACGAATGCTCAAAAACACGATCGCGCTAAACCCAAGCAGCACCATCAACGCAACCCCCATTGTCACATTGGCAAACGGAGTCTGCATCACAACATCACTCAGCAGCCAGTTGCTATGCGTGTAGATGTGGCGAATCGGTTCGATCGCATAGCTCAAGGGGTTGAGGCTGGCAACTACCTGCAACCAAGTTGGCATAAAGGAAAGCGGAGCTAAGGCCGTGCTGGCAAACAAAAGCGGCAAGTTCGTGACAAAAATTACGGCAATCAGTTCAATATGTCCAGGTAGGGTAAACGCCAAACCCAGGCTCAGAGCCGTCACCCCCAAAACCAGAAGCAAAACGATCGCAGTGACTAAACCTAAACCAACTGGATCAGGTAATCCTGCTCCCAGAAATGCACTCATCCCAATAATGACAGCCGTTTGCACCAAGCTCATCGTGGCGATAAAAATGGCAGAAGCAATCACAATGGAAAAGCGAGACTCTAAAGGAGCCACCAGCAAGCGGTTGAGAAACCCAAACTCGCGATCGAACATGACGGGCAATCCTGCATTCAGGGCACCTCCAAAGGCAGTAAACACAATCACTCCAGCCGCTAAAAACTGCCCGTAATTTTGGCTTTCTCCAAACAAACCCTGAGGGACATTTTGAAACAAAGCCCCAAACAAAACCAGCCACATCACAGGCTGAATAATGCCAGCAACCAGGGTAGAGGGACGACGTTGAAGCTGGATAAACAAGCGACGAGTTAAGGCCAACGTTTCTTGGCTAAATGCACTGAAGCCGGACGAAGAAGCCGTTTCGGTTACTCCTTCAGACCGTGCTTTCTCTAGGTTCGTGGGAGACGGTGTAACAGTTTGACTCATCTTCTGTGTCCTCTTCTGATGGGGCATGAATCGCCCCGATGCAAACTCACGACGGCTCTGTTTTTAGACTAACGCATTCTGTGAAGGCATGATGAGCGTAGGCTAATCCCCTCATCCTTTGCGGTTACACAGGAGCTAGTCGTAGTCTTCACCGTTGTAATATTCCACATCAATTTGTCTGGCGGGCCGGGTGCGGGCGCGGGCGGGCAAAAGAGATTGAGGTGGCATTGCCGCATAGGACGACGGAGAAAACGGGTGAACAATATGAACAGTGCGAGTTCGACGACGGCGAGTGGAAAACAAAACCACAACCACGATCGCAAATAAAATCAATCCGCCGCCTGCAACAACCACTAAAACAACTACTCCGATCGCCCCAGTAATGAGGGCGTAAACATCTGAATGGTTAGACTGGCTACTAGAAACAACATCTGCCGAAGGGGGCAGCTGGGTACGCATGGGTTGATCAGAAAGGCGATCGAGGATGCGCTGCTGTTCCTCCATGCGAGAAATCAAAATTTCTGTATTTCGTTCCTGCCGTTCCAGTTGGCTCTTTAAATCATCAGTTTGTCGCTGCTGTCGTTCTAGCTGGTTTCTGAGTTCATCTGCCCGTTCCTGCTGCCGTCTCATTTGATCGTTTAAGTCTCTCGCCAGGTTGCGCTGCTGGTCAAGCTCGTTTTCCAAGCGGAGATTGCGCCCATCATCCTGTGACCCATTCGGGGGGGATGGTGGAACGGGGATCGGCGTATGGGAGGGTTGAACGACCGAGGGAGGCTGGAGGGACGGTGGTACTCCTGTCTGACTGCTAGCAAAATCGTTTCGCATGACGAAGAGTACTGCAACACCCGTTACAGCGCAACCCGCTAAAAATGCCGCAGTATCACTCATTCGCTATTCACCTTTCCACCACGGCCAATTGCCAAACGTTTCGACACCCTGTTCATCTGAAAAGCTCAGATTTGACTTTTCCAATGATAATAACAATCCAATTGAGCGAAACAGCACAGATACAGAAATGATCAGAACTTCAAGAACAAATTACGCTATGGCTAGAGTCAATACCAAAAATCCGAGTTTTGGCGGTGCTTGAGGCAAGATTTTTCAGGAAAGGGCAAGCTGTTTTTTAAGCGATCGCGAAACTTAGCCAGGGTTTTGCTCGTCTTTTGGCCTTTCAGACTCCCAGCCATGCAAGGACACGCTAGGCTGAATGGTAGGTTTAGAGTATGTGCAATCGGTGTGATAGGAGAAAATTGATCTATGTGGGTTGCGATCGTTAGTTTTATTGCTGCCTTCATCCTTGCGAGCCTCGTTGAATATTGGATGCATCGATTAATGCACGCCTCGCCGAAAGTGGGCGAACGTCACCGTGATCATCATCGTCGAAACGAAGGGCAAGGCGTAGTGTGGGAATTCCTGGACTATGTGAAGGGCAGCCTAATTATTATGTGTCTTCCCTTCTTGTTTTCCTGGCAGCTTGGGGTGGGCTGGTTTCTGGGTGCCTTAACCTATGCCGCTTTCTCCGCCTATGCCCATCAGCTTCAGCATGAAAACCCCACAAAATGCTTCTGGATGAAGATGCCTGTGCATTACGTCCACCACAAGTATGGAATGTGGCACCACAACTTTGGTCTGGGCGTTGATTGGTGGGATTACGTTTTTGGGACGTACAAGCCGGTAGATTGGATTACAGAAGAAGAGCAAAACCAACCCGATCGAGGATATTTGCAATTACGCTGGTGGTAATGCTGGAACTGTAAATTTTACTGTGTTAGCGCAATTGTCTTGTGGGGTGGGCATCTTGCCCGCCCAGTCCGAGGAAGGGCATCGTGACTGGGTTAAATTTTTAATCCCATCAATGGACTGAAACTCTCTCCCAGAGTGGACAAAGCAGGCTGTTTTTACCATTGAATAAACTCTCAAAAAAAATCCCCTTGACATCCGTGTTTGTCGAGGGGAGTTTTAGTCGCAGAGACCAACTCTAGCCATGTCATTACACCCTGTTAACTCACAAACCTGGTTAGCTCATCAAACTTGAGGCACTGTTTTAGTAAGCTCCATCCTTCACAAGAACCGAGCGAATGGTCTTAAAAATGAGGTATAGATCGTAGGTGACAGACCATTTTTTCTGATAATCAATATCCATCTGCACGATCTCTTCAAAGTCTTCGACCCTCGATCGCCCGTTTGCTTGCCACTCGCCTGTAATTCCGGGCTTAACGCGCAACCGTTGAAAGTGATGCTGTTCATACTTGCTCACTTCATCCAGCGTTGGAGGGCGAGTCCCCACTAGACTCATTTCACCCCTGAGAACATTCCAGAACTGGGGTAGTTCATCTAAACTAGTGCGGCGCAAAAACCGTCCCACTTTCGTGATGCGAGGATCATTGCGATTCTTAAAAATGTTGCCTTTGGCTTCGTTGGTGACAAGGTGTTTCATCTTGTCGGCATTTGTCACCATTGAGCGAAACTTCCAGATCCGGAAAGTTTGGCCATTCAAACCGCAGCGAGTTTGACTGTACAGAATCGGCCCGGGGTTGTCTAACTGAATCGCGATCGCGATGGGTACAGTAATAATGGCTGTAATCGTTAAGCCAATGACGGAGCCAACAATGTCAAGTAGGCGTTTGGCTTTGCTCGTAACGGAAGGATGGGATGTTTCTGAATTCATCCCGATTTCAGAAGAACGAACCAGCATTGGCGGAATTTCAGGTGAGGAGTTAATAAAATTGGGTGTGGTAATCACAGCTTGCTAAGCTCCAACTGGTGAACCGCTTGGGGTAACTCGTTGTCATTACTGACATCCTAAGCGGGTGCGTTAAAGGACAGGTAGTAAATCCGCTGAGATTTGCCTAATCTTTTAACTAGACCAAGTTTTTATGAAGTTTCCACCCTGGTGTCCGAAATAACCTTTAGATAGAAGGTTGCGTAGTTTCAGGGGGAGACTCTCAATAACGAAAAATAGCGAAATAATATAAGAATGTTATAAGGATATTATCGAGATATTTGTGCCAGGCTGATTGCCACATTGCCAAGAGCAGCCTTGCTTAATGTGTATGAAGCGTGAGTAAAGAAAGGATACGGGTAAAGTTGGGCAGGCGTGTAAAGTAAAACATTGAATTCAGTTTTTCCAGTTTTTCAAGGGAAGAGTTTTATACCAAACCCTTTGAACTCGATGTGCCCAAAATTCCATAACCAACAAATTTCAAGGAAGCGCAACGCGGTTTGTAAAATGAGCTATAACTTGTGGACGGCGTAGCTTACTTAGTGAAATTAGATATTCGTAATGGTTTTGATTTTGGTTAAGGAGTGATTAGGCTATCCATGTCACGTTTTAGCATTTCAGCCGTTCGGCAACAGTCCCGATGGTTTTATCATCGCTTCATTCTGGCAACGCTAGCTGGCAGTTTAGTGAACCCATTTGGGTTGGGCCAAGTTGCCCATGCCCAGAGCCAAGTGACTGCCTATTGCCACTTGACAGCGGAAGCAATCACACAAACAAACGCTCTACGTCAAGCTGCCCAAGAGGGAAATGCTGAAGCTCAGCAGGCTTACACAACATTGGTTGCACAACAAGCAGAACAATTGCGGCAATGTCGGGCCCGTACCTGGCCTCAAAACCAAGCTCTTTGGGTACGGCTTTACCCCTGCGATGCAAATCCCGGAGCGTTAGACGAATTGTTCGATCGCATCATTAGCAAAGGCTACAACAAAGTTTACATCGAAGCATTCTACGATGGGCAAGTGCTACTACCCGCCGCAGACAACCCGACCGTTTGGGCTTCGATCGTTCGAGGGCAAGGACAGGAAGAAATCGACTTGTTGCAAGCCGCGATCGATAAAGGACGAGAACGTGGACTCAAAGTTTATGCCTGGTTATTCACCCTCAATTTTGGCTATTCCTACAGCCTGCGGCCTGAAGCCGAGCAAACTCTGGCCCGCAATGGCAGAGGAGACAATACCCTAACAGCCTTGGCCTCCGGTGGAGCCGGAACAATTCATGCCAACGAGGTCTTTGTTGACCCCTACAATACTCAAGCTAAGCGAGATTATTACACGCTGGTGCAGTCCATCCTAAAGCGACAGCCTGACGGGGTGCTGTTTGACTATGTTCGATATCCTTGGGGGCAAGGTGGCGAATCGGTTGCTAGCCACGTTCAAAGCCTTTGGATTTACGGAACATCTGCACAGCAGGCCCTCTTCGCACGAGCAATAAATCAGAAAGGCCGAGATTTAATCTACCGCTACCTCAGCCAAGGGCGGATTACGGCTGCCGACCTTTCTGCCGTCAATTCCCTTTACCCTAACGAGGAGGCTCCCCTTTGGCAAGGGCGCGACCCTAACAGTGCTGTAACGGTGGAGCAGTTACAGTCAGAGCTTTGGTTGCTTAGCGTTGCCCATGCAGTGCAAGGGATTTTAGACTTTTTACAACTCGCAGCATATCCAGTCCAGCAGCAAGGATTGCCAAGCGGAGCCGTTTTTTTCCCAGAGGCAAATCGACAGGTGGGAACAGGCGGCTATGATTCGCGGCTTCAGCCTTGGGATCGGTTCCCTAGCACCATGGAGTGGCATCCAATGTCCTATGCCATTTGCCCAGACTCAAGCTGTATTGTTGAGCAGGTGCAGCGCGTGTTAAGCATGGCTCCCTCTGGAACGCAGGTCATGCCTGTGTTAGCAGGAACGTGGGGACAAACCAATGGTGGACATCCTCCCCTTGAAAATCAGATGCGTGCAATTTACCAATCTGCCCCACAGATCAATACGATTAGCCACTTTGCCTACTCCTGGCAGGAGCCAGAACACGATCGCGAGCGAAAATTTTGCCGCCTGTAGCGCACGAAGAGGTAGGACGAGGCAGGACGAGGCAGCCAGTGTCAGGGAATCAGAAGTGTCAGGGAATCAGAATTTGTGGGCATCCTAGGTTAGCTCTGTCTCCTTCAGGAAGACAGTAGAAAATAACAAGGACAGTTTATGGTTGCCCAGCTTATTTTCTCCCTGAACTTTTATCCATTGCCACAACAGTAAACTAAACTACATTTTTAGTGCCAATTTTTCACCGCCCTATGAAACCAGAGAGCCAAACCACCGCTACTTCCTTTGCCGCCCTCATCTTAAAAGTGGCAGGACTACTCCTCATCTTGGGAGTCTTTGTGGACTACATTGTTTTAGCAATTCCACCAAATTTTTTAAATAGCGCGTGGTTATCTAACTTGATCAGTGAATGGGTCGGGCGGGGAACAATTCCGCTCATTGGCGTAGCCTTGATTTTGTTTGGTATTTGGGTTGAGCAGACGGGCACGAGCCGCAACCGTCTTCCCCAAAAATGGCTGTCAGGTACGCTGATTGCTGCTGGTGTATTGGGGTTAATGTTCTTGTTACTGGCTCCGGTTTACTTTAGAAATAATCAACTGGCAAGTGCAACAGAAACCCGCCGTGTTAATGAAGAAGCGGCTCTAGCAGAACGCCAGTTAGAAGCTCAGTTGGAACAGCAGCGTGGTCAATTGTCTACCGTTTTGTCTAATCCTGAGTTATTGGAGCAAGTACAGCAGCAATTACAAAGTTCTTCTGGTGAATTGGCAGCGGAGCAACAGCAGTTTTTACAGCAGGTTCAAGAGACTCTGGCAGAGGTAGAAAATGATCCAAATGCCCTAGAGCAAAAAGTCGCAGAGGCTCGCCAGCAAGGGCTAGAACAAATCCAGGAACAGCAACAGGAACAAATTGCTGAGCTAACGGCAGATTTGAGAAAATCGCGGGTGCGCGTTACGCTAAACAGCCTGTTTCTGGCGATCGGCTATCTGGTCATTGCAGGCAGCGGATTAGGCCTAGTAGGACAAAAACGAGCAAAAGCAGGTCGTCCCAAACGGCAGATTCACTAATCCAATGAATTAAGGCTTTTTGGGGCGGTCTTCGTCTGAGGGAAATTCTTCTCGGACGATCGGTGCGGGTTCAAACACAGGACAGTAGCCTTCTGGTGTCACTTTAAACCCAAATAAGGGAGAAGCCTGGTTCCAGCAGCGTTGTCCCCGGCAGTGCAGGCAATTTTCACAGCATTCTACAACAACTGGCGAAACTGACTCTGTACCCTGGTTGAGCAACTCCCGCTGGGATAATCCACGCAAAACCAACTCATCGCCCTGCCACCGTGCCTCAACAAGTCCCGTATCAGCAAAGGTCTGCCATCTTGGATCACGGGTAATTGCATCTGGCAGGGTTATGCTAACTGCCATCTCTTCTTCCGTTAGTTCACCTTCATAGTTGGCTTCGGGTGCGGCTGGCTGTAAAAACGTTTCTCCGATCGGCAATTCTACCTGTACTCCAGTGGAAGGCGTATGAAGGTGATAGCGGTTTTGCAATTCTTCTAGGCTTGCTAAATCGCTAAGGTAGGTTGGGGCACCGTGGACAAAGACGACGTGTTGCGGACGGAGATTATGAATCAGTTGAGTGGTTCCCGGCCCATCGCAATGGTCGCCCAACAAATACGTTTCAACGGTAATGCGTCCCGTTTGAATTTGCGATCGCAAACCGGGGGAAGTTTCAAGTGTGCGGGCAATGGCTGCCTCCACTGAACCCATCTGACCGGGCCGCATGGGAATCAACAGTAGCCACTCTCCTGACTGTGGAGCACAATATTGCCCTAAGTCAGCTGCTTCATCAGTAATCACAATGCAGGGAGCTTGTCCGACAGTAAAACCTTTAGCGTTACGTCCCAGATTCTGTAAGGAGCGAACTCTGGGGCGAATTCGCTCATCCCAAAACAACGACTGATGGCGAGCAAAATTCTGCACAGTGCTGGGAAAGTGGGGCAACATTTCCAGGTATCGATCGCATCCCAGAGCTACGCTTCCTCCCACCCAAATATCTAGGTCGCGCCCTGTGAAGTGATGGTGGCTCCGCAAAAGCATGAGTAACTCTTGCCCCATACCAAGGGTCGGCGTGGGCAACAAAATTGATTGCTGGTCAAGAATCGCCCGATGGAGCCGTTCTGCTAGCTGGTTTTCCTGCTGTCTACGATGGGGATAGCGGGCCGTGCCGTAGCTGCCTTCTAGAATTAGCACATCTGGCTTCAAGCCCCGCAGTTCTTCAAGCGGTAGTCCATCTACCAACCGCGAATTGGACAGCAAAAAATCACCTGTATAAAACAGCGTGTACGATCGTTGCTCTGTTGTGTATGTGAGCAAGAAGGCAGCAGCACCCGGCAAATGCCCAGCAGGATAAAGTTCCGCACTCAAACCATCGGAGAACTCAACGGGAACTCGCCAAGGCAATGCTTGGCAAAAGGACGGAACGGCCTCGACTCCTCCACCATTCGCTGCACCCAACCAGTTGAGGGGTAACAGTTGGGTTGTCACCTCGCTGGCATAAATTGGTAGCTTTGGATACATCTGATGTAGCTCTAACAACCCCCGCGCATGGTCAGGATGGGCATGGGTACACAGCACCAGATCAGCAGGAAGGGGATGGTGGCGATCAACAATGAGAGGGGCCACACTATTCAGGCCACAGTCTAGCAAAACGCGGTGCGGGCCAAGCTGCACCAGTAAACAAACACCCTCATCGGCATGACCTACGCCGTAAGGTAAACACTCCAATTGCTCCATGACTTGCCTGCCCTAATGAGCAGAGCCATTACCGTGATAGTTATCAGTATCGTAGAACCCGTTGCGTGTGCCAAAGAACAAGCAGGCGAGGATAAAGATAGGGGTAAAACCCAGTAAAATCAATTTGACATCCATAGGTTTGAAACTTCGTTTCCGATAGAGATTTTAGGGGAACAGCTAAGGAAATTCGCTAATTCCTAGAACAGGAGGAACTTCGTTGCTACACAGATGGTAATCTGCAAGGGTGCTTTGCTTGGAGAGCAAATCCCTTTGAGCCAAATCTAGTGTACCGCGATAAACTTCTCAGATTATGGGAGCAAACTGGTTCGATCGCCCATTGTCCACTAAGATTTTTTAGAATCTTAGCCTGGTTTTATCCTGTTTAGCTTCCACCATTTGGTGCATCACTGAATCTGTAGAAGCAAGATGCATACCAGATTTGCTAGCCAGATTTGCTGGATCGTTGAGTGCAGTGAGGGAGTTCCTAAAGCATGTCAATCATTGCCTTTGTCAACCAAAAGGGTGGATGTGCCAAGTCCACAACTGCCGTCCACTTTGCCTATTGGCTTGTCCATCGGGGAAATCAAGTTGTTCTGGTGGATGCCGATGCTCAGCGTTCTAGCTCAATTTGGATTGATTCGCTAGAAGACAAGATTCCCTGTGTGGTTGCCCAAACTTCCCAAGAACTGTTGGATTGTATTCCCAAGTTGGCGAAAAAATATAGCTATGTGGTTGTGGACGGCCCCGCAGGACTCTCCGATGCCACCAAAGCCATCCTTTACTGCACCGATTTAGCCATCATCCCTTGCCAACCTACGGGTGTTGATCTGCGATCGGCTTCTGACGCGATCCGCCTGATCCGACAAGCCCAAACCCAACGCGAAGGCAAGCCCCAAGCAGCCGTATTTTTGTCCAGAGCCGTCAAAGGTACTCGCCTAAAAGATGAAGCCATCACCCTTCTAACGAATATTGGTGTACCCGTTTTAGACACTGTGATTCATCAGCGACAGGCGATCGCCGACACCTTCGGGCAAGCTGCTACCGTCTGGGAGCTTCTAGGCAAAGCCTCTGTGGAAGCAGCGGAAGAATTTGAGCAGCTATTTGAGGAGATTGTCGAAATTAAGGATTGAGGGAGAGACGCGAAATTTCAGGTCTGTACAGGGAGTGGGACGATCGAAGACAAAATTTCCCTACTACAGATGCCCATTATAAAAAGAATTGGGCGAGCAAAATGCCCACCCCACAAGCGTTTTATCCTTTCGTCCAAGGCTCTAATTTGCAGAAGCGACCTATCTCTATAAACCGTACTTAGCTGCTGTTCTCAACCCTTTGTTACCCCAACACGATCGCCGTTCGAGGTGGGAGAGAGATGAACAAGTTATCATCTGTCCACAGGATGGAGGTTTTCTTGGGAGCCTCTGGGTTCGTGCTGTAAAGAATATTAGTGGGTTGGGCGTGCAGGCGGGTGCCCACAGCTTCCAGATCAATCCGGGCGGGAATGTCGTCTGAGTTTACCGCAATGATCAAGACATCACCTTCCCAGAGGCGGGCGAAAACATACATTAGCCCATCAGCACCTAAGAGGCGGTACTCCCCCGTGCGAAGGGCAATATGGGCATGGCGGAGGGAGATGAGGCTGCGATGACAGTCTAAAATTTCCTGGTTCCACTGCTCTTTTTCAGGGAAGCTGCGGCGGCAGTCTGGGTCAAGTGCTCCTGCCAAACCCACCTCATCACCGTAGTAAATGCTGGGTGCTCCGGGGAAGGTCATTAACAAAAGTGTGGCCAATTTGACGCTATCCACATCGCCACTTGCCAGGGTCAGCAAACGGGCGGTGTCATGGCTTGCCAACAAATTTAGCTGGGTGAGTTGAATATCCCAGGGATAGCGATGCAGCAACAGTTGGATCTTTTCGGCGTAGGTAGCAGCATCCATTGCCGGATAGGGGTCATAATCCCGGTCTTGGACTTCTTCTCGAATCACCCGATCGCCTGCGGTGTAGGCAATGGTTGTGCCAGCAAACCAATAATTCATGACACCATCAAACTGGGTTCCGTCTAGCCATTGCCGCGCATCTCGCCAAATTTCTCCCACGATGTAGGCTTCGGGATTGATCGCCTTAACCCGATCGCGAAACTCCTGCCAAAATCCAGGTTCTTTAATGCAAGCAGGAACATCTAGCCGCCAGCCATCAATTCCTTGGCGAATCCAGTGTTCAGCAATTTGCATAATGTATTCCCGCACCGCAGGGTTGGCGTGGTTAAACTCTGGCAAAGCCCGATTACCCGTCCAAGATTCATAATTTGCCGGACGATCGCCATCATAGGCAGAAACGGGCCAGCCTTCCACCTTGAACCAATCAATCCAGGGAGAGTGGGGCCCGTTCTCCAAAATATCGTTGAAGAAAAAGAAACCCCGACTGGCATGGTTGAAGACTCCATCCAGCACAACCTTCATGCCGCGCCAGTGGGCTGCTTCCAGCAAACGATATAAAGCTGCATTACCGCCGAGTAAGGGGTCAACCTGGTAGTAATCGTGGGTGTGATAACGATGGTTAGAGGCAGACTGAAAAATGGGCGTGAAGTAGATAGCAGTCACCCCCAAATCGCGTAAATAATCGAGCTTGTCAATGACACCCCAAAGATTCCCCCCTTTGTAACCTTGAGGAGTTGGTGGCGCGTCCCATGCTTCTAACGGCACAGAATCTAGCTTTGGCATGAGAGATTGTGCCCCTCTAGCAAAGCGATCGGGAAAGATTTGGTAGAAAACGGCGTGTTTAACCCAGTCTGGTGTGTGAATTGGCATAATTCCCCTGTGCTTCTTAATCTGTTTCGGTTTTCCCTACTGCCTGATTAGGAACCTTAAGGTGCAATAACGATTCTTTAATATTTATCAACATTTGCTATAGTGCAGCATCTTGCACAGGTCAGACAAGGTTTGCGGCTGAATTCGTGACATTTTTCTAAATTAATTTTCGAGCAGTCATAAAAAGGCGTGTAAAAGAAAACGCACTCTATCCCAGGAAAGTGAATTTTGAACTGGGAACTTTTTGCATATTTTTGATGTCTAAATACTGTCTTTTTAATTTCTCAAACTTCGGGAACTTTTTGCATTTTTCTTAAGCAAGAGTTGATTTATTTGAGTTTACATTCATCATTCATGTGACAGTTGAAGAACAGACCATAACTCATCACAACTTTGCTCATCGAAAAACTATAACAGGAATATGAGCAGCAAACAAAAAGTCGCAAAAACATTTCTTAGATCATTCATCTGCATTCCCCCCTCAGTGAGATGAATCTAAAGAGACAAATCTCAATCTAATGCAGATACGATCGGCAATCTTGAATTCTTCAACTAATAAGAATCTGGAAAATAAACCGATCGCAACTGTAGTGTTAATGCGACAAAACCCATCTATGTCAAACTAACCCTGGAAGGAAAATATCTCATGAAACTCTCTCTAAAGACGATCGCAACAGTTTCTCTTTTCTCTACATTTGCTGTTTTACCTGTTCTATTTTCTGCTGAGTCAGCTTCAGCCCAAGTTGCCAGAGGTATGGATGGTAGCTATCTAGGTGCTGGCGTATCTGTTGGCGCAACAAACTCAGATGATGATCAGGTTTTAGGTGGAAATGTTCAAGGTCGTTTAGACATTCAAGAATTACCAGTTTCTTTGCGTGCTGCCTACCTATTCAATGGAGATAACAGTGCCCTCATGCCTGTTCTTTCCTATGACATTGGTGTTGCTCCAAACACGAATATTTATGTTGGCGGTGGCTACTCTTTTGTCCTTGGAAATGAAGTCAATTCTTCACCCTTAGGCAACCAAAATGCTCCGTTTGTAACGCTGGGTGCTGAAACGGCGGTACAGCGCAATGTGGCTCTATACGGCGATGTCAAAGTTGGCTTTGATGCATACCGCGACAGTTCTGATACGGCTGTCAGCGTTCAGGTCGGCGGTGCCTATCGGTTTTAGGAAGTGAGGAGCGAGGAGTAAGGAGCGAGGAGAACTGAAGACTGAGTATCTTGTGGGGTGGGTATCGTGCCTGCCCCTTTCCTTCTGTGAGGATGTTTTACCTGCGATCGACTCTATTCCTGCTCTCCACTCCCCGTACAAACATGATGGAATTTCACGTCTCTCCCCATTCCCCGAAATTCTGATTTTCCGAACGATATTGCGTAAACGGCTTCAACATCCTGGACGTGAATCTCTAAAATGGTAAGGAAGTCTTAATATGTGCCGTACTGCCAGAGATACATTGTTATGTTTGAAGCCCTTGCCGATCGCATGGAGTCTGCCTGGAAGAAGCTCCGGGGTCAAGACAAAATTTCGGAGTCAAATATTCAGGAAGCCCTACGGGAAGTTCGTCGTGCCCTGTTAGAGGCAGATGCCAACCTCCAAGTGGTAAAGGACTTTGTGGCAGAAGTCCAGAAAAAGGCGCAGGGTGAAGAGGTCATTTCCGGAGTGAATCCGGGGCAGCAGTTCATCAAAATTGTCCATGATGAGCTAGTGGCGGTGATGGGGGAAACGAATGTTCCTATGGCCCATGTGGATACAGCCCCTACGATCGTCCTGATGGCAGGACTTCAGGGAACAGGTAAAACTACTGCCACTGCCAAGTTAGCCCTTCATTTACGGAAGCAAGACCGCAATTGCTTACTGGTGGCGACCGATGTGTATCGTCCGGCGGCGATCGACCAATTGATCACCCTGGGTAAGCAAATTGATGTGCCCGTATTTGACATGGGCAGTGATGCAAACCCGGTGGAAATTGCCCGTCAGGGGGTCGAAAAGGCAAAGGCGGATGGCATTGATACGGTCATTATCGATACGGCTGGTCGATTGCAAATTGACGAGTCGATGATGGCAGAATTAGCCCAAATCAAGGACACCGTGAAGCCCCACGAAGTCCTATTGGTCGTGGATGCTATGACGGGGCAAGAAGCCGCCAACCTGACCCGGACTTTCCATGAGCAAATCGGCATTACTGGAGCCATTCTTACTAAAATGGACGGCGATACGCGGGGTGGAGCGGCCCTTTCGGTGCGGCGGATCTCCGGTCAGCCGATTAAATTTATTGGGGTGGGTGAAAAAGTAGAGGCATTACAGCCTTTTTACCCCGATCGCATGGCATCCCGCATTTTGGGCATGGGCGATGTACTGACCCTGGTGGAAAAAGCCCAGGAAGAGGTTGATTTAGAAGAAGCTGAAAAACTTCAGGAAAAAATCCTCACTGCTAAATTTGACTTCACTGACTTCCTGAAGCAAACCCGCTTGATGAAAAACATGGGGTCGCTGTCGGGCATTATGAAACTGATTCCCGGCATGGGGGGCAAGCTGTCGGATGACCAACTGCAAAAGGGAGAAGAGCAACTCAAACGGGTGGAAGCCATGATCAACTCCATGACCCCCGAAGAGCGGCGCGATCCTGATTTGCTGTCTGGTTCCCCTAGCCGACGCAAACGAATTGCCAGAGGTTCTGGCTATGGGCTGGATGATGTCAGTAAGCTCGTCAAAGATTTCCAAAAAATGCGATCGCTGATGCAGCAAATGGGACAAGGACGGTTTCCAGGAATGGGAATGCCTGGTATGGGTGGCATGGGCGGTATGTTTGGCGGTGGAGACCCAATGGGTGGGGCCCCTAGTGCGCCTCCTCCAGGATGGCGTGGATATAACACTCCTTCTCCCGGTAAGAAAAAGAAAAAAGATAAGAAAAAGAAGGGTTTTGGGACGCTGTAGAAAAGAATCTTGGGTTAGCGATTGAGCCAAGATTTATCCTTGATTTATCCTTTCTTTCCCGCCCCCATCTCGTGATAGTCTCGTATCTATAGCATCAATTGTGTCAACGCCTTTTAGACGTGCCGTTGTCTTTAAGGCTGTGTTGGATCTTGCTGGAGAGAAGACGTTAGGAGCGATCGCAACAATGGTATTAAAGTTTTTAGGGCTTGGTAAAAAAAGCGAATATTTCCTGGAAGCAGAACCCGCCTCCCCCAACGGGTCTGAACCGGCGGCTAAGCCAGAAGCAAAAGAAAAAGCACCTGTAAAACCAGAAGCGAAAGAAGTAGCAGCACCCAAACCGGCTGAGGCAGACCAGCCCAAATCGGTAGAGGCCGTTGTGATTGAAACAGTTCCTGAGTCTGCACCTGAAGCTTCTGAGTCCCCGGAAGCAGACGCAAAGTCTAAAAAGACGAAGAAACAGGCCAAGAAAACGGAAGCAAAAGGGGTAGAAGTTACTCCTGTTAAGGAAACCGTTACTGCATCAATCACGAAACCCGAACCGCAAGCAACTAATTTTGCTACCGATCATCTACTGCCAACCAATACGCCCCGTCGCCGCCCTGGCCCCAGCCTTGATATGTTCAAGGACATGGCTCGGCAGGTAAATACAAAATAGGGCTTGGCAAATAGAGCTTGGCAAAAATCAGAGCATGAATTACATATGGGTAATGGGTTACGACTCGATCGATCCCACTACCCATTTTTATGCTTCTATGCTTAATTCACCCTACACATCCCCCACTGGGTCAGCCACTTCCTCGGATGTGCCACCGCGAAGATAGCGATTCTTTTCCCATACCAGGGGTTTACTCAACAGCAGCAGCGCAATCAGGTTTGGAGCCGCCATCAAGCCATTGAGCGTATCTGCAACATCCCAAATTAGAACTAAACCACCGATCGCCCCAATAAATAAAAACGCTAAAAACAAAAAGCGATACGGCACAACCACTGCCCGACCAAAAACATATTCCCAGCTTTTCTCGCCATAAAAGTTCCAGGTCAGCATGGTGGTGTAGGCAAACAAAATCAGCCCAATCATCACCAGGAAGCCCCCAGCCGGAATGCCCGCATCGAAGGCAGTGGAAGCAAGCTCGGCTCCGGTAGCTCCGGTGGGTAAAGTATTTGTCACCAAAATCACAAGGGCCGTCATGCTGCACACAATAATGGTGTCAATAAACACTTCCCACATACCCCACATTCCTTGGCGAGCGGGCGTATTCCTAGCCTGAGCATGGACGATCGATGCAGCTCCTAGCCCAGCTTCATTGGAAAAGATCCCCCGCGCAATTCCATAGCGGATCGCCAGCCCGACTGTTGCCCCGGTAATGGAATCAGTAGAAAAGGCATTGGCAAAAATTGACGCGATCGCCCCAGGAATTTGGGGAAGGTTCAGCAGCAAAATGATGAGTGAACCTGCAACATAAAGAATGGCCATAAACGGCACAATTTTCTCGGCGGTGCTGGCAATGCGAGTAATACCTCCCAAAGTCACGGCCCCCACCAAGATCACAATGGCGATTCCAGTTGCCCAAGTGGGAACCCCCAACCGCAGATTTAACTCCTGCGCCACCGTGTTCGCCTGCACCATATTGCCAATGCCAAAGGCTGCTAACCCGGCTAACAAAGCATACAGAACTGCCAGCCATCGCCAGCGGGAACCCAACCCCTTTTCGATGTAGTACATCACGCCGCCAGACACATTACCACTGGCATCAATTTCCCGATAGCGAACACCCAGGGCCGCCTCACCAAACTTGGTCGCCATCCCCACCAGCCCTGACATCCACATCCAAAACACTGCACCGGGGCCACCGAGAGCCAACGCCGTACTGACCCCAGCAATATTTCCTACCCCGATCGTTCCTGCCATTGCCGAACTAACCGCTTGAAAGGAAGTAATCGTCCCTTGTTCTTCGGCAGTAGCTGATCGGGCAAGAAACTGCCCAAACGTTTGGTTCCAGGCATCAACGAGATGGGTAAATTGGAAAAAGCCTAAACGAACCGTTAAGAAAAGCCCTGTTCCAATCAAAAGGATCATAAAGGGAGGGCCCCAAACAATCCCATTAATGACACTGTTAATTTCTTCAATCGCTTCCATTAGACAGATGCTCCACTTGTTTCAACAAATGCGTTCTATTGCAAAATGTGCTTTGTCACAATGCCTGATACCGCAGAGTGAATCGCTGATGGCAGGAGTCTAATGCACGTGGGTTAGCACCCTACCTGCCTTGCGTCGTAAAGCAGAATTGTACAACGCGACACTATTTTTGTTGGGGCAAAACTGGGGTGATCCGCTGTAAGCCCTCATTTCAGGAAATTTCAGGCAAGTTAATTAATGTAATTGAGCAATGTAATTGAGTCTTCTGTGCTTCCCTATGCAATCCGCTTACCCCCAAAAACCTCGCAATTCCAAATGCAGATGGCACAATAGAGGTATTAATGAGCGATGGGGTTGGCAGTCTCTCATTTTTAATGAAGTCTTGCAGACAAGACGGATGTAGAACTCTGCATCCTTTGGTAGGATGAGCTACATTAATAAATATTAAGAAATGAAACTGCCCTCGCCTTGAGAATGTAGGAGGAAAAGCCTCGGTGAATAACAAGCGGTGGAGAAATGCCGGATTATATGCCCTTCTGGTTGTCGTTGTAATTTTCTTAGCAACTGCCCTGTTCGATCGCCCAACGCAAACGGCCACAACGTTGCGCTACAGCGAATTCATTGGACAAGTGGAAAATAACCAGGTTGCGAAAGTCATTATCAGTGCAGACCGCACCAGGGCCCAGGTGACAACCAACGATGGGCAACGCTCACTCGTTAATTTGCCAAATGATCCCGGTTTGCTGAATACCTTGCAGGAGAACGATGTTGATATTTCTGTCTCTCCTCAAACAGAAGACAACGTTTGGGCGAGGGTACTGAGTACCTTGTTCATTCCCTTCCTGCTGTTGGTCGTGCTGTTCTTTGTGCTACGTCGCGCTCAGAGTGGGCCCGGTAGCCAAGCCATGAACTTTGGTAAGTCAAAAGCCAGAGTGCAAATGGAGCCTCAAACTCAGGTCACGTTTAACGATGTCGCAGGGATTGAGCAAGCCAAGCTCGAACTGGCTGAAGTGGTGGACTTCTTGAAAAACGCCGATCGCTTCACCGCTATTGGGGCAAAAATTCCGAAGGGGGTGTTGCTGGTTGGGCCTCCGGGAACGGGTAAGACCCTGTTGGCAAAAGCAGTAGCTGGTGAGGCAGGGGTGCCTTTCTTCTCTATCTCCGGTTCCGAGTTTGTGGAGATGTTTGTGGGAGTTGGGGCATCTCGCGTGCGGGACTTGTTTGAGCAGGCTAAAGCAAATGCACCCTGTATCGTATTTATCGATGAAATTGATGCCGTAGGTCGGCAGCGCGGTGCTGGTCTAGGCGGCGGTAACGATGAGCGGGAACAAACCCTGAACCAATTGCTTACAGAAATGGACGGGTTTGAGGGCAACACTGGAATCATCATTATTGCTGCAACGAACCGCCCCGATGTACTAGATGCGGCTCTGCTTCGTCCGGGACGCTTTGACCGTCAAGTGGTGGTCGATCGCCCAGATTATCAAGGACGCTTAGAGATCCTGAACGTTCACGCTCGTGGCAAAACCCTCTCCAAAGATGTTGATCTGGAGAAGATTGCCCGTCGGACTCCTGGTTTTACCGGGGCTGACCTGTCCAACTTGTTAAATGAGGCGGCGATTCTGGCGGCTCGTCGTAACCTTACGGAAATTTCAATGGATGAAGTCAATGATGCGATCGATCGCGTTTTGGCAGGTCCAGAAAAGAAAGACCGGGTGATGAGCGAGAAGCGGAAGCAGTTGGTGGCATTTCATGAGGCGGGACACGCACTGGTGGGTGCATTAATGCCAGACTATGACCCTGTGCAGAAAATCAGCATTATTCCTCGTGGTCGTGCGGGTGGTTTGACCTGGTTCACCCCCAGCGAAGACCGGATGGATTCAGGCTTGTACTCTCGCTCTTACCTGCAAAACCAGATGGCGGTGGCATTGGGCGGACGAATTGCTGAAGAACTTGTCTTTGGGGAAGAGGAAGTCACCACTGGAGCATCGAATGACCTTCAGCAGGTGGCCCGCGTGGCTCGGCAAATGGTAACTCGGTTTGGCATGAGCGATCGTCTGGGCCCTGTTGCTTTGGGTCGCGCTCAGGGAGGCATGTTCCTGGGAAGAGACATCATGGCAGAGCGGGACTTTTCTGAGGAAACGGCCTCTGCGATCGACGATGAGGTTCGTAATCTGGTGGATCAGGCTTACCGTCGAGCAAAGTCTGTCTTGCAGGAAAACCGCTCCGTTCTGGATCACTTAGCAGAAATGCTGATTGAAAAGGAAACGGTGGATGCAGAAGAGCTTCAAGAGTTGCTGGCAACCAGTGATGTCAGAATGGCATCGATCGCATAGTTTTTCTGAGTGACGTTCGACTAACTTAATCGAGGCAGGCACAGGGCCTGCCTTTTTAATTTGGATTCAAGGGCAAAGAGCATCAATAGGACTTACGCACTTCGTACTTGGAAATCAACTTCCGGCTCAACGCTCAAGACCGTTGAAACGAACTCAAATTCCCAAAACAACCCATTTCAATGGGTTTTCGCTTTTAGCCTGAAATTGATCTCAAGGAAACTGCGTCAGTCCTGATCAATAGGCTTTTTCTAGACAGGTTTCCATTCTGACTCTGGTAATCGCCAATAGATCCCATTCTCACGCCGCATCATTTGATAGCCCACCAGCTCTCGCCTCAGAGTGGCAGAATCCGGGTGAGCCTGCTGAATTATTTCATTGACTGCTTTCTCTGGGTAGGTGACATTAGGTTCAAACTGTTTTACTAACCATTTGAGAATAATCCAGCGTTTTTTGCGACTGGCAGGGATTTTTGTTAGCCGATCGTTTTCTAGATAACTCTTCAACACCTTTGTTTCCCAAGCTTCCGGTTCCACATCCTCTGCAAGGGCGATCGGGGAAGCAACAACAACTGATTTGTTTAATTCATTCAACCGTTCCATATTCAAGCGATACAAATGGGTATTTCCCTTCGGCTGCATTTGTACCAAATCTAACTCTCTGAATTTAGCGAGATGATGGGAAATCGTTGGTTCTTTTAAGTTCAATAATGCTGCTAGTTCTTCAACACTACACTCTCGCTGGGCTAACAGCCCCACAACTTTTAAGCGACTCTCATTCGCCATGACTTTAAAGAAACGCAGAAGGGTTTGGATATCTGATGCTTCCATGCATTTGTCCTACAACTATTGTTCTAACTTCTCAGCAATTAAATAGATATGCGTCTAAGTAGATGACTATCTAATTGAAATTATGTCAAATTAGATTGCCAATTGCCAGGAATGCGAAGGGTTCAGTGCTAAGAGTTAAGAGTTAAGGTCGTGCAATGCTCAGTTGCAATGGGTTGGGTTCAGCTATGACGGAACAATCCTGGTTATCACAAGTTCAATCCCAGCGAGTGATTGCCGTGATTCGCGCCCCTCAGCTAGAGTTGGGTGTACAGATGGCGCAAGCTGTTGCGGCGGGAGGGATGCGGCTGATTGAAATTACCTGGAATAGTCATCAAGCGGCCAAACTGGTTCACCAACTGCGAATTGAATTACCCGATTGCCTGATTGGGGCAGGCACCTTACTTAGCCCTGACCAACTGTGGGAAGCCATCGCTGCGGGGGCCGCTTTCCTCTTCATGCCGCACACCAATCCAGACATGATCCAAACGGCAGTTAACCAGCAAGTTCCGATTATTCCAGGAGCGTTGTCTCCCACGGAAATTGTCACAGCATGGCAATTAGGAGCTTCCGCCATCAAGGTTTTTCCAATCCAGTCGGTGGGAGGTGCCGCCTACATTCGCCATCTCCAGGGCCCATTAGGGCAAATTCCTTTAATTCCAACTGGAGGGGTAACGTTGGATAATGCCAGAACCTTCATTGATGCAGGGGCGATCGCCGTTGGGGTATCCAGCCAGCTTTTTCCCAAGGCAACGATCGAAGCAGCCCATTGGACAAGCATTACCCAAAGAGCTGAACAACTCATGCAATCGCTTAATTAAACAAAAAAATCAGGGTACATCTGCTGCACCCTGCATTAACCCATCCTTGAGCGAAGAAGAACGATACTAACCTGCTGCCTGAGCCGGTTTTTGAGTTGCCTTAAGTGTTGACTTTGTTTTTGCCTGTTTAGCCGGATCAACCATTACCAGTTCGATATGATTGAGCAACGTTGTCACAAAAGCAAACAGCAAGAAGGGTAGAGAGAGAACCAGAATTAACCCTACTGTCGCTAGGGCATAAACTGGACGGCTTGCCCCCATCAATGCCAGAGCAGCAGCCAAGCTGGCAAAAATCACTCCTAGCCACACGATCACCTGACCATAAATGTCGCCAAAGGTAAGGGTGCAAATCACTCGATAATTTTTCATGTCCATATCGTTACCCCAGCAATATGCTTATTAAAGTAGATTAAAGGGGATTGAGACAGATAGGAACTTTATCTAAATCTTTATTAAAGGGTCGCAATGTTTCTTCACAGAAAATACGCAGGTTATTATCTAAATCTATTAAGAAGAATTTCATTTCTAAAAAGCAAGCTCTAGCTCACAAGCTGAGTTTTGGGGGAGGGCGATCGAGTGAGCGTTTCTATTGTACAAGTAGAATTTCGCGATTTGTTTCTAGTTTTTAGCTAGCAAATAGAAGTTATATAGATATTCTCTGAAACGATTTTTCTAAAATAGATTAGTCATACTTTAACTGTTACCTTTACTTCCCTCTTTGCTCCAATTCTTTTTTCTTCTACTTTTGTTTTTTACCTTTCTGCCTGTGACCGATCGCTACCTTTTGTTCTACAAACCTTACGACGTTCTCTCGCAATTTACGGGCGAAAAAACGCCAGACGATCGCTTTACCCTGAAAGACTTTATTTCAGTTCCAAATGTTTATCCCGTTGGGCGGCTCGATCGCGATAGTGAAGGGCTAATGTTACTAACCAGCAATGGGCGCGTTCAGCACTGGCTCACCGATCCAAAATTTGCTCATCCCCGTACTTACTGGGTACAAGTTGAACGAATCCCCACTGAAGCTGACTTAGAACCGCTTCGCCAAGGGGTTACTATTCAAAACTACCGCACCCGACCCGCTCAGGTAAAATTACTCACTGAACCTGATCTACCTCCGCGTGAGCCACCCATTCGGTTTCGCAAATCTGTGCCAACGGCCTGGCTGGAACTAACTTTAACTGAAGGGCGAAATCGCCAGGTGCGCCGTATGACTGCATCGATCGGGTTCCCAACGTTGCGTCTCGTACGAGTGGCGATCGGGCATTTGCGTTTAGAAGAGCTGAAACCTGGACAATGGCGAGATTTAACCTCCACAGAACTGGCTCCGCTCCTCCAAAAGTCTTTTCCAAAAAGCCAACCACAACCGCGATCGAATTCATTCCGCAAACGGAATTGAAACAGGCTGGCGAGCTTTCATTGGGGCAGGCTGCGTGTCCTCTATTCAAAATTCATGAGTTTTCAGTTATCATTCATTTCGTGAAGTTAAAACCATTTGCCTCCAAGCACCTAGTCGATCGCTTCGTTCGATTGTGCTTTGTAAAGCAAGCTTTTGAGTGTCGTTCTGTTCTACGTCCGCGATTGATCAAGCTCATTTTTGGGATCATTTGGGATCAAAGGTAGAAATGGGGTTCATTGAAATGCCCTGTGGGTGGGTGACTTCAAATCGCGTTTGATTGGCTCCATCTCAGAACTTGCAAGGAGTTTAGTAATATGCCTCTTGGAAAACGGTGCATTGCCGAGGTTATCGGTACATTTTGGTTAGTGTTAGGCGGGTGTGGAAGTGCTGTATTAGCAGCAGCATTTCCGGCTGATGCTCAGTTTCCTGACACTGCCAACTTTTTTGGTTTAGGGTTTCTGGGGGTTTCTTTAGCCTTCGGTTTAACCGTGCTAACAATGGCCTATGCCATTGGCCACATTTCTGGTTGTCACCTGAATCCGGCCGTCTCTTTTGGACTGTGGGCAGGTAAAAAGTTTCCTGGAAATGAACTTGTGCCTTACATCGTGGCTCAGGTTTTAGGGGCAATCGTCGCTGCTGTTGTCATTTTCATCATTGCGAGTGGAAATGGCCCCCTAGACTTTTCTGGCTCCAATCCGCTTGCCACAAACGGGTTCGGTGTCCATTCTCCAGGCGGCTACAGCCTGTTTTCAGCCTTCTTAACCGAACTACTGCTCACATTCCTATTCTTAATTGTGATTTTGGGTGCCACAGACGGCCGTGCTCCGCAGGGGTTTGCTCCCATTGCGATCGGCATGTGCCTCACTCTCATCCACCTAATCAGCATTCCTGTCACCAACACTTCTGTTAACCCAGCCCGCAGTACAGGGCCAGCCCTCATTACTGGGGTTTTTGGCGGCAATCTGGAACTGTTTGGTCAGGTGTGGCTGTTCTGGCTTGCCCCCATTTTGGGTGCGATTTTAGCAGGATGGGTCTACTCCACCGTATTTGCAGCCCCCCCTGTGATTACAGCAGACGATCGGGTCAGAGAAATTGTCTAACAGTTGAGTACTGCTTAATCTATGTAGTTTCCCATTCATCACATTCCCATTCATCACATTAATTGCTATGGGTAGGCCCTGTGCCTACCTTTTTCGTTTGTCGCAGCAATCACGCGACATCAGCACCTTGCCCACTCCAAGCAAGATGCTGACCCAAAGTTCCTTAACTGGCTGCTTGACTCCAACTCACGTAGGGCAAACGAGCCGCCGTTTCGCGAATTGCATTTGCTTGGGCTACCAGTTGACCGCAGGCATCCCAGGTTCCAGTTGTAAACATCTGGCGCGATCCTTCATTCATTTGCACTGGAATTGCAGATTCACCAAATCGGACTTGCAGCGTTTCCAAGTCAACCGTTACTGGGGTTTGGGGGTTAGCCGCGATCCAGTTTTGTAAGGTTTGCACATCTGTTGGGTCTGCCGTAACGCAAGGAATCCCCATTGCTACGCAGTTACCAAAGAAAATTTCTGCAAAACTTTCCCCCACCAAGGCTTTAATTCCCCACTTGGAAATTGCCTGCGGTGCATGTTCCCGCGACGACCCACAACCAAAATTACGATTTACCACCAGCACCTCTGCCCCCTGATACTGGGACTGATCAAAGGGATGGTTTCCTTGAAATTGGGCCCGATCGTCTTCAAAGGCGTGAGAGCCTAACCCATCAAACGTAACGCACTTGAGAAACCGCGCTGGAATAATGCGATCGGTATCAATATCATTTCCCACGAGGGGAACGGCACGACCAGAAACAGATTGAACTTGACTCATGATGATTCATTCTCCTTTTGGATAATACGAAATAGCAAAACTGTATGACCGAACAAATCAGGCTGGTAGCATCCGATTAGGATGAAAGCAGTTCCCCAGACACGCCTGAAGGAAGGAAACCTGTGGTATTTCAAACCGCTCGATCGCCCCACCTGACCATTACCTGGGAAAAGCTGCCCGATGACTTTGTACTGCCGGATGATCCTGTGGAAAATTTGCTGCAACCCTTACTCGCCGCTGCCCTAACGGATGCTTTGGGAGAAGCCGGATTGATTCAACCTGAAATGCTGATTGCTTCCAACTTTGGACTGGTGGCATCAGTGAACCAGCAGATTGTTGTAAAAGCACCAGACTGGCTGTACGTACCCCGCGTGTTTCCCATCCCTGAAGGAACAATTCGCCGCAACTACACCCCCCAGTTGGAAGGCGACCCGATCGCAGTTGTGATGGAATTCCTCTCGGATACCGAAACCGGCGAATATTCCGTCCGTCCAATTTACCCCTATGGCAAGCTGTACTTTTACGAGCAGATTCTTCAGGTTCCAACTTACGTCATCTTTGACCCCCATAGCCTCACACTGGAAGTCCGCCAGCTTCAGGAAAAGCAATATGCCCTGCAATCCCCCAATGAGCAAGGACGTTTTTGGATTCCAGCATTGCGGTTATTTTTGGGCATCTGGCATGGAAAACGCTTGGGAAGGACGATTCATTGGTTGCGCTGGTGGGATGAAGCCGGAAATTTGCTGCTTTGGAGTGCAGAAAAAGCCGAGCAGGAACATCAACGGGCTGAACAAGAACGCCAAAGGGCAGAAGCGGCAGAAGCAGAACTAGCAAGACTCCGATCGCTCTTGGCAGAGAATTCAGCAAGCGGAACTTCACCCGACTAAACATCTCTTCCCCCCACTCCCTCACTCCCTCACTCCTCACTGTCTACAACAACGATCGCACGTCAGAAACCTGCCCTGTGATTGCCGCTGCCACCACCATTGCCGGACTCATCAACAAAGTTCGTCCAGAGGAGGAACCTTGCCGCCCTTTAAAGTTGCGGTTGGAAGAGGAAGCACTGATTTGCCGACCTTGCAGCTTGTCGGGGTTCATGGCAAGGCACATGGAGCAACCCGGTTCGCGCCACTCAAAACCCGCCGCCTCAAAAATTTTGTCTAACCCTTCCGCTTCCGCTTCCTGCTTCACCC